>WLDE01000147.1 GCA_009704985.1 Actinomycetota bacterium | reverse complement strand
CGGCGCGGCGCATCGCCGCCGGCCGCTCACGCCGGCCACCGTCGCTCCGCCTCCCCGCCACCCTGGTCGCCATTCGGGCGACCCTAGGGATCGACGGACCGGCCCGACCGGGGGTGGGCGGCGACGTCCCTCAGGATTCACCGTTGCGTCACGTACACCCCGTGTGCGCGCACCCGCACGACACCGCCCGGTCACCCATCGACCCACGAACCGAGACCGGACACCCCCCGGTCGCTCGACCGCACCCCACGACCGCGCACCTGACTCATCGTGGGCTACCGTGTCGACATGCCGAGGAGCAGGTCCCGTTCTCGGTCGAACGCTGCCGTGGTCGTGTTCACCCACCGCCCCGACGTGAGTCCGTGGGAGCGGGTCGGGCTCGAACAGTGCGCGGCGGTGCTCGGCCGCCACGACCTCCACCTCGTGTGCCCCCGCGGCATGCCGACCGACGCCTACGAGGCGCTGCTCCCCGGCCTGCGGATCGTGCACGTGCCGCCCCGCCGCATGGCCGGGTACCTGGCCTACAGCGACCTGAAGACCAGCTCGATGTTGTTCCGGCACTTCGGCGAGCGATACCGGTTCACGCTGTGCCACGAACCGGATGTGTTCGTGTTCCGCGACGAGCTCGACGAGTGGTGCGAGCGCGGCTTCCACTACGTGGGTGCTCCGTTCTGGAAGCCCTCGCCCCAGCCGGGTGGCGAGCCGTTCATGCCGGGCGGCGGCAACAGCGGCTTCTCGCTCCGCGACAACGACGCGCACGTCCGCGTGAACCGCACGCTGCGGTTGCTCGAACGGCCCGGCAGCTTCCGCCGCGCCCCGGCCGGCTCGCCGTGGTCGGCCGAGCTACGCGACCTCCCGCTGGTCACGATCAAGGCGCTGGGCATCGGCAACTCGACGAACGAGTGGTTGCGGAACCCGTACCTGCGGTGGCGCGGCAACACGTTCTACGAGGACGTCTTCTGGAGCCAGATGGTTCCGGAGGTGCTGCCCTGGTTCCGCGTCGCCGACCCGATGACGTCGCTCGGATTCAGCTTCGAACTCGAGGTCGAGCGGTGCTTCGAGCTCGCCGGTGGCCGTCTCCCCGTCGGCTGCCACGGCTGGTACCGGTTCGCGTTGGACCTGTGGCGCCCGCACATCGAGGCGCTCGGCCACGTGCTCCCCGACCACGTCGAGTTCCCGCCCCACGGCAGCGAGGACGGTTGACGCGAGGACGGTTGACGCGAGACCGCCGGCGTCGCCCGGAGACGACGCCGGCGGCGTGGGTCGAGCACCGACCCGTGTCGGTCACCCGCGGGTGACGGGCACGGTGCGGGTGCGCTCGGCGGCCTCCACCATCGGCACCCGGACCTCGAGGATCCCGTCGGTGTAGGTGGCGGTGACGTCGGACTCGGCGACGCCGGCCGGCAGCGCGAGCGCCCGGGTGAACGAGCCGTAGCGGAACTCGCTGCGGTAGTGGCGGCGAGCCTCGGCCTCCTTCACCTCGGCCTCCTTCACCTCGGCCTCCTCGACCTCGGTCGTCTCGGCCTCGGTCGTCTCGGCCTCGGTCGTCTCGGCCTCGGTCACCTTCCTCCCGGCGGGCTCGCCGGTGAAGTCCGTGCTCTCGGTGCGCTCGGTGCGCTCGGCGTGGATGCGCAGCATGCCGTCGGCCACGACGACCTCGACATCACGGTCGGGGTCGATGCCGGGCAGCTCCGCCCGGACGACGAGCATGTCGCCGTCGCGGTACTCCTCCACACGGATGGTCTCGGCGTCGAGGAACTGCTGCCACGACTCCGGGATCCCGAGTCGACCCAGCCATGCGGGCCACTGGTCGACCATCGGTGCGAGCATCTTGGGCGTGCTCATGGTGTCCTCCTCTGCGACGTGATCCGGCGTCCGCCGGATCGGCGAGGCGGCGGCGGTCGGCACACCGCCACCTGGTTCCATGGTCGACCGGTCGCAGGCCCGCGCCAGGGACCAACGGCCCGAACCGGGTCGATCCGGCGTGATGCCGGACCGGGCCCCGCCGCTCGGAGTCCGATCGCTCGCCGCCCGTGCGCGACCATGGGTCGGTCGACCGACCGGTCGTGAGCGCAGAGGGGGACCGCACATGGGCGACGGCACGAAGGACTCGGAGGGACCGGCCGGCGAGGTGCTGGTGATCCGCGGAGGCACGGTGGTGGACGGCACGGGCGCGCCGGGCGTGCGCGCCGACGTCGCCGTGCGCGACGGCCGCATCGTCGCCGTCGGCACCGACCTGGTGGGCGACCGCGAGCTCGACGCCGCGGGGTGTGTGGTGAGCCCGGGCTTCATCGACATCCACACCCACTACGACGCCCAGGTGTTCTGGGACCCGGCGCTCACCCCGTCGTGCTTCCACGGGGTCACCACGGTGGTCGCCGGCAACTGCGGCTTCTCGATCGCCCCCACCCGACCGGCGGACCGCGAGCTGATCGCGCACACGCTGGAGAAGGTGGAGGACATGGATCCGGCGTCGCTGAACGCCGGCATCCCGTGGGAGTTCGAGTCGTTCCCCGAGTACCTGCGCACGATCGAGCGGCGCGGCACGGTACTGAACTACGCCGCCTACATCGGCCACACCCCGCTGCGCATCTACGTCATGGGTGAGGACGCCTCGAGCCGCACCGCCACGCGCGACGAGATCGAGGCGATGGCGGCGCTCGTGACGGAGGCGATGGAGGCCGGCGCGGCCGGGTTCGCCACCAGCTTCGCCGTCACCCACCTCGGCGCCGACGGTCAGCCGATCCCGAGCCGGTGGGCCGACCGCACCGAGGTCGAGCAGCTGTGCCGCGCCGTCGCCGAGACCGGCAAGGGCGTGATCGGCATCAACGGAACCAGCGAGGGGTTGCGCTTCGAGCAGATCTACGACCTCCAGCTCGAACTCGGCGTGCCGGTCACGTGGACCGCGCTGCTCACCACCGCGACCGGCGCGCACCTCAAGGCGTTGGAGATCCACCAGCGCGGCGTGGCGCGTGGGGCGAAGGTGTACCCGCAGGTGAGCTGCCGGCCGCTCACGTTCTCGATGACGATGATCGAGCCGTTCACGCTCAACACCTCGCCGGTGTTCGCCGAGCTGATGCCGCTGTCGATCGACGACCGGCGCGCCCACTACGCCGACACCACCTGGCGGCAGCGGGTGCGCGACGGATGGGCCGCCGGCAAGGGCATCCCGCCGCGGTGGGAGACCTACGAGATCATGGAGAGCGACGCGCACCCCGAGTTCGTCGGCCGCCGCCTGCTCGACCTCGCCGCGGACCGCGGCGCCGATCCGTTCGACGCGCTGCTCGACCTCACCCTCGAGGAACCGGACCTGCGCCGGTTCCGGGTGAAGGCGGTGCTCGCCAACGACGACCAGGACGGCATCGCCACGCTGTTGCAGACCGAGGGGTGCACCCTGGGCCTCAGCGACGCGGGCGCCCACGTGGGGCAGCTGTGCGACGCGCCGCTCGCCACCGACCTGCTCGGCAACTGGGTGCGCGGCAAGGGCGTGCTCACCCTCGAGCAGGCGATCCACAAGCTCACCCAGCAGCAGGCCGAGATCTTCGGCTTCGCCGACCGGGGCGTGATCCGGGAGGGCGCGATCGCAGACCTCGCCGTGTTCGACCCGGCCACCGTGGCGCCCGGCCCGCTGCGCCGGGTGCGTGACTTCCCGGCCGACTGCGAACGGCTCACCGCCGACCAGCCGGAGGGCATGCGCCACCTGCTGGTCAACGGCGTCCCGGTCGTGCGCGACGGCGAACTGGTCGCCGCCGCGCTCGACACCCGTCCGGGCGAGCTGGTGCGCCCCGCCGCCCGCTGACTCACACGTAGGGGGCGAGCGGCGGTTCCTCGGCCACGACCGGGGCGGTCAGCACGGCACCGAACGCCGCGTCGCCGGCTGCCGCCACGGCTGCGGCGTCGATGCCCGTCGGCGGTGTACACAGCTCTGCGCCGAGCGACGACGGGTCGGCGACACCGCCGTTCGCCAACGCGCTCACCGCCGCGGCGACGGTGACCCCGTCGGCCAGCAGCCCTGCGTGCGTGGTCGTGCTCGCCGGGCAGACGTCCTGCACGGTCACCAGGGTCGCCCCCGTCACGGCTGCGGCCGAGTCGGCCGGGACGAACTCGTCGGTGAGACTGCGGATCACGGTGACGGGCACCTCGACGTCCGACCACGCCGCGTCGAGCGCGGTGAGGAAGGCCGAGCCGGGTCGCATCTGCTGCAACGAGGCCGCGCAGCCCGCAGCGCACAGACCGTCGACCACCGGCGCACCGGCGTTGGGCCCGGCGACCGCCACGAGCATCGACGCCGAGGCGACCGGGCTCCAGTGGGCGATCGCCCAACGTGCGACGAGCACGCCCTGGCTGTGACCGAGCACGGGGACCGGTCCACCGCTCGACGACGCGAGCTCGGCGAGCGCCACCGCGACGTACTCGCCCGACACCTGGATGTCGCCGACGGCGCGGTCGGGCAGCGCGATCGTGCACACCGCCGTGTCGCCGGCGGCCGTGGCGATCGCGGCGGCGACCCCCGGGCCGAAGCTCTCCTCGGGCGAGGACCCGGTGCCGTGGACGAACAGCATGGGCGTGCCCTCGCCGTCGCACTCCAGCGCCGCGAGCGCGTCGGCCGGATCGATCGTCAGACCGGTCAGCGCGGCCGCCCCGGCGGCCGGTTCCGTGGTGGCGGGCGCCTCGGTCGTCGCCGGCGCGGCCGTGGTGGCCGGTGACGTGGTCTCGGGCACGGTGTCGGGCGCCGTCGTCTCGGGCACGGTCGGTGCGACGGTTGCGGTGGTCGACGGTGCGCCGGTCTCGCCGTCGCCATCGTCATCACCGTCACCACCGCAGGATGCGGCGACGACGAGTGCGACGACCGCGATCGACCAGCGGACGGCTGGACGGACGGTACGACGGTCCATGGTGTTCCCCCTCGTTGCGGTCCGACCCCCGTCGGACTCCACGCGGGTCAGACGACCACGGCGACCCGAGCGGAACAAGGCGACTTCGGGGATCACTATGGTGCGAACCGCATGAATCCCGACCTCGAGCTGGTGCGGACGTTCCTGGCCGCGGCCGACGAGCTCCACTTCGCGCGGGCGGCCGATCGACGGCACCTCGACCCGTCCGGGATCAGCCGTCAGATCCGGTTGCTCGAACAGCGCCTCGGCGTGGCGCTGTTCGACCGGTCCACCCGGCGTGTGCAGCTGACGGCGAGCGGCGTCGCGCTGCTGCCGGCAGCGCGTGAACTGGTCCGCAGCGCGGACGAGTTCGAGGCCCACGCTCGCATCGAGGCGAACCGTCACCGCGACGAGCTGCGCGTGGGGCTGATGACGCACGCCGCCGGACCCGACCTCGTCGCGGCGCTCTCCGAGACGGCACGGTCGATGTCCCTGCGGCTCACGATCTCGGAGGCCGAGTTCGGCGACACCGACGCCGGGGTGAGGTCGGGCAGGACGGATCTCGGCATCGTCTTCCGACCCTTCGACGACGCCGACCTCGTGACGCTGCCGCTGCGGGAGTTGCCGCGAGTCGCAGCACTCTCGGTGCACCACCGGCTGGCCGCGCGCACCGAGCTCACCCTGGAGGACCTGGTCGACGAACCATGGATCGCCCCACCGGAGACGGACCTGGTGTTCCACGACTTCTGGATGGCCGTCGCCGAACGGCGCGGTCGTCCGGTCCGGATCGGCGCTCGTTGCCGGAACGCCGAAGAGGGGCTGCTCGCGGCGACGACCGGTGCCGGTGTCGCGATCGGGGCCACGTCCCGGCCGGGCTTCAGCTTCGCCGGCATCGCGATCATCCCCGTCGTCGACCTGTCGCCCTGCACGGTCGCGATCGCCCACCGAGCGACGGGAGCCGACCCGCGGGCGGTCGAGGTGGCGCGACGACTCGTCGAGCGGCTGGCGCCCACGCCGGGTCGGAGGACCGTGGAGGCCGTGATCTAGCGTCTCGCCCGACGAGGAGGAGTCGCCATGGAACGTGAGGCCTGGATCATCGATGCGGTGCGGTCACCGCGCGGCAAGGGCAAGGAGAGCGGGGCGCTGCACGAGGTGCACCCGCAGCGGATCCTCGCCCAGGTGTTGAACGCGCTGCAGCAGCGCAACGGGTTCGACACCGCCGAGGTCGACGACGTCGTGATGGGTTGCGGTGCCGGCAGCGGCGACCACTCGATGGACATCGCCCGCATGGCGGCGCTCGACGCCGGCTGGTCGATCGAGGCGCCGGGCGTCACCCTCAACCGCTTCTGCGGCTCGGGCCAGCAGGCCGTGAACTTCGCCGCGATGGGCGTGCTCTCCGGCTTCCAGGACCTCGTCGTGGCCGGCGGCGTCGAGAGCATGTCGCGGCCGTCGCCGATGCACGTCGACGGCTTCACCGCGAACAACCGCCACCTGCGCGACCAGTACGACATGGTGCCCCAGGGCATCTCGGCCGACCTGATCGCCACCGTCGAGGGCTTCACCCGCGAGCAGTGCGACCAGCTCGGCGTCGACAGCCAGAACCGAGCGGCAGCGGCGATCGCCGAGGGTCGCTTCGACCGCTCGCTCGTGCCGATCTTCCACGACGACGGCCGGCTCGCGCTCGACCACGAGGAGTTCCCGCGCCCGGGCACCACCGTGGAGGACCTCGCCAAGTTGTCGCCGAGCTTCGCCGGGATGGGCGCCCACGTGCTGCCCGACCGCGGCAAGAGCATCGACGAGATCGCCCGCATCGCGTATCCGCACATCGACGCGATCCACCACGTGCACCACGCCGGCAACAGCTCGGGCGTGGTGGACGGCGCCGGCGCGGTGCTCGTCGCCTCACCCGACTACGCCCGGGCCCACGGCATGACGCCACGCGCCCGGATCGTGATGACCGCCGTCGCCGGCACCGAGCCGGTGATCATGCTCACCGCGCCCGGACCGGCCACGCACCTGGTGCTGAAGAAGGCCGGCATGACGATCGACGACATCGACCTGTTCGAGGTGAACGAGGCGTTCGCCGCGGTCGTGCTGAAGTGGCTGCGCGACACCGGCGCCGACTGGGACAAGGTCAACGTGAACGGTGGGGCGATGGCGCTCGGCCACCCGATCGGGGCCACCGGCTCGATGCTGATCGGCACCCTGCTCGACGAGCTCGAGCGCCGCGACCTCCAGACCGGCCTGGTCACGATGTGCACCGGCGGCGGCATGGGCACCGCGACGATCATCGAACGGATCTGACCGAGCGGATCTGACCGAGCGGATCTGACCGAACGGATCTGGGCTCGGATCTGAACTCGGATCTGAACTCGGATCTGAACTCGAGCGGCATGAAATCGGTCGTTCCGCGGTTGGATGGTGACGTGGAACCGACGACCGCCGACCCCCGATCCGACGCCCCTCCGTTCCCCGTCACCGGCGACCACCCCGACGCGGCCGCGCGCGTGCGCGACCTGGCGGAGGTGATCGAGGTGATCCAACCGGTGATCGCCGCCGACGGCGGATCCCTCGACGTGCTCGAACTGAACGTCGAGACCGGTGTGGTCCACTTGCAGCTCTCCGGGGCGTGCGGGTCGTGCGCCGTGTCGGCGGCCACGCTCAACGGTGGCGTGAACCGGATCCTGAGGGACCGCCTGTCGTGGGTGACCGAGGTGATCGGCGGGGTGCAGGAGAGCGACGTCAGCGGCTACGGCGGCTGGACGCCCAAGCACTCCTGACCGGGCACTCCGTCAGCGACCCGTGCGGGCGAAGGCGGCCGCGCGCTCGCCCGCGATGCGGCCGAACACGGTGATGTTGGCGTAGCTGTTGCCACTCCCGACGTACTGCGCGCCCACCACGCCGCCGGTGCACTCCCCCGCCGCGAACAGACCGGCGATCGGCTGCGACGCCTGGTCGAGCACGCGGGCCTCCCGGTCGATCCGGAGCCCGAACGCGGTGAAGCACACCGTGGACGGCCGCATCTCGACGGCGTAGAACGGTGGCTCCCGCACCGGCTCCAGGAACGACGGGTCCTTGGCGAAGGTGAGGTCCTCGCCGGCGTCGACCCCGGCGTTGTAGCGCTCGATCGTGCCGCGCAGCACGGCGGCATCGACGTCGATGCCGAACGCCAGGTCGTCGAGCGTGGCGGCACGCCGCGCCCGCCCGGCCGTGAGCATCAACTCCATCACGTCCGTGGTCCAGTGCGGGCTCTGTCGCTTCGACGAGCCGGGGATGGTCTGCTTGTAGCGGGCCATGCCCGACGCGGTGGCGGCCTCGAGCGTCGCCTGATCGCAGATCGCCCAGGCGCGGTCGCCGTGCATCCGCATCAGGTGGTCCATCATCCCGTAGGGCGCGGTCTCGTCGCAGAACCGCCGTCCCTCGGTGTCGACGAGCACGAGCCAGCCCGGCAGGTACGCCTCGTAGATCCGGTCCACCCCCGTGTGCAGCAGCCGCAGGCCGCGGTCGTGCCCGGTGGTCTGGGCGTCGACCTGTGCGCCGAGGTCGAGCACGTCGCCCCGCGACCCCTCGGCACCGATGTACCACGCCTCACCCGTGGCCGCCGCCGACGGGAAGTGCGCGGCGAGCCGTTCGGGGGCGTTGCCGAACCCACCGGCGGCGAGGACGACGGCCCCGGCGCGGATCTCGTCCTCGCCGACGGCGACGCCGACCACCCGGCCACCGTCGACGAGCAACCGGTCGACGCGACGTCCGAGCGCGATGTCGATGTCGGCCTCGCGGCAGCGACGGTGCAGGACGTCGACGATGCCCTGGCCGCGACCGACGGGCACGTGCACACGCGGGACGCGCTCGTCGCCGCCGTACACGAGCTGCTCGTGGTACTCCACGCCGAGGTCGCCGAGCCACTCCACGGTGGGCCCGGCCATTTCCGTGAACCGCTTCACGACGGCGGCATCGACGTCCCAGCGGTTGAGCTGCAGGTAGTCGTGGTAGAGCGAGGCCGCGTCGTCGTGGATGCCGAGCGCGCGCTGGTAGCGCGTCCCCGCGCCCATGACGAGCCCGCCCGACAGACGCGACGAGCCGCCGACCACCGCCTCGGCCTCCGCCACCAGCACGCGGCGGGCGCCGCGGGCACGGGCCGACAGCGCCGCACACAGCCCGGCCGCACCCGAACCGACCACCACCACGTCCACGTCACGCGACACCGCGGTGTCACTCGTGCCGGTCGTGCCGGTCGCGCCGGTCGCGCCGGTCGTGTCGCTCGCGCCGGTCCCGGTCGTGTCACTCATCGCTCGGCCCTCCACCGCTCGTCGGGAGGCGCCCGCGAACCGCGGCCTCCACACCGCACCACCCGTCACCGTAGCGACGGACGTCCCGAGCGTCGGGGACGGGTGGAGCGAACGGGGTCGGCCGTCCGAGGGCACCCCCCGCAATAGCATCGGGCCGTGCCCTCCCCCACCGCACCCCCGATCCGACGCATCGCCCTCAGCACCGGCGGCGGTGACGCCCCGGGTCTGAACGCCGTGATCCGCGCGGCCACCCTGTCCGCCCACGACCGCGGCTGGGACGTCGTCGGCATCCGCGACGGCTTCAACGGCCTGCTGTACCCCGAGCAGTACGACGACGGTGGGGTGATCCCGCTCTCGCGCGACCGGGTGCGCGGCATCGTGCACCTCGGCGGCACCATCCTCGGCACCACCAACCGCGGCAACCCGACGCGCTATCCCACGGTGCAGCCCGACGGGTCGGTGGTCGAGGTCGATCGCACGGCCGAGCTGCTCGCCCGCTTCGCCGAGCGTGGCATCGACGCGCTCGTCACCATCGGTGGCGACGGCTCGCTGAGCATCGCCCACCACCTGCACACCGCCGGGCTGCGCGTGATCGGCGTGCCGAAGACGATCGACAACGACCTCGAGGCCACGATGGCGACGTTCGGCTTCGACAGCGCGGTGAGCTTCGCGTCGGAGTGCATCGACCGGCTCTTCGCCACTGCGACCTCCCACGGGCGCGTGATCGTCGTCGAGGTGATGGGCCGCTACGCGGGCTGGATCGCCCTGCACGCAGGCGTCGCGTCCGGTGCGCACGCGATCCTGATCCCCGAGATCCCGTTCGACCTCGGACCGGTGGCCGACACGATCATGCACCGCCACCTCAACGGATCGCGGTTCTCGATCGTCGTGGTGGCCGAGGGCGCCACGCCGGCGGGCGGCGGCCACGTGACGCTCGAAGCGGCCGGCGTGGGGCGCAGCGAGCGCCTCGGCGGCATCGGTGCCCGGGTGGCCGACGAGCTCGAATCGCGCACCGGCAAGGAGTCGCGCACCGTGGTGCTCGGTCATCTCCTGCGCGGCGGGTCGCCCACCTCGTTCGACCGCCTGCTCGGCCTGCGCTTCGGCGCGGCAGCGGTGCGGGCGCTCGCGGACGGCCTCGACGGCCAGATGGTGTGCCTCACCGGTGACTCGGTCGACCACGTGCCCCTCGCGCAGGTGAGCGGCAGGCAGAAGAAGGTGCCCCTCGGCTGCGACACGATGCGCACCGCGCGCGAGATGGGCATCAGCTTCGGCGACACGCCGGCGACCGACTCGTGAACCGCACCGTGCTCCCCTCCGACCGGCCGCTCGGGCCGCACACCACCGCGCTCATCGGTCTCGACGGCGGCCGGTATCCGGCCGGCAACTCGCTGGTCGTTCGCGGCCGCGACGCCACTGCGATCATCGACCCGAGCACGTCGATGCGAACCCGGCCCGACGTGGCCGAATGGTCCGCGCCCGGCGCCGTCGACCGCGTCGTGCTCACCCACGCCCACGAGGACCACCTGGCCGGGGTGCACCTGTTCCCCACCGCGTCGGTGCACATCCACGAGCACGACCTGCCGGGGGCACGATCGCTCGACGGCCTGATGCGGATCTACGGCATGGCACCCGAGGCCGAGCGGGTGTTCCGCGAGGTCGTGGTCCGCGACTTCACCTACGTCGAGCGTCCCGATGCGGTCGGGTTCGCCGACGGCCACACGATCGACCTCGGCGGGGTGACGATCACGGCGATCCACCTCCCGGGGCACACCCGCGGGCACTGCGGGATGCTCGTCGAGCCCGACGGCGTGTTCGTCACCGGTGACATCGACCTCTCCGCCTTCGGGCCGTACTACGGCGACGAGTGGAGCAGCCTCGACGACTTCGAGCGCTCGCTCGCGCGTGCACGCGAGGTGGACGCCCGCTGGTACCTCACGTTCCACCACAGGGGGGTGATCGAGGGCCGCGACGCGTACCTCGACGCGCTCGACACCTTCACCGCGGTGATCGGGCGACGTGAGGACGAGATGGTGGCCTTCGCCGACGAACCGCGATCGCTCGAGGACTTCGTGGCGCACCGCTTCGTGTACCGACCGCACGTGACGCTGCCGTTCGTCGACACGGTGGAGCGGCGATCGGCGGCGATGTCGATCAGCCGGTTGGTCGCCGCCGGCCGGATGCACGAGGTCGCGGCGGATCGCTGGCAGGCGCGTCCGCCGGCCACGAACGGCCCGACCGGCGACTGACGGCGATCCGGCTCGGCCCTCGGCCGGCGGCGGCGCGGGATCGATCGGCTGGGCGCGCAGGGCGGCCACGCTCGACCGGTCGTCGTCGGGGCTGATCTCGCCGCGGGCGAGCCGCTCGGCGCGGATCGGGTG
>WLDE01000146.1 GCA_009704985.1 Actinomycetota bacterium | reverse complement strand
CGACGCGCGGCGCCCGGGTGACGCTGGTCGCCCGCAGCGCCGGCCCGCTGGAGGCGCTCGCGTCGGAGCTCGGCGGGAGCGCCCTGCCGTGCGACCTGTTCGACGACGCGCAGCTGCGCGGCCTCGTCGATCGGGCGCAGGCAGCGGCCGGTCCGGTCGACGTGCTCGTGAACAACGCAGGCATGGAGTACACGAAGAGCTTCTTCGACACGAGCGAGCGCGAGATCGACGACGTGGTCCGGCTCAACCTCACCGTGCCGATGCAGCTCACGCGCGAGGTGCTGCCCGGCATGCGCGATCGCAGCCGAGGACACGTGGTGAACATCTCGTCGATGGCGGCCAACGGTGGCTTCCCCGGCCTCGCCGTCTACTGCGGCACCAAGGCCGGTCTCAGCCACTTCAGCCGCATCCTGCGCGAGGACCTCGGCGGGACGGGCGTGGGCGTCACCAACCTCGAGGTCGGGCCGGTGCCCACCGACCTGCTCGACAACCTCCAGTACCCGCCCACCGTGCGGTCGTTCGATCGCCTGCGACGGCTGCAGCTCATGCCGAACGTGTCGGCCGAGCGTGTGGCGACCGCGGTGGCCGACGCCGTCGAGCGCGACAAGCGAGCGGTGTGGTTGCCGCGTCGCGCGTTCCTGTTCGGCGCCCTCGTCGGCGCCCCCCAGCGCATCGTCCGCCCGCTGCTGCGCGGCATCCGGCCCGCCTGACCGATCGCCCGCGACGGCCCCGGCCACCGTCGCGTACGGTGTGGGCGTGTCCGAACAGCACGACATCGACCGCGACCTGGCCCGCATCGACGAACAGCTCCGCCGGCTCCGCTTCGACTCGTTCGACGAGCAGGCGGCGTGGGAGCTGGGGTGCGACCTCCGCCAACGAGCACTCGACCGCCACGCTGCCGTCACCGTCGAGGTGCGCCTGAACGGCGCCACCGTCTTCCTCCACGCGATGACGGGCACCTCGCCGGCCAACGCAGACTGGGCCCGGCGCAAGCGGAACGTGGTGGAGTTGCTCCACCAGCCGTCGTACGCGGTGGGCCTCCACGCGCACCGCGACGGACGCTCGATCCTCGACGTGATGGCATTGCCGCACCGCGACCACGCCTCGCACGGCGGCAGCTTCCCCATCCAGGTGCACGGCGTCGGCTGCGTCGGCGCCGTCACCGTGTCCGGGCTGCCCCAGCGCGTCGACCACTCGCTCGTGGTCGAGGCGCTCGCCGCGCGCCTCGGCATCCCGCTCGGCGAGGTCGCGCTCGACTGAGGTCACGCTCGTCCGAGCTCGCGGCGGCGACCGGTGCTCCGTCTCGGGCCGGTGGTGGACGGGCGAATAACCTACCGGCCGTAGGTTTCCGTGGTCCCGAGGGACCGCACGACATCGGAGGGGGTCGGATGGAGTTCGGGCTCGCGTTCGCCAGCAGCATCGCGTTCCACCAGGACGACACACTCGAGCTGTGTCGCCGTGCCGCCAGCGCCGGCTTCACGTCGCTGTGGGGCGGCGAACACGTGGTGTTGCCGTCCTCGATCGAGTCGCGGTACCCGTACACCGCCGACGGGCGCATCCCCGCGGTGCCGGAGACCCCGATCCCCGACCCGCTGATCTGGCTCGCGTTCGCCGCGGCCGCCGCACCGGGACTCACCCTCGGGACGTGCATCCTGATCCTCCCGCAACGCAACCCGCTGGTGCTCGCGAAGGAACTCGCGACGCTGGACCGGTTGTCGGGTGGTCGCGTCGAGCTCGGCATCGGCATCGGATGGCTGCGCGAGGAGTTCGACGCCCTGGGCGTGCCGTGGGAACACCGCGGTGCGCGCACCGACGAGTACGTCGCCGCGATGCGGCGGCTGTGGGAGGCGCCGGAGGTGGAGTTCCACGGTCGCTTCGTCGACTTCGCACCGGTCACCTGCAGCCCGCGTCCGATCTCGGGCCGCATCCCGATCGTGGTCGGTGGCGACACCGACGCCGCCATCGCTCGCGCCGTGCGTCTCGCCGACGGGTGGTACCCGGGCGAGTCCGACCCGGACCGGCTGCGACCGCTCGTCGACCGCTTCCGCGCCGCGTGCGACGCGGCCGATCGCGACCCGGCGGAGATCCGGCTGCACGTGAACCTCGCACCCGCCGCCGATGCGGCCGCGACCCACGAGCGCATCGGCCGGCTCGCCGAACTCGGCGTGTCCCGCGTGATGGTGCCGGCGTTCGTGTTCGCCGGGCCCGGCGGTCTCGACCGGATGGAACGCTTCGCCGCGGACGTCGTCCCGACCGCCTGAGCACCTGCACCCGCCGACACCACCGCACCACCGCCGTTCACCGGCACCGCCGACACCACCGGCACCACCGCACCACCGCACCACCGGCACCACCGGCACCACCGGCACCACCGCACCACCGGCACGGGAAGGAACCGACATGCTGCACTTCGACCTCCAGGGGAAGGTCGCCGTCGTCACCGGCGGCGGCCAGGGCATCGGCGAGGGCATCGCCAAGGCGTACGCCGACGCCGGCGCCGCCGTGGTCGTGGCCGCCCGCCACCACGACCGGATCGAGCGGGTGGCCGGCGAGATCCGCGCCGCCGGCGGCCGGGCGCTCGCGGTGGCCACCGACGTCACCGACCGCGAGGCGCTCGAGGCACTGGCGGACGCCGCCGTCGACACGTTCGGTGGCCTCCACGTGTGGGTGAACAACGCCGGCGGCTCGCCGGTGCGCTCGGCGTTGCACGAGCTCGCCGAACCGGATTGGGATGCCTGCATCGAGGTGAACCTCAAGGCGGTCTGGCGGGCGTCCGTGATCGCCGCGGCCCGCATGACCGAGGGCGGGTCGATCGTGAACATCACGTCACCGGCCGCGCGGGGCGTGCCCGGGAGCGGCCACTACGCGGCGGCGAAGGCCGGAGTGAACGCGCTCACCGTCACGATGTCCCTGGAGCTCGCACCGCGCGTGCGGGTGAACGGCATCGCGCCCGGCTACGTGCCCACCGAGGTGATGATGACCGCGCTCCAGACCGACGTCGAGCGCCTCGAGCAGATGGCGCAGTCGCGCATCCCGATGAAGCGTCTGGGCACCCCGGGCGACATCGCCGCGGCCGCCGTGTACCTCGCGAGCGACGCCGCGAGCTGGGTGAGCGGGCAGACGATCGCCGTCACCGGCGGCATGTGACCGGCGGCATGTGACCGCGGCCGGCGCGATCCGGCTCAGCCTGCGGGCGCGACCACCTCGGCCGTGCCGCGCACCACGGGTGCACCGTCGCGCTCGAGCCACACGTCGCAGTGCGCGATGCCGTCGACCACACCGGTCACCACCCCGCGTGCGGTGACGTGGTCGCCGTCGAGCACCGGCGGGCCGAACGACACGGTGAGCCGTCGGACCGCGGCGTCGCCGGCCCACGCCATCAGCATGTTCGCGACGTAGCCCAGGTTGAGCGGACCCTGGTTGATGACGCGGCCGCCGAGGCCGAGACGCTCGTTCGACGCGCGGTCCCAGTGCACGGGGTACGGGTCGCGCAAGATGGCCGCCATCGTCTTCATCCGCGCCGCGTCGACGGACGGGACGTCGAACGGTTCGATCGGCGTGCCCTCGGGCGGGAACGGTGCGTCGGGCACGGTCTTGGCCGCACCACGCGGTCCCCCACGCCGGAACGCCCAGCGGTTCGTGATCTGGGCGACCGGGCCGTCGGCATCGGCGAGCTCGATGCGGTACGCGACGAGGTCGTCGACGCGACCGTCCGGATCCGTCCGACGATCGGCCGAGATCACACCGCCCGTGACCGTGAGATCGATCTCCTCGCGCAGCGGTCGGTGGTAGACCCAGTCGTACCCGAGGAGGCCCACCGACCCGCTCCGGCCACTCGCGCGACCGAGCCGGAAGAGCTCACCGATCGACGTGCCTGCGCCGAGGATCGGCGCGTGGAACAGCACGATCGGGTGCACCAGGTCGTCGGCCATCGGCGCACGAGCGGTGCAGTCGGTGAGGAGCCAGTTCTCCCAGTGCGCGATCCGATAGGTGCCGCCGGGGAACCGGTGACCGACGAGACCGGCGAGGTCTGCCTCGGTGACACCATCGTCGTGCTGCTCAGCCATGTGCCTCGATCCTCCTCGGGTCGATGTTCGCGGACGCGCCCGACGCGGCGCTCACCTTGCTCGTCGAACGCTGTTCAGCGCAGCGACAGCCACCAGTCGGCGACCTGCGCGGCGAAGCGCTGGGCGTACTTCTGGACGAGCTCGGGAGCGTCGGCGGGCGCCTCCTGGCCGTCGGTCGGCGTGAGCGGCGACGCACCTGCGATCGGGTCGACCCACTCCAGCCGCAGCCCCTGCACGACCTGACCGATCTGCGGCGACGCTGCCTCGTGGTGATCGCTCACCTGGTGGGCGATGAAGTCGAGGAAGGTGTCGAACGACAGCAGCGTGTAGTACGTGTTCTCGTCCGCGCCGCGCCAGTACTCGTAGCGTCGCACGTCGGTCTCGTTCGCATGGGTCTGCTCGTAGAGCTCTCGAGCGATCTCTTCGAACCGGGCAGCGCTGCCCGGCTTCACGGTGATGTGGGCGAGGATCGTGGCCATGGGCGGCACCGTACCCACCCCACCGTCGCTGCCCGTCACCCGAGCGTTCGCACCCCACGCGTCCGAGCGCGCCGGTGCCGGCGGACACATCGTCCGCCGGCACCGATCGGGCTCGTCGATCACGGCGTCGCGACGCCGTCCCGGGGAGTCAGGCCGCCGGGTCCGCATCCTCGGCGAGGTCGTAGTAGCCGTTGACGTCAGCGACGATCTGCGTGCCCTCGTGCACGTAGATGCACACCCTGCCACCGGTGCCGATGCGGACGGGCGTGAGGTTGGCCTGGTCGACACCACGCACGAAGTTCAGGAACGAGGCGAGCGGTCGGGGTGACCCGCACGGCCAGGCGGTCGCGTACCCCCGCCCCGAGGCCTCGGTCACGGTGACGTTGAGGAGCACGGCGGCCGCGTCGGCCGGCACACCGGCGACACCACCGACCTCCAGCTCGACGACGCTCCCCCGACCCAACCGAGCGGGGCGGGAGTCGACCACTCCGGTGCCGTCACGGGTGTCGAGCACCCGCACCGGACTCAGACCGGTGAACACCACGGCGGGGCGTGTGGTGAAGTACCCCTGGGTGTCGACGACGAGGTGGGTCGGGGCCGAGGCGAAGAAGCACACCTGGCCCGTGCTCGACGTGCGGGTCGTGGCGAGGTTGGAGATCGTCGGGTTCGTCGGGTCGAAGTTGAGGTTCGACACGACGGGCCGCGGCTGGTCGCACGGATACACGCTGATGTACCCCGAGCCGGCGGCCTGGTCCACGGTGACGCTCAGCGTGACCGCTCGCACGTCGGTCGCCGGGACCCCACCGGTCCCGGGGATCGTCACCGCCAGCACCTCGCCCGCCGCCATCACGCCCGTCGGACGCGACCCCAGCCCGGTGCCGTCGCGGGTGTCGACGACGCGAGCGGGCGTGAGCGGCGCATAGGAGAACCCGGGCACGGTGGCGACGTCGTTCGCGTACCACCCGCTCAGATCGGCGACGAGGTGGGTCTCGCTCGACGCGAAGAAGCACACCCGTCCGTCGCTGCCGACCTTCGCGGTCACCTGGTTGGCGACGTTCACGCCACGACGCACGTTCACGTTCGAGGCGAGCGGACGGGCGTCACCACACGGGAAGACGGTCACGTAGCCGTTGGCCGGCGCCTCGGTCACGGTCACGTTGAGCACGACGGCGCCGGCGCCCGTGTCGGGCACGCCCCCGACACCGGTGACGTCGAGCTCGACCACCCGGCCGACACCGACCGGGCCGACACGTTCGCCGGCCACGCCGGTCCCGTCGCGGGTGTCGAGGATCCGGATCGGGTCGACCGGGGTGAAGGTACCGCGGACGGGCACGGCGGCGGACGCCGACCCGGTGGAGGTGACGATCGCGGCGGCGGAGAGGGCGAGGCTCGCGCAGAGTGCGAGCCCGGCGAAGCGGCGGGGGCGGGTGGTCATGGGTGGCTCCTCGGGTGCGGGGGTGATGTCGCCGCCCGAGTGGCCGGGGCGGCATCCCGCACGATGGAGCCCAGGTGTGAGGAACCTGTGATGAGACCGTGAGCGGTCAGTGGTCGGGATCGACCAGCTCACCGGCCGTGCCGGTCGCGCCGATCGCGCCGACCGCGTCGACCGCCCCGATCGCGTCGACCGGCCCCCGACGCACGGCGGCACCGTACCCGTGCGAGCGCGTGCCGGCCGTGGACGACGCAGGCGTCACCGCAGGCACATCGATGCGGCACCGACCTGGCAGGCTGTGCGCGACCCACTCCCGACACGCCCGGAGGAGCCGTGATCCACCACAGCCCGCTGCCCACCATCGACATCCCCGAGGTGCCGCTCTCGGCGCTCGTGATCGATCCGGCGCCCGCACGAGGGGACAAGCCGGCCCTGGTCGACGGGGCGACCGGGCGGGTGCTCACGTACGCGGACCTCGACCGTCAGGTTCGCGAGCTCGCCGGCGGTCTGCGGGCACACGGCCTCGACACCGGCGACGTCGTGGCGCTCATGGCACCGAACTCGCCCGACTACGCCGTCATCTTCCACGCCGTGGCGTTGGCCGGCCTCGTGATCACGACGATCAACCCCACCTACACCGCCGACGAGGTGCACCACCAGTTCCACGACGCCGGCGCGAAGGTCGTCATCACCGTCGGCTCGATCCTGCCGGTGGTGCAGGCGGCCGCCTCCGGCACCGACGTGCGCACCATCGCGCTCCTCGACGACGTGCCCGCCGACGCGGCCGGCGTGGTCCCGTACGCATCGCTGTTCGGTCCGCCGCTCGCCGAGCAGGTGCCCGTCGACCTCGACACGGTGGTGGTGCTCCCCTACTCGTCGGGCACCACCGGGCTGTCGAAGGGCGTGATGCTCACGCACCGCAACCTCGTCGCGAACATCGAGCAGGTGCGCATCGCCGGGGCCGTCGGCGCCGACGACGTGATCATGGGATGCCTGCCGTTCTTCCACATCTACGGCATGCAGGTGATCATGAACACCGCGCTCGCCGCGGGTGGCACGGTCGTCACGATGCCGCGCTTCGACCTCGTGCAGTTCCTGGAGCTGCACCAGCGGTACGGCATCACCTACTCGTTCGTGGCGCCGCCGATCGTGGTGGCACTCGCGAAGCACCCGGTGGTGGATCAGTACGACCTGTCGCACGTGACGTACATGATGTCGGGCGCCGCGCCGCTGTCGGCCGAGGTCGGCGAGGAGGCCGCGGCCCGCCTGGGCTGCGAGGTCGTGCAGGGCTACGGCATGACCGAGCTGTCGCCGGTGTCGCACATGACCCCTCCCGGCCGGTACAAGCCGGGCTCGGTGGGCGTCACGGCCCCCAACACCGAGACCGCGATCGTCGATCCGGCCACGGGCGAGTTCCTCGGCATCGACGTCGACGGCGAGGTGTGGGTGCGCGGCCCCGGCGTGATGAAGGGGTACCTCAACAACCCGGACGCGACGGCGTCCACCATCGACGCCGACGGCTGGCTGCACACGGGCGACGTCGGACACATCGACGCCGACGGCCACCTCTACGTCGTCGACCGGATCAAGGAGCTCATCAAGTACAAGGGTTTCCAGGTGCCGCCGGCCGAGCTGGAGGCGCTGCTGCTCACCCACCCCGCGGTCGCGGACGCCGCGGTCATCGGCGCACCGGACGACGAGGCGGGCGAGATCCCGAGCGCGTTCGTGGTGCTGAAGCCGGGGGCGACGGCCACCGAGACCGACATCACCGACTTCGTCGCCGGCCAGGTGGCGCACTACAAGCAGGTGCGCAAGCTCACGTTCGTCGACGCGATCCCGAAGTCGCCGAGCGGCAAGATCCTGCGCCGGATCCTGCGCGACGAGTACCTCTGACGTCAGCGGACGTCGGTCAGCGGGAGAACAGCACCGGGTTGAGCGGACCGGCCGCGAGCTCACCCGACTCGATCCCGCCCAACCACACCTGCTGGTCGAAACGGCGGAACGGGCTGTCCACCTCGCCGACGCGCGTGCCGTCGGCGAACCAGATGATCGTCATCACCGACCGCATCGAGCCGGTCGGGTTCGCGGGCGCGGAGTGGAGCGTCCACCCGGCGTGGAACGTCGCATCGCCGGCCACGAACGGTGCGTGCGACGCGAGCGACCATCCCCGATCGCGCACCAGTGCGTCGAAGTGCTCCTGCGACGCGTCGCCGATCACCTCGGTGCCGAGACAGCCGTCGCGGTGGGTGCCCGACGCGAACACCATGCCCATGTCGGCGCGCACGTCCACCAGCGGCATCCACATCGTGATCGTGCGATCGGTGTCGAGCGGCCAGTACACCTGGTCCTGGTGCCACGGCGTGTGACCGCCACCGGGCTCCTTGCACAGCGCCTGGTCGTGGTACAGCCGGACACCGTCGACGCCGAGCAGCGTTGCAGCGACCTCGGCGAAGCGGCGCGCCAGCACGAAGCGTGCGGCCACCGGATCGTGCTGCCACAGGTTGGACGCCTGCAGGAACGCCCGCCCGTAGGTGTCGCGCTCGGCCAGCGGGCGGCGATCCCACGCGAGCTCCTGCGCCCGACGGACCAGGGTCGGAGCGAAGGCGGCGACCTCGTCGGGCGACGCGAGGCCACGGACGACCGTGTGGCCGTGGCTCCGGAACTCCTCGACGCACTCCGGTGGCACCGGGTGCGACGAGGAGAGGTCCGGCAGGTCGTCGACCGAGGAGGTCGTCGCGGTCGTCGCGTCCACGGTCAGCTCCCGGGGATCAGGACGGGCTTCACCGTGCCGCCGGCGAGCGACGACTGCTCCGCCTCGTTGATGCGGCTCATCGGGTAGGTCTCGATGAGCCGGTCGAACGGGAAGCGACCGTCCTGCCACAGGGCGATCATCCGCGGGATGAACTCCTGCGGCTTCGCGCTGCCCTCGAGGATGTTGATCAGCGTCTTGCCGATCCAGCTACCGCCGTCGAGCACCAGGTCGCCCTGCTGCACCCCGACGAGCCCCATCACGCCGGTCATCTTCAGCGACAGCAGGCCGTTCTTGATGACGGCCGGGATGCCGGTGGTGTCGAACGCGTACTTCGCCCCGCCACCGGTGATCTCCTGGATCGCCGCGACGATGCCGGGGTCGGCACCGTCGAGGGCGTGGGTGGCGCCGAGCTCGAGCGCGAGGTCGCGGCGGTGCGGCTGGAGGTCGACGGCGATGATCGTCGTGGCGCCGGCCACGCGGCCGGCCATGACGGCGGCGAGTCCGACGGCGCCGGCGCCGAACACGACGAGGCTGGTGCCCGGCTGGACGTCCATCGCGCACAGGATCGACCCGGCGCCGGTCTGGATACCGCAGCCGAGCGGGCCCAACTGGTCGAGCGGCAGGCGCTTGTCGACGACCACCACGTTGCGGGCCGTGGCGAGGCAGTGGGTGGCGAACGACGACTGACCGAACCACCGGGCCGACACCGGTGCACCGTCGGCGCCGGTGACGGGCGTGGAGCCGTCGAGGTTGCGCCCGAAGAGGTTGCGCGCCATGAACGTGTCGCAGTACGCGGGCTGGTCGGCACGGCAGTTCGCGCACACACCGCACGAGTCGAACGACAGCACGACGTGGTCGCCCACCTGCACGCCCGTGACATCGGCACCGACCGCCTCCACGACGCCGGCGCCCTCGTGACCGGTGATCACCGGCGGCGGGGCGATCAGCCCCGTCCGTGGCAACACGTCGGTGTGGCACATGCCGGCGCCGACGACACGCACGAGCACCTCGTCGGCCGCCGGGTCGGCGAGCTCGACGTCCTCGATCGCGTACGGACCGGCGGGGTCCCGCAGTACGGCTGCCTGCACCTGCATGATCGCTCCTTCGTCGTCGGCGTCGTCGGCGTCGTCGGAAGTGTCGTCGCCGCGCGTCCCCGGGGTCGTACCTCGGGGCTCGTGGTGTTTCTACACCACCGACCGCGGGATCGATCCGTCGAGCACGCTCCCGACCCCCGGACGCGGCACCGGGCGAGCACGTCGTCGTGACGTGCTCGCCCGGTGACCCGTGCGTGCCGTGTTGCGCCGACGTCCGAGCGATCCCGTGACGTCAGCTCGAGGGCTCGGTCAGCCGACCGCCCAGACGAGCTCGGTGGTGGCGTCGAGCTGGCCGACGTGGCAGTCGGCGTTCTGGCGGGTGCAGTTGTTCAGCCACCGCGAGCTGATCGCCGGATCCCACGCCGTGATGATGTCCGCGTGCAACGAGTAGCCGCCGGGGCCGCTGTACATGTCGCTCGAGAGCCGCCAGCCCGAGGTGCCGCCGGCCCCCACCAGGTAGTCGACGTTGTACGTGATCTCCGGGAGCGCGACCGGGTGGCTCGCAGGGCAGCCGTCGCCCCACATGCCGTAGCGCATGTGACTCTGGTGGTCGGGGCTGTCCAGGTTCACACCGTCCCAGCACTGCGGGAACACGATCTGCGCCTGGAGGTACGACCCCTGCGGGCACGCCGGGATCGCGGCCGAGCGCTCACCGGTCGCCCGGCAGGTCCACGAGACGTTCCCGGCCTGCGGCGACGTCGCACGGGCATCGCCCGCGATGACCTTCAGCCCGTTCGGGAACGTCGGAGAGATCTCCTGCGGCTGAATGCCCTGATAGCCCGACTTGTAGTAGATCCCGATACCGGTCGGGACCTGCGCGACGTTGTTCGCGCCGATGAGCGACGGCACCCAGTAGCTCGACCGGTTGGAGATGCCGCCGTCGCAGGTGGAGTTGCCACTCGTGAGGAGGCTCTGCGCCGTGCTGGTGGCGGTGGAGAGCGTGTTGCCGAAGTAGGTGTGCAGGTGCGCACGCCCCGGCTGCCCCGGGTAGACGATCGAGTCGTCGTAGTTCATGTGCGAGTACCGGCACGAGATGCGGAAGTTGCCGGTGCCGTCACCGCTCGGCACCTGGATGCCGCTGCCGCGTTGGGTGCCGCCGGTGGCCTGGCCGACACCGGGCGCCGGGATGGCGAACGGCTGGGGCCCGGACGGGGCGGGGGCGGCGACGGGACCGTTGACCGGCGGGCCGGGCACCTGCGGTGCGCAACCGGCAGCGACGACGATGGCGAAGGTGGCAGCCGCGAGCTTCGCGCGCCGTGAGTACCGCAACGGCTGGAGGTTCGATCGGAAGCGGAGCATGTTCTGGTATCGGCCGCGCCCATCGACCTCTTGAGCATGTGTGTACTTCATGACGGAGACATTACGAACAGGTGACGACGGAATCGGGGATGTGCGCCGATTTCGTCACGGACGGGACGGATTTCCCCCGGAGGGGTGGTGTGGAACGCATCCGCGGCAGGGATGCCGCTGCGCTCGAGCGCGTGCCGCGCGCGGGACGCGCGCACCGTGCGGACGGTGGAGGTGGTGAGTGACATGGCCATGGCGAGACGGTCTCGAGCTCAGAAGATGAGCATCTGGGTGTCGCTGATCTGGCCGACGCCGCAGTCCGCGTTCTGACGGGTGCAGTTGTTCAACCACTGCGAGCTGATCGCCGGATCCCACGCCGTGATGATGTCCGCGTGCAACGAGTACCCGCCCGGCCCCGAGTACATGTCACT
>WLDE01000145.1 GCA_009704985.1 Actinomycetota bacterium | reverse complement strand
TGCGTCGCACCGCCGCCAGGACCAACGCCTCGGCAAGCCCCACGAAGGGAATCGACGGTTGACGAGGGCCCGCCGCCGGAAGATGAGTGACGACCGGATCGCCACTCACCGCTGACCGACCCAGTGGGCTTCGCACGTAGCCCTGAGTCCAGGTGTTGAGAGTCGACGCCGGCACGCCCACGATGCGAGCAGCCTCCGCCACGGTGTACAGCGGGGTCCTGAATCGAGTCTGATCGAACGACGTCACGGCACACCTCCTCGCGGAACGGCCCAACACTAACCAGCTCTCCCCAGAACCCGTCGTGCACTTCCCGGCGGCCGGAAGGACCGCAAGCGCTCTGCTCTGTAAGTCCCCGCACAGCCTCTCCCACTCGATGGTGATGCGGCCGGGGGCAGATTCGACTTTCGGCTCGCAATTGCCGCGACGACGGCCCGGAAAGCGCAAATCCCGGCGGCTCCTCGAAACGGGGGAGAACGCCGGGATCACTTTCCTCGCCTACTGGAGAGGACGCCC
Organism: Actinomycetota bacterium; assembly: GCA_009704985.1. GTDB lineage: Bacteria > Actinomycetota > Acidimicrobiia > Acidimicrobiales > Ilumatobacteraceae > VFMC01. The sequence goes on along the minus strand of WLDE01000145.1, from coordinate 11,059 downwards.
GCAGCCTTGCGCACCCTGCGCTCGAAGTCCAGGACGCCCGACGACTTCGGCCGTTCAGGCGCCGACCCTCGACAGGCGGCGTCGCTACTGCTCGATCGTTCCAGGCAAGACGCGGAGGTGAACGACGGTCCCGACCGGCTTCTCGACGAGATCGGTCACCTCGCACACCGCCGGCGTGAGCGGCGAACCGGCGACCACCACCGCACCCGGCCGGATCAGCGACGGATCGGCGGCCTCGTCGAGGAACGTCCACACGAATCCGGTCTCGTCCTCACTGTTCAGATCAGCCTCGATGTCGACTCGCGTCATCGCTCTCCGTCCTCTCCGGCAGCGGAGGTTCGTGAGCAACACCTCGAACGACGCTGACAGTTCATCGACAGCCTCGTCATCCCGGTCCCAGTAGGGCGGCGACGGCGGCAGCGGCTTCGGCTTGTTGGCCGGGCATGACGTGGGCGTAGGTGTCGAGGGTGAAGCTCACCGACGCATGTCCCAGACGCTCGCTCACGACCTTCACGTTCACCCCCGCCATCAACAACTGTGATGCGTGGGTGTGACGCAGATCGTGCAGCCGGATGCGCGGCAGATCAGTCGCGTCCACGAGCCGGCCGAAGGCCTGTGTCACCGAGTCGGGCCGGATCGGGCGACCGAGCTCGGTGGTGAAGACGCGGTCGTCGCTCTGCATCGGGATGCCGAGCATGAACAGGCGCTCGCGCTGCGATGCGCGGTAGCGCTGCAGGATCGCTGTCGTGGCCGGATCGATGTCGATCACACGGCGGCTTCGACGCGACTTCGGTGCGTCGATCTGCTCGACGCCGTCGACCTGCGTTGCAGCCTGGGAGACGACGAGGGCACCGCGGGTCAGCTCGACGTCGCACCACCGAAGTCCCACAGCCTCGCTGCGCCGCATCCCCGTCATCGCGATCGTGAGGAACAACGCCTCGTTGTGGTGACCCTCGATCGAGCGCAGGAGCCCCGCCAGTTCCGCCGGTGTCCACACCTGCATCTCGGGCGCCTTCGCCCGAGCGGTCGTGAGCGAGGGCGCATCGGCCAGGCGTGCGACGTTGCGCGTCACGAGGCCCTTGCGCTCGGCGTCGTTCAGCATCTTGTTCGCCGCCGCATGCACGTGGTGCACGCTCGTCATCGACAGCGGTCCCCCGTTACGGCTGCCGCCCACGAGCAGGTCGCGGTAGAGCTTGTCGAAGTCGGGCGTCCGCAGGTCCTGCAGCGGCACGTGACCAAGGCGCGGCAACAGGTACAGATCGAGCACCTGTCGATAGCCGCGCAATGTCGAGGCCTTGCGACCCTGCGTCTCGAGCCCCGCCAACCATCCGACCGAGTAGTCGCGCAACGTGAGTCGGCTCGGCGCCACGAACGTGCCGGTTCGATGGGTCGCGATCAGCTCGGCGAGCGCCTGTTGCGCTTCCTTCTTCGTGCGGTAGGTGCGCTTCGACTGACGCCGTCGTCCGCCCTCCTGCCAGGTCACGTGGGCGACCCACGAGGTGGCTCCGGCCGGGGTCTCCCGGCGATAGACGGTCCCGCTCGCCATGACGAAACGCTGACGGAGCGTTACCACGGCGTTACCACGAGCCCGATTTCGGCCTCCGAGTGAGGCACACTTCAGCGAATCGTGGCCTCTGAGCTGGTCTTTTCTGGCGCCCCCGGCAGGGATCGAACCTGCGACCTGCGGTTTAGGAAACCGTTGCTCTATCCGCTGAGCTACGGGAGCGGGACCTCCGCGCGGGGCTCCGCGTGAAGCTCCGCGTGTGGAATCGTGCGAGAGCCTACGTGCTCGGCAATCCGGTCGAACTACCACCCATCCCGGAGGAAGTCGCAGAAGTGCGATCTGACGGCCGTCCAGGGCCGCTTCACCGACAGGCGAGGGGCCGAGCGGTGTCGCCTGTCAGCAGCGGGTGCCGTCGGCGGGCACCGAACCCTCGAGCAGGTAGCGGTGCACCAGGCCGTCGATGCAGTCGTTGGAGCCGTAGCCGCCGTGATCGTTGCTCTCCACGGCCACCAGCACCGCCGACTCGAGTGCAGCGGCCATTCGCTCGGTCGACGCGAACGGAGTGGCCGGATCGCCCGTGTTCCCGATCACGAGCAGTGCCGGTGCGCCTTCACCGGTGATGGTGACCGGCTCGTCGGCCGGGTGCGGCAACGCGTCGCAGAACGGCACGGTGAACACGCCCTCCGGGTAGACGAGAGGGGCGATCGCGCTCAACTCGGCGTCGAGCGCAGCCTGTTCCTCGACGGTCGGGAGACGGTCGGCATCCATGCACGAGATCACCGAGAAGGCCTCGAGTTCGTCACCCCAGGTGCCATCCTCACGGCGCTGGGTGTAGGCGTCGGCGAGTTGGGTGAGCAGGCTTCCGTCGCCGTCGAGCGCCATCGCGATCGCCGTCGCGAACACCGGCCATGTGTCCTCGGAGTACATCGACACCATGGTGGCCGTCCGCAAGATCGCCTCGTTCACCGCCGGACGACCGGGCAGGCTCGGGATGCCCTCGGCATCGGCGCGTGCCCACAGTGCGCGCAGCGCGTCGGCGGGGTCGCCGTCGTGCGGGATCGGACACTCGGCGCCAACGTCCACACACCTCGCCAGGAACGCCTCGACGGAGGCCTGGAAGCCGATGGCCTGCTGGCGCCCCTCTTCGAGCGGGTCGGCGGTCGGGTCGGCGCACCCGTCGAGCACGGCAGCCCGCACCGTCTCGGGGTGGAGCGTCGCCCACGTTGCGCCCAGCTCGCAGCCGTACGATGTGCCGAAGAACGTGACCGTCTCCTCGCCGAGCGCCCGGCGCAGCACATCGATGTCACGGGCCGTCGACGCGGTGCTCATATGGGCGATGGCGTCGCCGGTGCGTTCGACACAGCCGACGGCGTAGGCCCGCACCGCGTCGATCTGGGCCTGGCGAGCGGCGTCATCGGCCGGTGTGAGATCGGAAGCGGCGTCGAGGGCGTCGTAGTCGTCGATGCAGTCGATCACCGGGGTGCTGCCCCCGGTTCCTCGCGGGTCGAGACCGACGATGTCGAAGACGTCGAGCAGTTCGGCGTCGAAGATCTCCTCGGCGTTGGTGAGCAGCATCTCGGCGCCGAAACCGGGCCCACCCGGATTGACGATCATGCTGCCGATACGCGCAGTCGGATCGTCGGCGGGACGGCGCAGCACCCGCAGCTCGAGCGTCGCCCCGTCGGCGTCGGCATGGTCGACGGGCACGGTGAGGGTCGCCTCCTCCAGACCGCCGTCGACGGGCGCCCACACCAGTTCGGGCACGCTGTCCTCCGAGCGTGAGGCGACGATGCCGGTCACGAGTCCGCCGACCAGTGCCACGACGAGCAGGGTCGCGAGGACGGGAAGTCCGCGGCGGCGCTGCGGAGGGGTGGTGTCGCTCGTGTCGACGGATTCGTTGGCGATGGGGTCGCTGCTCACGTCGGTCCCTTCGAGATCGGTCGGGTGGAGAGAGGTTCAGTCGTCGCCGGCGGGGTTCTCGTCGCGCATCGTCCATGCGAGGACGACGCTCGGCAGCGCGGGGACGGCCCAGATCGCGGCGAAGGCGCTGGCGGTCAACAGGTCTAACTGGGTGTCGAGGGCATCGGCGCTCAGATCGATGGCGTCGTTGGCGATCACCACGAACCAGGCGACGAGGCCCAGCCCGAACGCCAACACTCGGTAACTGCCCACATAGGTTCGGTCGCGCACCGCCACGAGTCGTTCGTCGAGCAGTTCGGCCGGGGCGTCGGCGATGAGGCGCACCGAGCGGCGCACGGCGAGCCACAACGGGATCGGGATCAGGGCCCACCACGAGAGCGCTAAGTCGGCGAAGCCGAGGTTGAGCGGTAGGTCGGTCGCTCCGTACAGCGTGAGCGCCCACGACACGGGATTCGCGATCACGAGCGCGCGCCGCACCGCCGGTCGGCACAGCCAGCCCCAGCGTCGATCCGTGTACCCGTAGAGAGCGTTCTCCACATCCGCCTGGGTCACCCCCTCGAGCCAGTAGACGCGGGTCGGCCGGCCGGTGTCATCGATCGGCCAGTCGAAGAAGCGGGCAAGCCGGTGATCCGGGTACTGGCGGCGGATCCGCCGGATGCGCGAGACGCTCTGCACGACTCCGATCACGATCCCGGCGCGGATGATCCACGACCACTCAGGGAACCAACTCATCGGACCGGCTCCGGCACCGGCGCCGGCACCGGCTCGTCAACCCACGGATGGAGGGAGAACACGTCACCCACAGCGATCTCGAGCGCGGCGGCGAGACGGAGGGCGAGCGACAGGCTCGGGCTGTACTCGCCGCGCTCGAGATAGCCGATGGTCTGGTAGTGCACGCCGACGGCGTCGGCGAGTGCCTGGCGGGACAGGCCTCGTTGGGAGCGGATCTGTTCGAGCCGGTTGAAGACCGGGGTCTCATCGCGAGATGGTCGAGCCATGACGATGTAGCATAGATGCTATGTAGCATGAATGCTACCTTCGGGGTCGAAGGCGCAGATGCCGACCCCACCGGACTCCGGGCGGACCGTCTCGCCGGGCAGATCGTGTCACCGGGCGGAGCGGTGCTCACCGGCGTCCACGATGATGCGATGGAGCGAGACGATGCATTGCCCGTGGAGGGCGCACCGGTGTGGGGACTGGCGACCGCCAGTCGCCCGGTGCCGACCGCGCCACAGCACTCGGCCGGCACCGACAACTCCTCGACCTCTCCTGCTGGGCGATCCTCAAGAACACTCTGGCCTGGGATCAACACACCCCCGACAGCACGCGCCGAACCCCAACCGGCGATGCCGCACAGGTCCCTGACCACATGCGTGTCGACACTTGAACATGAACACACTCATCACACCGGTTCGTGTCCAGCCAACCATCCCGCCGCGACCGCACGGTCAGACTCAGTCGCAGGAGCCGTCTCAGAAGCCGACTTCATCGACACCGGACCCCGAGAGCGCACCGCATACACCGACGTTGCATCCCGACTCTCAGGCCGGAAGTCATCCCCAGCAATCCGTAGCAACAAGAACGCGCCCATCGAGCCAGCTGCCTGCCATCACGACTGATCCCAGCGGGCTCGGGCTGAGAGGGGTGCCGCCAAGCCAACGACAAACTCCCACACGGGCTACGCCGCTGGCAGGTGAAACACAAGGACCGCGACGACCATCAGGTGAGGAGGACCAACCTTTGTCTCCGGAGGATGAAGTTCCAACCTGATCGACGTCGCGTTCCAGAAACAGGTCGTGTTCACCACCATGCGTGCGGTGAGAAGTGCTGTTCACACCCAATCCGCGGACGTCCCACGGGAGCGATCGAACCGTCACGCTATCCGCCGTGCTCCGGGGTCGGGTCGGTCAGCGGGGGGTGCTGCGGAAGGAGCGGCCGGGGTCCTCGGCGGGTTCGCGGGGCAGGCCGAGGATCTTCTCGCCGATGATGTTCTTCTGGATCTCGTCGGTGCCACCGGCGATCGACTGCGCCGGCGTGGACACGAGCACCTCGGCCACCACGGCCTCGGCGGGGTCGTCGCCCTCGGTGAGCATGCCCTGTGCCCCGGCGATGCGGGTGTGCGCGAGGGCGCTGCGACGCGCGACCTCGGACGCGGCGAGCTTGCCGAGCGACCCCTCTGGACCGGGCTGACGACCGAGCTCCCGGTTCGCCCGTGCACGCTGCGCGGTCCACTCGTTGGCCGACCGGAACGAGTGCACGTCGACGATGCGGTCGCGGACCACGGCGTCGTCGGCGCACCCGCGCGCACGGGCCTGCGGTGCGAGCAGGTCGGCTCGACCGGCGCGCTGCGGATACCAGACGTAGGTGGCGAAGTGGTCGGCCGCCTCGGCCTCCGCCTCAGCGACGGCACGACCCCGCCGCACGTCGAACGACGGCCGGCGCATCGTGGCGAAGCCACGCTCGTTCGCGAGTGTGGTGCGCGCGACGTCCCAACCGGTGCCGGGCTCGCCGACGACGTTCGCCACCGGCACACGCGCATCGGTGAGGAACACCTCGTTGAACGAGCGGTGCCGGTTCATCTGCACGATCGGCCGCACCTCCACTCCGGGCTGGTGCATCGGCAGGACGAGGTAGGTGATGCCACGGTGCTTCGGCGCGTCCCAGTCGGTGCGCACGAGCAGCATCGCCAGGTCGGCGTGGTGCGCGCTCGTGTTCCACACCTTCTGACCGTTCACCACGTACTCGTCGCCGTCGCGCTCCGCGGTGGTGGACAGCGACGCGAGGTCGCTGCCGGCACCGGGCTCGCTGAACAGCTGGCACCACGTGAGCTCGCCCGTCAGCGTGCGCTTCAGGATCCGGTCGTTCAACTCGTCGCTGCCGTGGCGCAGCAGCGTCGGCGCGGCGAGGGTCATCCCGCCGCCGAGCGGCAGGCCGACCGCGCCGGCGGCGTGCAGTTCGTCGGCGATCACCTTGTCGGCCCACGCCGGCAGGCCCTTGCCGAACCACCGCGGCGACCACGACGGCACCGCCCACCCCGACTCCACGAGACGGGTGCGCCACTCGAGCAGCGACAGCTCGGGATCCCAGTGCTCGCGTACCCACGCCCGCGCCTCGGTCCGCACCTGCGTCTCGTCGATCGCTCCCCCGGCCGCCACGACGGCGAACCTAGCTGCGCACGCACCGCCCGTCGGGAGCCGGGTACGGTCGCCGCATGGGGAACCCGTCCGACACGTCCGACCCGTCCGAACCGTCCGAACCGTCCGACCCGTCCAGCGCCGCGGACGCCCACGCCGCGGTCCTCACCGGCGAGATCACGATCCGCACCGACGAGGGCGACATGGGCACCTTCACCGCCCACCCGGCCGAGGGTGGCCCGCACCCGCTCGTCGTGTTCCTGATGGACGCGCCGGGCAAGCGTCCGCTGCTCCACGAGATGGCCACCCGCATCGCCGCGCACGGCTACTCGGTGATGCTGCCGAACCTGTACTACCGCACCACACCACACTTCGAGCTCGACTTCTCGAGTCGCGAGTCGTTCGAGCGGATGCGCGAGCTCATGGGCGCGGTCGGTAACGGCATGGTGATGCGCGACGTCGCGGCGCTCCTCGACCACGCGTCCCGGGATGCGGCCACACGGATCGACGACGTCGGTGTCGTCGGCTACTGCATGAGCGGGCCGTTCGCGATCCTCGCCGCCGCCCGCTTCCCCGAGCGCGTCCGCGCCGCCGCGTCGTTCTACGGCGTGCGCCTCGTGACCGACCGACCCGACTCGCCGCACGCCCACCTGCGCGACGTCACCGGCGAGCTCTACGTGGCGTGCGCCGAGCACGACGACCACGTGCCGCTGTCGATGGTCGACGAGTTCGAGGCGGCGATGCAGGCCTCGGGTGTGCGCGGCCGGCTGGAGCGCTTCTGGGGCATGCACCACGGCTTCGCGTTCACCGACCGCCCCCAGCACGACGCCGACGGCGAGCGCCGCCACTGGGAGGCGCTGCTCGACCTGTTCGCACGCACCCTCGGCGGCGCGCCCGCACCGGAGGTCGATCCGGCCGGTTGACTGGCCGCATGACCCGGCTGTTCGTCGCGGTGTGGCCACCGGAGGAGGTGGTGGCCGACCTCACCGCCCTCCCCCGCAAGGACCAGCGCGGCGTGCGCTTCGTGCATCCCGACAACTGGCACCTCACGCTCCGGTTCCTCGGCGAGGCCAACCCCGACGCGGTGATCGCCGCGCTCGACGGCATCGAGTTCGCACCCGCCGAGATCCGCCTCGGTCCCGGCGTCGACCTGCTCGGCGACCACGCCCTGGTGCTGCCCGCGACGGGACTCGACGACGTCGCCCGCACGGTCACCGAGCGCACCCGCGACCTCGGCGATCCGCCCCGCAAGCGCTTCACCGGCCACCTCACCCTCGCGCGGCTGAAGCCGTACGCGCAGATGCCCCACGCGCTCGGTGCGATGTTCGAGGCGGTGTTCCCGCTCGAGGGGATCGCGCTCGTGCAGAGCCGGCTGCACCCCGACGGCGCGCGCTACGACACCCTCGCCACCTGGCCGGCGCAGGGACACCCGCCCGCCTGAGCGAGGTCGCCGGGACCGGACGACCGGCGCCCGTCGGGATCGCTCAGGAACCGAAGCGGTAGCGACGGTGGCGGATCCGCCAACCGTCCGCGGTGCGCACCACGTCGTCGTCGTAGGTGCCGTAGAACACCGCCACCGGATTCCTCGGGTCGGACGGACCCACCGGGAACACGCCGCGCGAGCTGAGCCGCACGAGCGGGCCACCGTCGCGCGGGTCGACCTCCACCCCGTCGATGAAGACGTTCGTCATCAGGTGAGCGCCGGGGTGGACCTCGGGGCGGCCCATGAACTCCATGATCTCGTCGAGGCCGTCGAGGCGTCGTGCGCCGCCGACGATCTCCCAGACCGCGTCGGTGGTGAACACCTGGCGCAACTTCTCGGGCTGCAGCAGGTCGAGCGCCGCGGCGTAGCGCGCCGTGAGCTCCATGATGTCGAGGCGGTCGTCGGCGGTGAGGTGCACGAGCGCACCGTAGCGAGCAGCCCGAGGGCCGTCGGGAGCCGGAGCGCCGAGGCGGAGGATCGGTGTGGAGGATCGGTGCGGCGAGCACCCGCCGGTGCGGTGTCGCACCGCTCTGGCAGGCTGGCCCCGTGGACACCGACGACGGCCCGACCGATCCAGCGACCGGACCGGCGACCGATCCGTCGACCGGACCGGCGACCGATCCGTCGACCGGACCGGCGACCGATCTGGCGACCGGGCTGGCCACCGAACACCTCGGCCGGGTGCTCGCCCGGCTCGCCGGTCCGCAGGCCACCCCGCGCGGCGACCAGGTGGAGGCCGTCGCCGCGATCGTGCAGCCCGCGGCGCGGGTGCTCGTCGTGCAGGCGACCGGCTGGGGCAAGTCGGCCGTCTACTGGGCCGCCACCTCGGCCTTGCGCAGCACGGGGCGGGGGCCGAGCCTCGTGGTGTCGCCGCTGCTCGCCCTCATGCGCGACCAGGTGGCCGCCGCCGAGCGAGCCGGGCTGCGCGCCGCCACCGTCAACAGCACCAACCTCGACGAGTGGGACGGCGTGTTCGCCGCGCTGGACGCCGACGAGCTCGACGTGCTCCTGGTGTCGCCCGAGCGGCTGGGCAACCCGCGCTTCGCCGCCCGCCTCGACGCCCTGCTCGCCCGGGTCGGGCTGGTGGTGGTCGACGAGGCGCACTGCATCAGCGACTGGGGCTTCGACTTCCGCCCCGACTACCAGCGCCTCGCCCGCGCCCTGCTCGGCACGCCGCACGCCTCGGTGCTCGCCACCACCGCCACCGCCAACGAGCGCGTCACCGCCGACGTCGGCCGTCAGCTCGGGCCCGGCACCGTCACGTTCCGCGGCACCCTCGCCCGTACGTCGCTGCACCTGTCCGTGGTGCCGGGCCTGTCGCCGCTCGAGCGGTACGCGTGGGTGGCCGACGCGCTCGACACGCTGCCCGGGTCCGGCATCGTCTACGTCCTCACGGTCGCCGAGGCCGACCGCCTCGCCGGCTTCCTGGCCAGCTGCGGGCACGAGGTCGCGGCCTACACCGGTCAACTCGACGCCGACGCCCGCCTCGACGTCGAGCAGCGCCTCCGCCACGACCGGGTGAAGGCGGTGGTCGCCACCTCGGCGCTCGGCATGGGCTACGACAAACCCGACCTCGGCTTCTGCATCCACGTCGGCTCCCCGTCCACGCCCGTCGCCTACTACCAGCAGGTCGGGCGTGCCGGCCGGGCGCTCGACCACGCCGAGGCGGTGCTGCTCAGCTCCACCGCCGACGAGCGCATCTGGGAGTACTTCGCCACGGCGTCGATCCCTGATCCGCGCGACGCGGACCGGGTGCTGGCGGCACTCGACCACGGGCCGCGCTCGCTCGTCGACCTCGAGGGTGGCACGGGCATCCGGCGCGGCCGGCTCGAGGCGTTGCTGAAGATCCTCGCCGTCGACGGCATCGTCACCAAGGACGGGTCGGCCTGGTCGGCCACCGGCACCCCGTACGTCCACGACCACCGGAAGTGGGACGAGCTCGCCGCCACCCGGCGCGCCGAGGCCGATCTCATGCGTCGGTACGCGAACGGGCGCGGGTGCCTGATGGCGTTCCTGCAGGAGGCGCTCGACGACCCGTCACCGGCACCGTGCGGCCGGTGCTCGGTGTGCACCGGTGAGGTGCCACAGCCCGGGCACCGCCCGAGCGACGACCGGCTGCAGGCGGCGCGCCAGTACCTGCGCGCCGACGACCTGGTCGTCGAGCCGCGCAAGCTGTGGCCGTCGGGTGTGTCGCGCAAGGGCCGCATCCACGGCACCGCCGAGGGACGAGCGCTCGCGTTCGCGGACGACCCCGCCTGGGCAGACGAGCTGCTGGCGCTGCAGCGCACCGCGTACGGCACGCTGCCACCCGAGCTGCTCGACGGCGCGGTCGACGTCTTGCGCCGGTGGTCGCGTTCGTGGGAGCGGCCGGTCGCGGTGGTGCCGGCCCCGGCCCACTCGGTGGAGGCGCGTGCCAACCTGGCGCTCGCCGAGCACCTGGCGCGCGTCGGCCGCCTGCCGTTGGTCGAGCTGTTCGCCTGGCACGGCGGCGAACCGCCACGCGACACGGCGAGCACACCGGTCGTGCAGCACCTCGAGCGCGCCGTGCAGGTACTGGATCCCTCGCCCCTCGCGCACGGCACCATCGCGAGCGGCCCGGTGCTGCTGTGCGCCACCACGATGCGCACCGGGTGGACCATCGCGCTGTGCAGTGCGCTCGTGGCCGAGACCACCGGTCGCGTCGCGCTGCCGCTCGTCGTGCACCGGCTCCCCTGACCACCGCGGGCGATCAGCAGGCGATCAGCGGGCGATCAGCAGGCGATCGGCAGGCGATCAGCAGGCGATCGCCGCTCAGGTGCTCGGTGTCAGCGCTGCTGGTCGGGGCCGAAGTACGCGGCCCACGGATCGACGTCGTCACCGGGGTTGCGGGGCGGCGTGGCGGGACCCGAGACCGGAGGCGGCGCAGCACCCGGGGCACCCGGGGCGACGGGAGCGCCGGGAGCGGGTGGACGCGGCTGGGCCACGGCCTGCGGCGGTGCGGCCGCTCCGGTCGGGACGTAGGTGTCGACGCGGGAGGTG
>WLDE01000144.1 GCA_009704985.1 Actinomycetota bacterium | reverse complement strand
CGCTGACCGACCGCTGACCGACCGCTGACCGACCGCTGACCGACCGCTGACCGACCGCTGATGGATCACGCCCGTCGCGTGTGGATCAGGGCCGGACGGCGCGCGGGCGGTAACGTCTGCGGCCATGGGTCAGATGGTCAGTGTCGTCGAGAAGCGCAGCTCGATCCCCGGGATCGTCCGGTTCGAGGCGAACCGTGCGCTCACCGGTCAGGGGCACGAGCGGTTCTCGTCGGCGGCCGACGCCGTCGGGCCGCGACCGGCCGCCGAGCTGGCGCGACGCCTCTTCGCGACCGGCCAGGTCGACACCGTCCACGTCTACAGCAACATCGTGACGGTCGGGCTGCGCCGCGGCTTCGCCGGTGAGGGGCTCGACGGCGTGGTGCGCGAGCTGTACCAGTACTGGAAGCCCGGCATGGAGCCGACGGTGTTCGTCGAGGAGGCCCCGGCCGAGGTGGCGGCCTCCTCCGGTGGCGGCGGCGGTGGTGGCGAGGGCGGCGCAGGTCCGTCCGCCTACGAGCGGCTCGTGCCGCAGGTGCTGCGTGAACGGAGCGCGGCCGCGCTCGCGCGCTGGAAGGCCAACGCGGGCTGACCGGCCCGACGATTCCGGTTGTTTCGCGAGTCCTCGTTCACGAAAACGTCTTCGTGAACGGAGAATGACGTTCCGGCATTCTCCCCGTCCGGTTGCACGTCGTGGCGAGGACGGTTCTACGGTGAGGCCGTGAGTGACACCACCGGCGACGATCTGACGCTGCACGAGGCAGCAGACGTGCTCGGCGTGCACTACATGACCGCCTACCGCTACGTGCGGCTGGGCCTGCTCCCTGCCGCCAAGGCGGGTGGCACCTGGCGGGTGTCGCGGGCCGATCTCGACCTCTTCCAGGCCGGTGGCCCCACCGGGCCGCAGGTCGACGGTGGCAGCCGGCGCCGGGCACCCTGGGCCGAGCGGCTCGAGGCCCGCCTGCTGGCCGGCGACGCGAGGGGTGCCTGGGGGGTGATCGAGGCAGCGTTGGCCGCCGGTGCCGAGCTGGAGGAGATCTACCTCGACGTCCTCGCCCCTGCGATGGGCGCGATCGGCGACCGGTGGGAGCGTGGCGAGCTCGACGTGTCGCTCGAACACCGGGCCTCGGGCATCGCGATGCGCCTGATCGGCCGGCTCGGCCCGCGGTTCGTCCGGCGCGGCCGCACCCGCGGTGCGGTGGTGCTCGGCGCCCCGGCCGGCGAGCGGCACGCGCTGCCCGTCGCGCTGGTGGCCGACCTGTTGCGCCAGCACGGGTGGGAGGTCAGCGACCTCGGCGCCGACGTGCCCGACGGCTCGCTGGTGCACGCCGTGCTGAACACCCCCGACGTCGTGGCCGTCGGGGTGTCGGTCACCTCCGACGGCGCCCTCGCGTCGGCGAAGCAGGCCTTCACCGCGCTGCGTGCGGCCACGAGCGGGGTCGCCCTGGTGGTGGGCGGTCGAGCGATCACGAGCGTGGAGAAGGGGCTCGAGCTCGGCGCCGACCTGGTCGCGCTCGACGCCCGTGGGTTCGCCCAGTTGCTCGAGCAGGTGCGCGCCGAGCAGGACGAGCAGCGCACGGACGTCGCCGGCAACTGACCCGCCGGTCGCGCCCCGCACCCGTCGCTCGCGCCGAACGTCACCGCACGGCATCCGCCGGATCGGCGGGCACCGTCGCCGCCACTGGTCGATCGAACACCCGTTCGATACCATGGCGACATGGCGCTCGTCCCGATCAGCCCTCCCGTCCCCGACCCGAGCCGGCGTCCGGCTCCTCGGGCGGGCACCCGGCCGATGCGGGTGGTCGATCCCGAGGCGCGGGCGCGTCTCGACGCACTCGCCTCCCGGCTGGGCGGCACCGTGGCCGGCCTCGGCCGGTCGGGTGCCACGACCGGAACCGCCACCGGAACCGCCACCGGAACCGCCACCGGAAACGGCGGAGCCGGGATCACCGGGGCCGGGGTGGGAGGTGGTGTCCTGGCCGCCGAACGGGTCGTGCCGGTCCATCCCGCGCTCGAGCGCGTGCTGCCCCGCGGGCTCGTCCAGGGGACGACGGTGGCCTGCGCCGGCGGGGCCGCCACCTCGATGGCGCTGCTCGTCGCCGCCGAGGCGTCGCGCCGGGGGGCCTGGGTCGGCGTCGCCGGTCTCCCCGGCCTCGGGGTGCAGGCCGCCGGCGAGGCGGGGGTCGACGTCGAGCGGCTGGTGGCGGTGCTCGACCGTCCGGGTGCCGACCGCGACGACGGCACCTGGGGACAGGTGCTCGCCGCGCTGGTCGACGGCTTCGACCTCGTCGTGATCGGGCCGGGGGTGGTGGTGCGCGCCGGCACGGCGCGCCGCGTGCAGGCCCGGGTGCAGGCCCGCGGGGCGGTGCTGGTGCTCGCGGGCGAGGTCTCGGGGTTCGGGGCCGACCTGCAGGTGGTCACCGAGCCGTCGTGGGAGGGGCTCGGCCAGGGGCACGGCCACCTCCGGTCGCGCCGCACGTCGGTCCGGGTGCACGGCCGGCGGGTGCCGCGCCCGCAGCACGACGAGCTGTGGTTCCCCGCCTCCGACGGTCGCATCACGACGGTGCACCCCGCACCGGTCGCCGCCGTCCCGGCACCCGAGGTGGTGCCGGCCGCGCACGTGCTCGAGCGCACCGGCTGACCCGTCATGGGCCGCCACCCCACCTCCGGCGCGTCTCGTCCCACCGCCCGCACGCGTCCCGGCGACGGCCCGCCGCGCCTCGCCGTGCTGTGGTGCCCGCAGTGGCCGATCGTGGCGGCCGGTGCGGGGATCGACGAACCGGTCGCCGTGCTCCACACGAACCGGGTGATCGCCTGCTCGGTCGCCGCCGCGGCCGCCGGGGTGCGGCTCGGTCTGCGACGCCGTGAGGCACAGGCGCGCTGTCCCGAGGTGCGTCTCGTCGCCCACGACCCGGCGGTCGACCGGCGGGCGTTCCAGCCGGTGGCCGATGCCGTCGCTGCGTTCGTGCCGCGGATCGAGCTCGACCGGGCCGGTTCGCTCGTGTTCCACACCCGTGGCCCGTCCCGGTACTTCGGCGGGGACGAGTCGATGGCCGCGCGGGTGCTCGCCGCGGTCGACGAGGTGCTCGGCGACGCCATCCGCGCCGCAGGTGCGCCGGGCATCGGCATCGGCGACGGGCGGTTCACGGCACGCGTCGCCGCCCAGTCGGCGGCGGGCGATCCCGACACGACACGGGTGCTGGTCGTCCCGCCGGGCGGTGCCCCGGCCCACCTGGCGTCGCGCTCGCTGCGCTGGTTGGTCGACGCCGGCGACGTCGAGCGCGACCTCGTCGAGCTGTTCGCCCGGCTCGGCCTGCGCACCCTCGGCGATCTCGCCGCGCTGCCCGAGGCCGACGTGCTCGCCCGCTTCGCGTCGCCCGGTGCGCTCGCGCACCGCCTCGCGTCCGGCGGCGACGACCGCCCGATCGGTGCCCACGACCCACCCGAGGGGCTGGCCCTCGTGCACCGGTTCGACACCCCGGTGCAGCAGCTCGACATCGTGGTGTTCGCCGGGCGGCGGCTCGCCGAGGACCTCGTGGCCGTGCTCGGCGAGGGCGGGCGGGTCTGCACCCAGTTCGTCGCCGTCGCCGAGACCGACCACGGCGAGACCTCCGAGCGGCTCTGGTCGCTCTCCACCGGGTTCACCGCGGCGGCGATGGTCGAGCGGCTCCGCTGGCAGCTCGACGGCTGGGCGCGGCTCGATCCGTCGTCGGTCGACCCACGCGACCCCGACCCCGACGCCGATCCGCTCGCCGAGTCCGGGGTGCCGACGTCGGGCATCGTGCAGCTCCGCCTCGAGCCCACCGAGGTGCGTGCCGACGAGGGCGTCCAGCTCGGGCTGTGGGGTGGTCGCAGTCAGGCCGACGACTGGGCCCGGCGGGCCGCCACGCGCCTCGCCGGGTTGGTGGGCGACGAGCAGGTGGTGGTCGCCGAGTGGCGTGGTGGCCGCCATCCCTCGGACGTGCACCGCTGGGTGCCCGCGTCGCTCAGCACCCGGCTCGACCCGGGGGCGCGCAGCCCCACCCGGGTCAGCGGTTCGGGCGGATCCGGCGGCACCACCGAGGCGCGCCGTCCGCCGTGGCCCGGCGCGCTGCCGATGCCGTCACCGGCCACCGTGCACCCGGATCCGGTCGCGGTCGAGGTGCTCGACGATCGCGGGCATCCGGTCGCGGTCAGCGGTCGTGGGGCGATCAGCGGCGCCCCTGCCGTCCTGCGCATCGCGACGGGCGAGCGGGTGCGGATCGCTGCGTGGGCCGGTCCGTGGCTCGTCGACGAGCGCTGGTGGGATCCGGCGCGTCGCCGGCGCCTCGCTCGCTGTCAGGTCGTCACCGCCGACGGTACCGCGCACCTCGTCGTGCTCGAACAGCGCCAGTGGTGGCTGACCGCCACCTACGACTGACCGCCACCTACGACTGACGGCCGCCCACGGGCGGCCGCGAGTCAGGCGGAGACGAGCTTGCGGTTCTCGCGGTCGTCGATCTCCGACCGCAGCAGATCCGTGCTGAGCCGGAAGCCGACACCGCGGACCGTGTGGATGAACCGCAGCTCGGGCGCCAGCTTCTGCAGCTTGCGTCGCAGGTTCGACAGGTGTACGTCCACCACGTGGGTGTCGCCCACCCAGTTCGGACCCCACACCTCCTCGAGGAGCTGGGTGCGGGCACGCACCTCGGCGGGGTGCCGGCAGAGCTGCTCGAACAGGGCGAACTCGATGCGGGTGACCGGCACGTCCTGGCCGTTCACCTGGATCTCCTTGCGGCCGACGTCGACGGTGAGCGGGCCGATGGTGATCAGCGAGGCCGCCATCGGGTCCCAGCGGGTGTGCACGTTGCGGGGACGGCGCAGCAGCGCCTGGCAACGAGCCGCCAGCTCGTCGGGTGTCACGGGGACCGAGACCACGTCGTCGGCACCGGCGCGGAGCGCACGGATCCGCATGGCGTCGGCATCGGGGGGAGCAATGCCGACGATGTAGGCGTCCGTGAGCCCGCGCACGGTGTCGAACAGGCTGCCGCCCTTGGGGCTCGGCAGTTCGAGGTCGACCATGATCACATCGGGCGAGAACGACTCGGCGAGCATGAGCGCAGCGGAGCCCTCCGTGGTCGCACTGACCGAGAAGCCACGCTCTCGGAGCGCGACGCCGGCGACACGACGCAGCAGGGCGTCGTTCACTGCGAGCAGCACTCGGGGTGCGAGTTGTGCGTCTGGTTCCATCCGTGTTCGTCTCTCCGCCTGATGTGGCCGGGAGGTCCCGTTCCCTGCCGTGGTCAGGACAGGTATCGGCGTGGGGGGTCGCGAACTGGAGCGGGATTTTCCCCGGTGCACCACGATCTCGACGACGTGTCGTGACGCACCCGCGGGACCAGATCGGACGCGACGTCGTCGCGACCTCACCTCTAGGCTCTGGGCATGGCAGCCGAGCCCGGCGAGGCACCACCGATGTACCCGGTCGGAGCGATGCACACGAGCCACGACACGAGCCACGACGCGAGCCACGACACGAGCCACGACGCGAGCCACGACGCGAGCCACGACGCGAGCGGTGCGGAGGCGCCGGGGGCGGCCGGGGGTGGTGCGCCACGAGCGCCGGGACCTGCACTCGTCGAAGCCGTGCGCGAGCAGGTGCTCGCCCGACGGCCCGTCGACGCCAGGGAACGTGCGTCGATCGCGTCGTTCGTCCAGCAACTCGACTCGCTCGAGCGTCCGTTCGACGAGGATGCCGGCCCGGTGCACGTGACCGGCTCGGCGATCGTGGTCGGCGCGAAGGGGGTCGTGCTCCACCGGCACAAGCGCCTCGGCCTGTGGTTGCAGCCCGGTGGACACATCGACGCCGGGGAGACGCCGTGGGAGGCCGCGCGTCGCGAGGCGATCGAGGAGACCGGTCTGCCGGTGGAGTTCGCCGCGTCGCACCTCGACGGTGACCTGCCCCGGCTCGTCCACGTCGACGTGCACCCCGGTCCGCGCGGGCACACCCACCTCGACCTGCGCTACCTGCTCGAGGCGCCGGCCGTGGCGCCGTCACCGCCGGCGGGGGAGAGCCAGGACGTCCGCTGGTTCCCGTGGTACCAGGCGATCGACGCCGCCGACGACGGCCTCGCCGGGGCGCTGCGGGCGCTGCAGCCGGGCACGCCCACGTTGCGGGCCGCCCGCGGCAACGACGCCGCGGACCTGGCCAGGGTGTACCTGCGCTCGCGGGAGTTCGGCGTGCCCGACGTGCCGGTGCTGCACACGCCGGGCGAGGTGCGCGCCTGGTTCGCCGACGACGTCATCGGCCATGCCGAGGTCACCGTCGCCGAGGTCGACGGCACCGTCTGCGGGTTGCTCGTGCTCGAACGCGGTCGGGGGGCGAGCGGCTGGATCGAGCAGCTCTACGTCGATCCGTCCTGGATCGGCCGGGGGCTCGGCAGCCGGCTGCTCGAGCGCGCCGCGCAGCGATTCCCCGACGGGCTGCAGCTGTGGACGTTCCAGGCCAACGAGGGTGCGCAGGCCTTCTACGAGCGGGCCGGGTTCGTGGTCGCCGAGACCACCGACGGCCGCGGCAACGAGGAGCGTGCGCCGGACATGAGGTACACATGGACCCCCTGACCCGTACGGACCCGCCGCACGAGGACCATCCCGAGCCGGCGGCGTCCCCCGTCAGCAGCGCCACCGACGACCGGGGCACGACCGGCACGACTGCGACCGACACGGGCGACGGCTTCCAGCTGCTGCACCCGGTGGCGGCGACGCTCTGGCGGATCGGCAGCGTCGCCACGGCGCTGATCGTCGGTGGTGGTGCGACGGGGATCGCGTTCGCGGTCGCCGGCGTGGAGGTCGTCCCGCTGTGCCTCGCCGCCGTCACGGTGGTGTGGACGGTGTTCGGCTGGTGGTTCCCGCAGCAGCGCTATCGGCACTGGAGCTACCGCATCGGTGACGCGGCGCTCGAGCTGCGCCGCGGGGTGTGGTTCCGCACGTCGGCCGCCGTGCCGTTCCACCGGATCCAGCAGATCGACGTGGAGCAGGGGCCGATCCAGCGCCGCTCCGGGGTGGTCACGCTCCGGTTGCGCACGGCCGCAGCGATGTCGGAGGGCACGGTGCCGCACCTCGCGAGCGACGAGGCCGACGGCGTGCGCGCCCGGCTGCTCGAGGCGGCGCGCGTGTCACGGCTGATCGACGACGGGCACTGACGGGAACCGCGAGCATCGTGATGCGATCGGGTGATCACCCATGAGCGGCACCGACACCGACGCCGCGGGCGGCGGCATCACCGATGACGTCGGTGGCACCGCTGATGCCGGTGACGCGGTCCCGGCCGTCGCGTTCGTCGCCGCGCCGCGCCGCCTCCACCCGGCGTCGCCGGTCGTCGATCTCGCGGTGTGGTTGCCGCGGATGTGGCCCGTGCTGCTCATCGCCGTGTCGCGCTCGTGGGGACCGGTGGCGTTGGGGGCGGTCGCGATCACGATCCTCGCCGCCCGCGCGGTCGCCTGGATGCGCACGAGTTGGTCGTTCGACGGGCGCGAGCTCACCCTGTCGAGCGGGGTGTGGAACCGCACGGTGCGCAGCGCACCGGTCGAGCGGCTCCAGCAGGTGGAGGTCGTGCGCAAGCTGCGTCACCAGGCGCTCGGCGTGTCCAGTGTGCGGGTGCAGCTCGCCGACGGAGGCATCTCCAGCGGTGACGTGGTGCTCGAGGTGCTGTCGGTCCACGACGCCGAGGCGCTGCGCGTCGAGCTGGAACGTGCACGCCGAACGGCCGTCGTCGGCGACGTGGCCGCCGCCGTGCCCCCGCCGCCGTCGCACGAGCTGCTGCGTCTCACGCCGGGCCTGCTCGCGCTCGGTGGCGTCACGGGCGCGTCGCTGCTGCTGCTCCCGGCCGCGGCGTTCGCAGTGCTGAGCGTCCTGGACGACGTCGGTCTCGACGACGACGCCTTCGACCTGGTCCGGGGGGTGTCGCTCGTGGTGGGCATCGCAGTGGTCGCGGCGATCTCGATCGCCGGCGCCGCGCTGCTCACCGTCGTGCGGCACCACCAGTTCCGACTCTCGCGGCGCACCACCGATCTCGTGGTCGAGCGCGGCCTGTTCAATCGGCGCACGACCACGATCCCGATGGCCCGGGTGCAGCTCGTCCGGCTGCACCGCAACCTCGTGCGCCGCCGGTGCGGCATCGCCTCGATCGACGTGATCACGAGCGGCCGCCAGACCCTGGATGGTGCCGGCAGCACCGGCGACTCGGTGCCGGTGGCGAGGTGGGCGGACGCGCTCGCCGTGTCGTCGGCGGCGCTCGGCGAACGCAGCGTCGTCCAGGCCGACCGCCCCACGGTGCCCGTCGCCGTGGCGCGGCTGGTGCGCCGGCGGATGATCGTCGCCGCAGTGCTGCTGGGCTGGATCCCGTTCGTCGCGAGCGGCTGGCCGGAGGGTCCGCGTGGCGCCGTGGTGGTGGGCGTGGTGGTGGTGCTGGTCGGCGTCGTCGCCCGGGCCACCGGGCGGTCGCGACGTCACGGCATCGGCGACGACGTCGTGGTGGTGGAGGGCGGCACGCTCGCCTGGAGACGTTCGCTGGTGCCGTTCGACCGGGTGCAGAGCTGGTCCGTCTCGCAGAGCCCGTTCCAGCGTCGCCACGACCTGCACGACGTCGCGATCCACCTCGCGGGTCACCACGCCGTGACCGTGAAGGACGCGACGGTCGAGCAGCGCGACGCGCTGCTGGAGGCGCTCCGGCGCCGGGAGGCCGTGGAAACCGCGCGCTAGGGTTCCAGGCCGTGGCAACCCTGGCGCTCGTGGCCGCTCACGCACAGGTCGGCATCGGCACCGTGTCGCGCGTGCTGAACGACAGCCCGAACGTGAGCCCGGAGATGCGCGAGCGGGTGCGCCGTTCGATGGAGGCCGTGGGCTACTCGCCCACCCGTCGCAAACGTGCTGGTCAGGTGCGACGCGGTGGCCTGATCGGGGTCCTCGTCACCTACTTCGACGAGCCGTCGGCGTACCAGCGCATCCGCGGGATCGTGTCGCGTCTCCAGCCGCACGGCTACGAGGTCGTGCTGTTCAACGTCGCCGCCCCCGCCCAGGTGTCGGAACGGCTCGTGGAAATTCCACAGCACTCGCTCGACGGGCTGATCGTCATCTCGCTGCCGCTCGGGTCCGCCGACGGCGAGCGGTTGGCGACGTCGTCGTTCCCCACCGTGCTCGTCGACACCACGTCGCCGTCGCTGCCCAGCGTGTGCATCGACGACCGCCTCGGCGGCCGGATGGCCACCCAGCACCTGGTCGATCTCGGCCACACCCGCATCGGCTTCGTCGGCGAACCGGCGAACAACGCGTTCGGCTTCGTGGCCTGCGCGAACCGCGAGGCCGGCTACCGCGCCGTGCTCGAGGAGGCGGGGCTCGGGCCGTCGCCCGAGCTGGTCCGCTACGGTGCGCACCTCCGGTCGGCGGCCAAGCAGATGACGCTCGACCTCCTCCACCTCCCCGATCCACCCACGGCGATCGTGGCCACCTCCGACGTGCAGGCGGTCGGCGTGCTCGAAGCGGCTGCGTCGCTCGGCCGGCGCGTCCCCGACGACCTGTCGGTGATCGGCTACGACGACATCGAACTCGCATCGCTCATGAACCTCACCACCGTCCGTCAACCGCTCGAGGGGTCCGGCCGCCGCGCCGCGGACCTCGTCCTCGAGGCGATCGCGACCGCCACCCGGCCGCAGCTCGCCGAGGAGCTCCAGATCGAACTGGTCGTCCGCTCGACCACCGGTCGCCACCGATGAGCGCCGCGCCGTGGTGGCGTGACGCCGTCGTCTACCAGGTCTACGTCCGCAGCTTCGCCGACGGCGACGGTGACGGCATCGGCGACCTCGCCGGCATCACGTCCCGCCTCGACCACCTGGAGGCGCTCGGCGTCGACGCGATCTGGCTCACCCCCTGCTACCCCTCGCCGCAGCTCGACCACGGCTACGACGTCGCGGACTACTTCGGGATCGACCCGGCGTACGGCGACCTCGCCGCGTTCGACCGGCTCGTCGCCGAGGCGCGTCGACGCTCGATCCGGGTGCTCATGGACGTCGTGCCGAACCACTGCAGCTCCGAGCACCCGTGGTTCCGTGCCGCGCTCGCGTCGCCGCCGGGCAGCCCCGAGCGGGCTCGCTTCTTCTTCCGCGACGGGCGTGGGAGCGACGGTGAACTGCCGCCCAACAACTGGCGGTCGGTGTTCGGTGGTTCCACCTGGACCCGCGTCACCGAGGCCGACGGGTCGCCCGGCCAGTGGTACCTCCACACGTTCTCGCCGTGGCAGCCCGACCTCGACTGGTCGTGCCCCGACGTCGTGGCGATGTTCCGGTCGATGCTCACGTTCTGGTTCGACCGTGGCGTCGACGGCTTCCGCGTCGACGCCGTGGCGGTGGTGGGCAAGGCGGCCGAGCTGCCCGACGCACCGCCGGTGCCGGAGGGCACGGCGGAGAACGACGTGTGGGCGCACAACCCGTACACGGTGTTCTGGCCGACGGCGCACGACCACTGGCGCGACTGGCGGCGGCTGATCGACGAGTACGAGGCGGCACATCCCGGTCGCGAGCTCGTCACCGTGAGCGAGGCGTACACGCCGGATCGTCCCGACCTGCTGCTGCAGTACGTGGGACCCGACCAGTTCCACCAGTCGTTCTGCTTCGACCTGATGCTGGCCCCGTGGCGGGTCGACACGCTGCGCGTCACGATCGAGCCGGTGGCGGCCACGCTCACCGCCGCCGGTGCGCCGCTCACGTGGACGCTCAACAACCACGACACCCAGCGCGGCGTCACCCGCTACGGCCGCGCCGACGCGACCGAGATGTCGAGCTGGACGAAGAACAACCTCGTGTACACGGGCGCTCCGGTCGACCTCGAGGTGGGCACGCGGCGGGCCCGTGCGGCGATCACGCTCGCGGCGGCACTGCCGGGTTCGCTCTACCTGTTCCAGGGTGAGGAGCTCGGGTTGCCCGAGGTGCTCGACCTGCCGGCGAGCGCACGGCAGGACCCGATCTTCTTCCGCACGGAGGGGCGCGAGACAGGCCGTGACGGCTGCCGCGTACCGCTGCCGTGGAGCACCGATGCGGCGACGTCGTTCGGCTTCTCCTCGGCGTCGGTCGGGGCCGATGCGCCGGCCGCGGCACCGTGGATGCCGCAGCCGGACGACTGGGGTGCCTACAGCGTGGCCGCGCAGCAGGACGATCCCGGCTCCGTGCTCTCGATGTACCGCTCGCTGCTGCGCGCCCGTCGCTCGCTGCTCGATCCGGACGCCCCCCTCGAGTGGCCCGAGCTCGGTGCCCACGCCGGACCCCACCCGGAGCTGCTCGTGCTGCGCCGCGGCACCGTCACCGTCGTGGTGAACGTCGGCGCCGTCGACCTGGCGGTGGCCGAGGTGCTCCCCGCGCTCGTCGGCGAGTCGCTGCTCGTCAGCTCGCTCGCCGGCCACCACGACCCCACGGTCGTCCCGGCAGACACGTGCTGCTGGTTCGGTCCGCCACGATGAGTGCCGAGCCACGAGCACCGATCCACGCCACCGAGCCACGCCACCGAGCCACGCCACCGAATCCACGAGAGGAACCCATGCACCACGCCGACTGGTGGCGCGACGCCGTCATCTACCAGGTGTACATCCGCAGCTTCGCCGACGCCGACGGTGATGGCCTCGGCGACATCGCCGGCCTGCGGTCGAAGCTCGACCACCTCGTGTCGCTCGGGATCGACGCGATCTGGATCAACCCGTGGTACCCGTCGCCGATGGCCGACGCGG
>WLDE01000143.1 GCA_009704985.1 Actinomycetota bacterium | reverse complement strand
GGTGCCACGCTCGTCGTCCGACCAGCACCGGTGAGTCGAGCGAGGCACCCAGGACGGGTCGCCATCGATCTGGGTGCCGGCGATCGCTCGCACGCTGCAGCAGTGAGTCCACCGAGGCACCCAGGACGGCGCCGGGCGCACACGCCGGCCGCCTAGTCTCGGCGGCGTGAACGAGCGCTACGCCGCGGCGATCGCCGCAATCGACGCCGCCAACGCCGGCGACCCGACGCGGATCGTGGTGCGCGGCACCGAGGTGCCCCTCGCCCAGGTGCACGGCACGCTGGCCGCCGAGTGGGTCGCCGACCTGCACCCCGACGCCGACGAGACCTGGCTGCTCGCGGCCCGAGCCCACCACCTGCGCCGCTGGGAGCTGCCGCGCTCCCAGTACGAGCCGGGACGCGCCGGCTACCTGAAGTGGAAGCGCGACCAGCGCAAGCGCCACGCCGCCGACGTCGGCGAGCTCCTCTCCGGGTTCGGCTACGACGAACCCACGATCGAACGTGTGCAGGCACTCGTCCGCCGCGACAACCTGGCCGTCGATCCCGGCTCACAGGCGATCGAGGACGCCGCCTGCCTCGCGTTCGTCGAGACTCAACTGGCCGAGGTCGCCACCAAGCTCGACCGGGCCCACCTCGTCGACGTACTGCGCAAGACGGCGAAGAAGATGACGCCCGCCGGTGCGGCGGCGATCGCCCGGATCCCGCTCGCCGACGCCGAGCGCTCCCTGCTCGCCGAGGCGCTGGGCTGATGGTCCCGCCCCAGCTCCGATCGCGGCGTTCGTTGCGAGCTGACCTGGGCGCCAGCACCAGACCGTGACCAGCACCGGAGAAAGCAGCACGGCGCCCAGAACCGACTCCCGAGCTGACCTGGGTGCCAGCAATCCCGCTGACCAGCACCGGTGAGCCGAGCTTGGCACCCAGGACCGCAGACCCGACCTGGGCGCCAGCACCAGACCGTGACCAGCACCGGTGAAACCAGCACGGCACCCAGAACCGACTCCCGAGCTGACCTGGGTGCCAGCAATCCCGCTGACCAGCACCGGTGAGCCGAGCTTGGCACCCAGGACGTCAGACCCGGGGTGCGATCGCGTTGCCGGGTAGCACGCCGTCGGGGTGCAGGGCCGTCTGGAAGCGGCGCATCCCTGCGAGCCAACGGTCGCGGTCGGCGGCCTTGCGCTGGACGTAGGTGGCGACCTCGGGGTGCGGCAGCACCAGGAACCGCTCGTCACGGATCGCGTCGACGCAGCACTGCGCGACCTCGTCGGCCGTGAGCACACCGTCGCCGCTCGCCACGCCCTCCTCCAGCCCACCGCTGATCCCGCCGTCCGGATCGGCCACGAAGTCGGGGCTGTTGCGCACGATGTTGGTCGCCACCGCCTGCGGGCACAGCACCGACACCCGGATCCCCTGGTGGTGGTGGGTCACCGCGAGCCACTCGGCGAGCGACACTGCGGCGGCCTTGGTGATCGAGTACGCCATCGAACCGATCTGGGTGAGCAGCCCGGCGGCCGATGCCGTGTTCAGCAGGTAGCCCTCGCCGCGGGCGATCATCGACGGCAGCACGGCACGCGCGGCGTACACGTGCGCCATGCAGTGCACCTCCCACATTCGCTGGATCGCGTCGTTCGAGTCCTCCAGCCCGGCGGCGGTCACGAACCCGGCGTTCGACACGAACAGGTCGATCGGTCCATGCGCGGCCTGCGTGTCCTCGACGAGACGCACGATGGCCGCCTCGTCGCGAACGTCGATCCCGACGCCCGTCCCGCCGATCACCGCCGCGACCCGCTCCGCCTCGGCGGCGTGGAGGTCGGCGACCACCACGTGGCGAGCTCCCTCGCGGTGTGCGGCGACGGCCAGTGCCTCACCGATGCCCGATCCCCCACCGGTGACCACGACGACACGATCGTTCAGTTCCATCCGGCCACCGTAGGGCGCGGCGTCAGGTCGCGGCCCGATCGGCGGGTGCTCGGAGGCTGATCGCCACCATCAGGCCCACCCCGGCGACGATCGCCGGCACCCCGTACCCCCAGCGGAACCCGGCGGCGTCGGCGATCGCACCGACGGCCGGTCCGGCGATCGCGTTCCCGAGGTCGTTGAAGCTGAGGAACACCCCCAGCACCTGGCCGCGCTGCTCGTCCGGCGCCCGATCCACCGCGAGCGCCGTGAGCGCCGGGAACACGGCGCCGAACCCGATGCCGGTCATCGCGATCGCGGGGAACGGCACCCACTCGGCCCACGCCACCGCCATCAGCAGGTGGCCCAGACCGAACACGAAGAGACCGGGGACGGCGACGGCCACGTAGCCGAACCGGTCGGCCAGGCGACCGCTGAACACCCGAACGAGCAGGGCGCTCGCGGCGTAGGTGAAGAACAGCGCGCCGGACGAGCCGAGGCCGATCTCTCGCGAGTACGACGGCAGGAACGCCACCACGCACGAGTAGCCGAGCCCGGCGCACAGCTGGGCGATGCCCGGCCGCAGCACCACACGCTGCAGCGACCGTATCGAGGGTCGCACCTCGGTGTGCGAGGCCTGCCGTTCACGGCGGGTCTCCGGCAGCCCCCAGGCCACGGCCGCGGCGAGACCGTGCAGCAGCGCGCAGATCAGCCACGGCCACTGCGGCCCTCGGTCGAACAGGAACTCACCGAGGAACGGTCCGAACGCGAACCCGAGGTAGATCATCAGACTGAGTCGGGCCACCGCCGAGGCCCGCTGCTCGGGTGGCGCGAGGTCGGTCGACACCACGGCACAGGCCGTGTAGAAGGTGCTCCCGAACGCCCCCTGCAGCAGGCGCACGGCGATCACGGCCCACACGACGCCGGCGGCCTCCATCCCGATGGCCAGCAGCGCCATCGCGACGAGCGGCCAGGTGAGGAACGGACGGCGACCGATGCGGTCCATCGCCCTGCCCACCAGCGGCCGGGTGACGAGCGCGGCGCCGAAGAAGATCGTGGTCGCCGTGCCGACGGCGGCACTCGACCCGCCCAGTTCCTCCCGCACGTACCGTGGCACTGCGGCGAGGAGCACGCCGATCGCCAGGAAGTTCGAGGCGACCGCGAGGTCGAGGCGGCGCCGCGTGGCGGTGCCGAACACCGGGCCGGCCGTGGCCGGCACGTCGATCTGCTCGCTCACGCGAGCTTCTCGACGAAGCCCTCCAGCTGACGGAGGTTGCGCACCTCGTAGACGCCGTCGGTGTGCGTGCCGTACTCACCGACGATGGAGTCGCCGGTGTTCCAGTAGCTCCTCGGCTCGGGATTCAGCCAGTACACGTGACGCGCCTTCTGGCGGATCTCCTTGACCACCCAGCTCTGGCTCGCGTGGTAGTTGTTCCGGGCGTCTCCCAGCAGCAGCACGGTGGTCTTCGGGCCGACGTCCTTGCCGTAGCGCTCCCAGAACACCTCGAAGGCGTGGCCGTAGTCGCTGTGCCCGTCGACCCACACGACGTCGGCCTCGGTGTTCACGCGGTGCACGGCCTCCTGGACGTCCTCGGTGCTCTTGAAGAACTCCGTGACCTCGTCGATGCCGTCGATGAACACGAACGAGCGGACCTTGGAGAACTGGCCCTGGATCGCGTACACGAGCATCAGCGTGAAGCGGGCGAACGCGGCGACCGACCCGGAGATGTCGGCGACCACCATCAACTCGGGCTTGGCCGGGCGCGGGTACTTGAACTTCGGCTCGGCGGGCACGCCGCCGTAGCTGAGCGAGTGCCGCACCGTGTTGCGGAAGTCGAGCGGGCCCTTGCGGCCGTGCTTGCGCTTGCGGGCGAGACGTGCAGCCAGCTTTCGGGTGAGCGGACCGAGCGCCTTCTTCAGGTTCTGCATCTCGTCGCGCGACGCGTGCATGAACTCGACGTCCTCGGGCAGCGGCTTGCGGAGCGTCTTGGCCATCGCCTCGGCGCCCCGGTCGGCCACGAGGCGGCGACGGATCTCGGCCTCGATCTCCTTCTTGAACTGCTCGATGCGATCGCTGTACTCGTCGCGCTCGAGGCGCTCCTCCAGCGGGGTCAGCTCGCCACCCACGTCCTGGCGGCTCTGGTCCATGAGCTTCTCGAGCATGCCGTCGAGGTCGAGGTTCCGGAGCGTCCGGTACAGGTAGTACGTGCCGCCCACGGGGCGACCCGGCTCCATCCCGGCGAAGCGCTGCACGGCCTGCTTGGCGAGAGCGCGCATGAGCGCCTGGTCGCCGTTGAGCAGTGCCTGCATCAGCATCTGCGCGATCTCCTCGGGCGTGAGCTGGTCCATCGACCCGCCCGCCTGACCCTTGGAGTCGCCCTGGCGCATCTGCTCCTGCATCTCGCGCCACATCTCGTCGAGATCGGACTCGTCGCCGTCACCGATGCGGTACTCGGGTCCGCGCAGGCTGAAGTACACCTCGAACACGGTCTCGAACGCCCGCCAGTGGCTGTTGTTCTTGACGAGCGTGGCACCGAGCGCGTACTTGAACGCCTCGCGGTCCTCGATCGGGATGTGCTGCACCGCCTCCATCGCGTCGAGGTTCTCGGTGAGCGACACGGGCAGCCCCGCGTTGCGGAGCTCGGCGACGAAGCCGTTGAGGAGATCGAGCATCGGTCGACCCGGCCAGCCGTGAGCGTCGACTACTTGTCGACGCTCAGCTCCTTCGCCGCCTTGGCGATGTCGGTCTGGTACTTGAGCAGGATGTGGAGGGTCTCCTTGGCCTGCTGGGCGTCGATCGACTCGATCCCGAGCAGCACGAGCGTGCGGGCCCAGTCGATGGTCTCGCTCACCGACGGCGCCTTCTTCAGGTCGAGCTGGCGGATGCTGCGCACGATGCGGGCGATCTGATCGGCGAGGTTGTCGGTGATGCCCGGCACCTTCGTGAGCACGATCTCCTTCTCCCGCTCCATCGACGGGTAGTCGACGTGCAGGAAGAGGCAGCGGCGCTTCAGCGCCTCGCTGAGCTCACGCGTGTTGTTCGAGGTGAGGAACACCATCGGGATCTGCTTGGCCGTGATCGTGCCGAGCTCGGGGATCGACACCTGGTACTCCGAGAGGATCTCGAGCAGCAGCGCCTCGGTCTCCACCTCCACGCGATCGACCTCGTCGATCAGCAGCACCACCGGGTCGTCGGCGCTGATCGCCTCGAGCAGCGGGCGGGTGAGCAGGAACTCGTCGCTGAAGATGTCGTCGTGGACCTCGCTCCAGGAGTCGCTGTTCTTGTCCGCCTGGATGCGGAGGAGCTGCTTCTTGTAGTTCCACTCGTACAGCGCCTTCGACTCGTCGAGGCCCTCGTAGCACTGGAGCCGGATGAGCCGTGCGCCGGTCGCCTCGGCGATGGACTTCGCCAGCTGCGTCTTGCCCGTGCCGGCCGGTCCCTCGACCAGCACCGGCTTGCCCAGTCGGTCCGCCAGGAACGCCACGCCAGCGATGCCTTCGTCTGCCAGATAGTTGACGGCCTTCAGCCCCTCGCGGACCTGCTGGACGCTCTCGAAACGGTCACCCATGCGATGCACCCTACAAGGCGGCTTGACCGCCGGGTCAACCGTGTTCGCCGAGCCTCCGTCGGATCACCCACCGATCCGTGTGGTTCCACCACCCCTCCGCGGACGCAACCACACGAACCACGCCATCCTTGTGCGTTCGCCGCCCGTCCAGAGGCCCAACCACACCGACCACGCCATCCGTGCCCGTGCTCGAGCGTCATTCCCACGCGCACCCTCATCGGCCGCCGCAAGCAGCTCTCGACGATCAGGGTGACGTTCGCCCTGCCGATCGACGAGGTCGACCAGCAGGTGTCCGTCGTCGGCGACTTCGACGACTGGGACCCGCACGCCCATCCGCTGCACCACC
The DNA here is from genome assembly GCA_009704985.1 of Actinomycetota bacterium. GTDB lineage: Bacteria > Actinomycetota > Acidimicrobiia > Acidimicrobiales > Ilumatobacteraceae > VFMC01. Next base: position 5,963 of record WLDE01000143.1, on the reverse strand, counting down.
CGGTCAACTCGCTGCTGCACCTCTGGCGAGCGCCGCGTCGGCCGGCACCGAGGCCGTCAGCGGCGGCGCAGGGTGACCAGGAAGTGGTCGCCGAACGCCCGGACGACCGGCCACGCGCCCACGCGATCGTCCCAGCGCGCCTGGCGTACCAGGCGGTCAGGCCGCGCAAGCGCCTGCGCCTCCAGGTACGGCGGCGGCACGAACAGCGACAGCGTCTCCAGCCCCACGACGTCCCACTCGCCCGGCGCGCCCCGGCGCCACTCGCGCGTGAACTCACCGGGCGTGTGGTAGCGGGTCCAGATCGTCCCGCCCGCCATGCCCACCGGCGTCGGCCGGCGGAGGAAGCGGACGGCCACACGCTGCCACCGGCGGCGGCGGGCGTAGTGGACGACCTCCCACGGGCACCAGCGGCCGATCACCGAGGCGACGACGTGGCCGCCCGGCCGCACGTGACGGGCGAGCGCCGCTGCGGTCGCACCGAGGTCGGGCACGCAGTTGAGCGGACCGAAGTTGGACCACGCCAGGTCGATGCTGCCGCGCTCGACGTCGAGCCGATCGAGCTCGTGCGCACCGACCCGCCGCGCGTCGATCGGCAGGCCCGTCGTGGCGGCGCGCTCGGCCGCCCGGGCGACCATCGCCGGCGACCAGTCGGTCGCGATCACGCGATGGCCGCGCTCGGCGTAGTGCTGCGCGTCGAGGCCGGTGCCGCACCCGATGTCGAGCACGGTCGACCTGGGCGTGACGAGCGCGTCGATGCGGGCGTGGACGATGTCGCGCATCCGCTGGATGAGAACGTTGTTGCCCTGCGGCCCGTCGTACGTGGGCGCCACGCCGTCGAACGCTGCGGCGGTGGCGGCGAGCTGCTCGTCGTCGATCACCGCGGAGCCGGCCGGAGCGGTGGCGGTGCTCACGCCGACGCCTCGACGATGACGGGGATCCGCAGCCGGGTCGGCCGCTCGCTGCGGCTGTGCCGCGCCGCCGCCCGGGCACGCAGGTCCGCCCAGCGGTCCAGCACCCGCTCACGGTGGAGGTCGACCGCGACGTCCGGCAGCGACGGGTGGCGCGCCCGGTCGAGGCCGGCCTCACGGCGGCGGAGGTCCAGCACGTCGTGGAGCGCGAGGTGGAGGTCGCGATACACCTCGGTGGTGAACGTGCCGGCGAACATCATCGCCAGGTCGCCGGAGTCCGACCAGTGGCCGTCGCCGTGCAGCTGCGCGCGGACCATCTCGTGGAACGGGGTGCCGGGCAGCGGGTAGCTGACGCTGACGCCGATGTCGTCCGGCAGCGTGTCGAGCAGCAGCGCGAGCGTCGCCTCGACGTCCTCCCACATCTCCCCTGGGTAGCCGAGCTGCACGAAGCAGCACGCCCGCACACCGTGCGCCTGCAGCCGGGCGATCGCCTCGCGGATCTGGCCGACCGTGATGTCCTTGTCCATCGCATCGAGGACCTTCTGGCTGCCACTCTCCGCGCCGAGCCACACCTCGGCGCAGCCGGCGCGGGCGAGGGCGGCGACGGCCTGCTCGTTCATCAGGTCGCAGCGCGACTGCACGGTGAACGGGATCACGGCGTCCAGCTCGCGCACGGCGTCCGCGAACTCGGCCAGCCAGTCGCTGCGCAGGCCGAAGATGTCGTCGACGAACCAGATGTGGTCGGGCGCGTAGCGACGCTTCACGTCCGCCAGCTCCTCGGCCACATCGCGCGGCGAGCGCATCGAATAGCGCTGGCCCCAGATCGGCTTGGCGCACCAGTTGCAGCGGTACGGGCAGCCACGTGTGGCGACGACGTTCAGCGAGAACCGGCCGTGCGCCTGCACCCACGCGTCGCGGTACGCGTCGATGTCGACGAGGTCGCGTGCCGGGCGGCCGAACACGTCGGGGTGGCGCTCCACCGACGAGCGACCCGTCGAGTGCTCCGTGCCGTCGGCCTGCCGCCACGCGAAGCCGGGCCGGTCGAGCCGCAACGGGTCCGGCCCGCGCCCGGCCCAGTGGTCGAGCAGCGCGAGCAGCTGGTGCTCGGCCTCACCGAGCAGGCAGACCTCCGCGCCGCCGTCGAGGTACACCTCGGGGTGGTCCGTCACATCGCTGCCGGTGACCGCCACCCGGCAGCCGGCCGCACGCGCCATCGCGACCATGGTCAGCGCCGCCTCGCGCATACGCGCCAGGCACATCTTCGACAGGAAGTTGAAGTTGTCCTCGTGCAGTACCACGAACCGCGGCCGCTCGACGGCGAGCCGCTCCGCGAACGCGGACTCGTCCTCGGCCAGCATCGCGTCGAACACGGCCACGTCGTGACCGTTCGCCCGCACGTGCGCCGCCGCGTGCAGCGTGGCGAGCGGCGGGTACGGCCGCATCTTGGACCACTGCTTCGGGTCGAGGCGTAGGAAGTACGAGTGTGCGAGGAGAACGGTGGCCACGGTGGCTCCTGGGGCGCGTGTTCCGTCGGGAGCCGCCCGGTTCGGTTGTCAGCGCAACCGTACACCGCGCAAGCATCTGGTCACGCCGATGGACCACGCACCCACCAGCTGGTCCACGACGGCCGGCCAGGCGACGACGGATGCCGCAGACCCGCCGGGTCGTGCGGCCACCAGCCGACGGATCGCGACCGCTGCAGCCGCGGCGTCGCCACGGCGGAACAGGTCGGCGGACGGCGCCCCCTCCACGAGCCTGCGGTGGGACGGCAGATCCGTCATGACGACCGGCAGGCCGAGCGTCAGCGCCTCGATGACCGCATACCCCGAACCCTCGCCACGGCTGGTCGACAGCAGCACGTCCGCGGCCCGGTACCACGACGCCATCGCGCCCGGCGCGACCGGGTCGTGGAGGTGGACCCGGTCGACGAGGTGCGGGTCCGCGGCGATCCGGGAGCGGAGGTCGCGTTCGAGCGTCCGGTCGGTGGCGAGCAGGTGCAGGTGGGGGCTGCCGCGGCCCTCGGTGCCGGCCGCGGTGAGCTCGTCGAGCGCGGCCAGCACGTCGACCGCGGCGAGCGGGTCCTTGCCCGGCACCAGCCGTCCGACCCACAGAATCGCCGGCGAGCCCGGGAGCGTCACCGCCGTGCCGCCCACGTCGTCGGGAAGCAGCGAGCCGGCCTCGACCACGTCGGCGACCGCCGTCCGGCGGGCCACCACCCCCGCGCGGCGGAACGGCGCGGCCTGACCGTGGCCAGCGCCGGTGAACATCGCGACGTCGACACGGCGCGCCACCATGCGGTGAGCCGCACGGCGCAGCGCGAGGCGGCGGCCGAGCGGCGCCGGCTCGCCGTGGTGCTGGACGCAGAGCGCGACGTGGCGCGGCAGCGATCGACCGAGGCGTGCCAGCAGGCGCACGAAGCCCGTGCCGTGCACGTGCACGACGTCGGGCCGCGACGCGAGCACCCGGTCGACGAGGGCTGCGTCGTCCGGCTCCCACCACCACTCGGCGCCCTCGGCCTCGTGGTGCATCGGCTGGGTGCGCGACGTGCGCCCGACGACCGTGACGGTGGCGCGCCCGTCCGCGTGTACGGCTCGGACGGTCCGCACGAGCGTCGGCCACCGGGCGAGCGCACCGGCTGCGTCGTCACCGGTCACCGGCGGCATCACCATCACGACCCGCAGCGGCAAGGGATCCAGCGGCTGCGGCCGGCCACGTCGGATGCGCGCGCGTACGGATCCGCCCATCTGCGCCACGACGGCGCGCCGCTCCGCGAGCTCGCACGCGAAGGCCTGCCGCCACGCGCCGGTGGTACGCGACGACGGATCCCGCAGGACGTCGCCGAGGTCGGCCGCCGCCAACCGCCGACGGGCGGCTGCGGGAAGGCGAGCGACCTCGCACTCGACGAGCTCCACCGGCACGTTCAGCGCGACCCCGCGACCATCGACCCCGCGACCATCGACCCCGCCACCACCGCCCGCACGGGCGAGCGCCCAGAGGCCCGGGCCGGTGAGGCGGGGGTCGCACGCGACCAGGTGCCGGGCCACGTCGTCCCAGTCGAAGCCCGGCGCCCGGGCGCACCACACGACGTCGAGCACGTTGACGGCCCGCACCTCGGCACGCACCACGGTCGACGAGAGGTGGCCGATCACGTGCGCCGTCAGCGCGGCGATCGGCAGCTGGAGAGTGCCCGGGAGATCGCCGTCGGGCATGGCGATCGCGAGCAGGTCGAGGCCCTCGACGGCGTAGCCGTGCAGCCCCTCGCGCCAGCCGGGGTGCACCTCCACCCGCCCGTTGTGCTCCACGGACTCGCCGTCGAGCCTGCCCGCCGAGCCGTCACCCCAGGCGAGGAACGTGTCCTCGGTGGTCGACGAGCCGAACGGTCGCAGCCCTGCACGCACCAGTGCGGCCGCCGCCTGGGCCCGGTGGTCGGACGGCACGATCACGTCGACGTCGGACATCGGACGCGCCGACGGCATCGGCCACATGCCCTCCACGACCGCCGCGCCCTTGACGACGACGGCCGGGACGCCGGCGGCGGCGAGCGTGGCCCGCACGGTCGGCGTGAGGTGCCGGATGCGGTCCACCCGCTGCGCCACCTGGTCCGCCTGCTCCGCGACGAGCGACCGCACCTCCGGCGGTGCTCCGGCGTCGAGCCCGAGCGCCCCGACGAGCGCGGTCAACCCGGTCGCCAGGCCGGCCATCCGGAACCGCTCGACGTCGGCGAGCAGCTCATCGATCGCGCCCGGCACGCCGGCCGGGCCGGTCACGCCGACCGAGCCGCGCAGCCCGGCGGGATCGGCGCGCCGAGTTCCCCTCCTCGCAAGGTGGGCAGCTCGACGCGGATCGGCCGATCGCGCGGCTGGGACTCGGACGGGCGTCTGACACTCGGATGGCGGTGTGCGGACGCGCGCGAGGACGGCGTCGAGCAGGACGACCTGGTCGGCGCGCAGCGGGCTCACGGATGGCGGACCGTACCGGACGGTGCGGGCAGACTGCGTACGTGCGGATCGTGCTCGTCGTGCCGGGCGGTGTCGACCCGGTCGGCCCGCGACCGGACGGCACCGAGCGGGTGTTCCCGTTCCTGCACGGACTCGTCGAGCACCTGTCGGTCACCACAGGGCACGAGGTGCTCGTCGTCGCCGTGGGGCACGACCCGCTGCCGGGTCGGTGGCGGCTTTTCGGTGCCGACGTCGTCAACGTGCCGATCGGGGTGCACGCCCGGGCGGACGTGGCGCGGGCGGTGCGCGACGTGGTCCGCCTCAGCGGCGAGGGCGGGCGGCCGGACGTCGTGCACGGCTGGTGGGCCGGCGCCACCGGGCTGGCGGCGGTCGTCGCGGCCCGATGGCACCGGCGGCCGTCCGTGGTCTCGCTCGCCGGTGGCGAGCTGGCCGACGTGGCGGCGATCGGGTACGGCGGCGCCCGAAGCCGTGGCAGCAGGGCGATCGCCACGATCGCCACCCGCGGTGCCACCGTCGTCACGGCGGCGACGCGCTGGATGGTGGACCATGCAGCGGCACGAGGGGTGTGCGTCGACGAGGTGATCCCCCTCGGCGCCGACCGCCGCGTGTTCGCCCCGCACGTCGGGATCGACGGGGTCACCGGCCGGGCCGACTCCGTTCACGCGGTCATCGACCTCGACGGCGGCGGTCACGAGGACGCGGTGCCCGGGCGGGTCGTGCAGATCGGCAGCCTCAACGCGGTGAAGGACCAGGCCACGTCGGTGCGGATGCTCGCCGAGCTGCGCCGGACCCGACCCGATGCGCACCTCGTGCTGATCGGCGAGGACACGCAGCACGGACGGGTGGCGCAGCTCGCCGCAGACCTCGGTGTGGCCGACGCCGTGCGATGCACGGGATGCCTGCCGTCATCGGCCGTCGCGGCGGAGGTACGCCGAGCGCAGCTGCACCTCGTGACGTCGTTCCACGAGGCCGGCCCGGTGGGCGTGGTCGAGGCAGCGGCCGTCGGGGTGCCGACGCTCGGCACGGCCGTCGGCCACGTGGCCGACCTCGCCGCGGCATCACCGCCGGCCGCCGTCGCGGTCGATGTGCCGGCGCG
>WLDE01000142.1 GCA_009704985.1 Actinomycetota bacterium | reverse complement strand
GCAGCTTGGTTAGCGCACTTGTCTGGGGGACAAGGGGTGGGGAGTTCAAATCTCCCCAGCCCGACGGAACGAAAGTCCAGGTCAGAGCCGGTCCGCAAGGGCCGGCTCTCGCCGTTCAGGGCGTCATGGTTGCTACCGGGTTGCTACTCAGACCAGGAGGACACCATGACCACGACCATCACAACCACACCCGAGCACAGCGAGCTCACGACCAGAGTCGTCGACGTCTCGCTCGACTGGATCGCAGCGCTGCGGGAGCGGGCGATCCAGCACGTCGACCGGCTGACCGGGACGCCGAGCGCAGAGCTGCTGTCGGAGGCGTACGGCGTGCTGCTGGACATCGAGCGCGAGGTCGGGGTGTTCATCGACGCGATGTTGCGGGTCGGTGAGGGCTGCCGGGATCTGGCGGCGCAGAACGAGCTGGACGATCAGCTGCTCGCGGTGATGTCGGAGCTGACCGGGGCGGGTGCGCTGGTGGACGCGCTGACGGCGCACGATCACGAGGGGGTGCGGTGATGAACTACGAGCTGCTGGCAGCTGACCTGCTCGACCGCACCCGGGACGCTCTGGTGAAGATCTGTCAACTGGCGGTCGACACCGGGATCACGTTCAAGGTCGACGACGTCGTGCAGATGGTCGAAGACGACTTGCCCGGCTGGTATCCGGCACCTACGGCCCCCGGGGCACCGTCCCGCCGAGACATGGTCGCCACGATGACTGCCGACCTGCTCCGAGATCGGCTCGGAGGTGTGCGGTGAGCGGCCTGGTGGCGTTCGGCCGGTGGGCGGTGCGGCCGGCGGAGGAGGTCGTCCATGAGGCGGCTGTGCTCGCTGCCGCGGTGGTCGAGCGGTTGGGGTTCGATCCGCTGCACGACCGAGGTGAGCCGGACAGGGTGGCGCAGACACTGGATCTGGCGGCGTTCGAGCTGGCGGTGCTCGTCGACTTCGACACGGGCCGGCTGGGTGAGACCGGCGGCCGGTGGAGTGGTGAGGCGGGGTTGGCCGAGATGCTCGTGTGGCTGGCGGCGCAACACTGCCGGCGGGAGCCGGATGAGGTGCGTGCCGGGCGGCTGCTGGAGCTGGTGGCGGCGGGTATGCCGCCCGATCCGCTGGCGTTCGCGGCGCGCCACGTCGACCGTGCGCTCGAGCTGAACGCTGGCAGGCTGCCGGGCGTGACCGACGCGCTGCGCCGGTTCCGGATCATCGCGAGGGCGCTGTCGTGACCGACGCCGAGCTCCTCCAGGCCTTCGAGGCGTACCAGCTCTCTCGGGCGTTCAGTCCGCACACGGTGAAGCGGCGGCGGGCGTCGCTCGGGAAGTTCGCCAGGTACCTCGCTCCGACGTCGCTGACGGCGGCGACGTGGCAGGACGCCGAGGAGTACCTCGGCATGTTCCAGGCGTCTCGCACGCGGCACGCGTACAAGTGCGACCTCTCGGCGTTCTACCGGTGGGCGGAGCGACGCAAGCTCGTCGACGGCAACCCGATCGCGCTGGTCGATCCCGTGCGGGTGCCGCGCTCGATGCCTCGCCCGGCCCCGGTCGAGGCGGTCGCTGCAGCGTTCGCCACGAGCGACGGAGACACACAGGTGATGGTGCTGCTCGGCGCGCTCGCCGGGTTGCGGCGCGCCGAGATCGCGAACCTGCAGCCGGGCGACATCTACCTCGACGCCGATCCTCAGGTGATCCACGTCCGTCACGGCAAGGGCGACAAGGACCGGGTGGTGCCGATCCATCCGACCCTCGCCGAGCACCTCGCCCGGCGCTCGTGCTGGCTGTTCCAGGCGAGAGCGCGCCGGTACAGCCCGGACGCAGTCGGGCGGCGGCTGCGGCAGGCGCTCAGCATCGACGGGCAGCGCATCACCGGACACCAGCTCCGCCACTACTTCGGGACCGAGGCGGCGCGTTGGTCGGCCGGGAACGTCGTGCTCGTCGGCCAGCTCATGGGCCACGCCGATCCGAACACGACGATCGGCTACATCCGATGGAGCCCAGCCCAGGGCGCCGAGGTCGTCGGCAAGATCGTCACGGCCGGCGTCGACGACGAGCTCAGCGCTCGACGGCGGAGGTCAGCGTGATGGCGGTCGGCCGGCGGAGGCGGCGGGCGTTCAGCTGGCGAGGCGTTCGCGTTCGGCAGTGTCGTGGCGGTGGAGGAGGTTCTTCACGGCGGCCGGGGAGGAGCCGATCGTGCGGGCGATCTTCCACCGGTTGTGGCCGGCGGCGCGCATCTCGAGCGCGATGCGGAGCCGTTCGGTCTTCGTGTACCGGGTGCCGGCGGTGATCTTCAGCGGCGGATCGAGCTCGCCCGCGTCGCGGTTCTGACGCGTGGTGCCGCCCCACACGCCGAGCTCGTCTCCGTCGAGCGCCGCCTGGAGGCATTCGGTGCGGACGGTGCAGCGGGCGCAGATGGCGCGGGCTGGGATGGGGCTTTCGCCGCGCTCGGGGAAGAAGTTGACGTCCGGGTGCTCGCGGCAGAGCGCGTCGCGTTGCCAGGCAGGTTGGAGCCAGTTGAGGAGCTGGGCGAGGGGGTCGTCAGCGCTCATCGTCTGGTGCCGATGGTACCGCTGGGCGGCCAGCCGCGGCCGGGAGCTTCGGCATGGGCACTACTCGAGGCCCCTCCTGGCGTAGATGACTGCCTCGACGGGGTCGATGACGACGATGCCGAGCTCGGCGAGCTCGTTTGCATACACGAGGATCGTCGTGCGGTCGACGGTGACGAACAGGTCTGCCCGAGAGCGGCGATGCGCGAGGAGATGGTCGGCGTCGGAGTGCCGCTTGGAGAGGTTCGATCCCTTGCCGGGAAGGATCCGCTGCAGCTCGTCGGCAAGGCGGGCATCGGTTTCGCTGGCCCACACATCGACACCGTCGAAGCGCGACACGTCGAAGCGCGCAGGGCCACCAGCTCGACGGGGTTCGATGGGTGCGGAGGCGAGGAACCGGAGCCGGTCGACTCGTGCCTTCTCGTCCCTACGGAATCGTTCGAAATCGCGTTCATACGCTTCGGCGAGCTGAAGGCGGATGTGGCCGGCTTCAGCGAGTTCGACCAGCTCGTCGAGTGCCTGAAGCGGGTGGACTTCCTGTCTCTCGACGATGGCGATGACGCAGCTCGTGTCGAGCGTCATGGTGAGCGGCACGATGGACTCCTGCGGGAAGGGTTCCCGCTCGATGGTACTCAGGCATCGCCTCGGCCGGTTCCGCAGTGGTGCGTGGCGACGGGTTCCCATCGGGGTTGGGTGAGGGTCTCTGCTCTGGCGGGGCCGCCCCACTTGGTGGCGTACCGTTCGGCGTCGAGGTCGTAGAGGCTCTCGGGGATCGCGCCGGCTCGGGCGGCGGCGCAGCGTTCGTCGAGGCCTGCGAGGGTGAGCCGGCCGTACGGTGGGATCCCGGCGAGCTCGGCGCGACGGTAGAAGTCGATGTCGGCGAAGATCGGGAGCGACTCGTCGAAGCCGCCCACACGGCGCCACACGGCCACGGGTATGGCGATGCAGTGGAAGTGGAAGCTGGTCTGCACGATCCGGTCGGCGGGTGCTCGACGCTCGATCCAGTTCGCGAACTCTGCGGTGCCAGCGGCCAGGGCGGTCGACTGCGACAGGATGATGACCCAGCGGTAGGCGCGTCTGCTGGCCTCGATGAACGCGAGGTTCCACGAGGTCGGGCATCCGAGGTTGCGTCGTGCCGGATCGGTGTGGGTGAGCCAGCCGCGACCCTGAAGAATCGGCGTCCAGTGGTCGTGGGCGCCATTGACCACGACGTGATGGTGATGGTGGGTCCACGACTCGACCACGCCCTCGCGGGGCGGGATGATCACCGGACAGGTGGTCAGCACGAGCGAGGTCACGGGTTCGGGCTCAAGAACGCGACGAGGCTGCAGCGCTCGCCTGCGAGGACCTCGGTCACGCGGTGCTCGGTGCTCGAGGGGAACACGACGACGGTGCCACGGTCGACCGGTGCGGCGGCCGGTCCGGCATCCGTGCGGACCTCGAGTCGGCCGCCTGCGTACCGCGATGGGTCGGACAGCATCACGACGACGCTGAGTGTGATCGACGCGAGCCGGTCACCGATGTGCGGGTGAGATTCGTGGCGGTCATGGTGCCAGCCCTGGTGGTCGCCGTGGTGGTACCGGAGCATGTACAGCTCCGAGGGGTGCCAGCCGTTCGGGGATGCGAGCTCGGGCCAGCGGGAGGTGGTCGCCTCGCGTGCGGCCTCCTCGATGACGCCGAGCACGGGCCGGCGGTGCTGAGGGGCGACGGCGCTCGTGCTCGCGGCGCCGCCGCGCCAGCCGCATGACCATGCCGCCGAGCTCACCAGTCGGTCGCATCCGTCTGCCGTCATGAGCACGTCCGACACGAACAGCGGTGCCGCTACGTCGAGCATGCGCGGCGCCGGGTCAGAAGATGCCGCGGCTGAGGCCGTAGGCGCCGTTCATCGCCTTGGCGAGCTCCTCGACGCTGGCGAAGTTCGTGCTCCATGCCTGCGAGCGTGGGAGGAGCCGGCCGAGGGTCCAGGCGTTCGCGAACCGGTCGACGGTCGCGTCGAGCGGCTGGCGGGTGACGAGCGCTTCGATGCGGACGCGGGCGCTGCGAGCGATGAACCGGGAGAGCTGGTCGACCTCGACGAGCATCGGCCGGTCGGTGTGCGCGGTGCGGGCCTCGACGGGCAGGCTCGGCGCGCGGAGCTGCTTCGCGAGGGCGGTGAGCTTCTGGGCGGTGCCGATGTCGATCGGGGACGGGACGCGGGCGGTGCTGAACTGGCGGGTGTGCTGCTCGGCGAGGACGAGGAGCCGGTCGGCCCACGCGGCGCCGAACTGTGGTGCTCCGATGACGGTGGGGGTCTCGGCCTGTTCGGCGGCGAGCGCGAGGACCTGGTCGGTGGCGAGGCCGTCGACCATGCCGGCGACCAGGGTGCCGTAGTAGGCGCGCTGGGCGATCTCGTCGCCGGTGGGTGGCGGCAGCGGAGCGTCCGCGACCTCGAGGAGGTTCGCGAGGTCGGCGTCGTGGCGGGCGCGGATGTCGTCGTTCAGCGAGAGCACGAGGTCGATCGCCTGCTCGGTGCGGCGGCCGAGACGGTCGACGACGACGGAGACGTGCGTGGCCGGGTTCGGGTGGATCTGCTGGCCGGTCGCGGTGCGGCCGGTCTTGGCGGTGTTCACGTCGTCGCGGAAGTTGTCGACGACCTGCTCGCAGCGGGCGAACGCGGCTTCCCATTCGGGGCGGGTGCGGCGCGTGTAGTGGCGCAGCAGCACCGGTGCGATCCGGGTGACCGGGTGGCGGTTGAGGCTGGTGGTGGTCTTCATCGGGTCTCCTCGGCGGGGATGCGGGCGGTGACGACGCCGAGCCCGCGGGCGCCGGCTTCGATCTGGTCGGCGACCGTGCCGGGTGCGAACTGCAGGCCGGCGGTGAGGCGGAGCAGCATCGGCGTGCCGGATGGGTCGGTGACGCTGATGTCGACCCCGGGGCGCGGGTACGGGATGCCGGGGACCGGTTCGGCGGTTGGCACGGACACGATCCGGAGGCCTCCAGCGAGTGCTGCTCGGCGGCTCGCTGCGATCTCGGCCGGGGTGGGCTGCGGCTCCGGGGTGGGTTCGGGCTGGGGGCCGGCGAGCGCGGCCTCGATGGCGGCGACGCGGTCCTCGAGCGTGATGGGCCGGATGATCGGGGAGTCGTGCTGCTCGCTGGCAGGGTGCATGACGGGCCTTCCGTGGGGCGGGAGGATCAGGGGACGTCGAGCGCGTCGCATGCTGGACGTGGTGGCCGCGTCGCGCGACCCGTGGCGGTGGCGACGAGTCGCTCGTCGACCGACCTGGCATCGACGATCCACGCGCCTTCCGGGAGACGTCGGGCACGGAGCTGGCCCGCAGCGAGCAGCTGCCGGACCCGACGTCCGCTCACCCGGAGGAGGCTTGCGGTCTCGATGACCGAGACGCACGATGCCAGCGGATCGGTGTCGGTGTCGACTGTGCTTCCGTGCACGGTAGAGGCGGCCGTCGCTCGGGCCGCGATCTGGACGTCGCGCAGCGAGCGCAGCACCGCGACGAGCGCAGGTGACGGTGACCAGCCGCCCGCGGACTCGGCGCGCAGCCGGGCGATCGCCTGCCCGGCGAGCTGCTCGAGCATCCCGGCCTCGGCGGCGTCGAGCTCAAGGACGACCCGACCAGCGGCGGGCCGAACCTGCGCCATCAGCGGCCCCTCAACGGCGGCGCCGGGATGCGTACAGCGAAAACCCTGGGATACGTACCGTGACCTGGGGTTCCGTACAGGTCGAAGTCACCTGCACTCGTAAGTGGCGCTGTGCGGGTCGGGCGTGCCCCCCTACCCCGGGGGTGGGAGGACGGGGCCAGCATGCCGGGCGGGTGTGACACGGTCAGCTCCGTCCGCGGCGCAGGTCGACGCGGACGCGGCGCTTCCGCTTCGTCGGCGGGCGGCGGCGTCCGGTCGCGAGATCCTGGTGCAGGCGGATCTCCTTCAGCCGGCGGCGGCGGGCGAGCTTGCGGCGGGTGCGGGTGTGGGAGCGGGCGGTCATCGGTGGTCTCCTGGGTAGGTCCAGTGCTCGCCTCGGCGGAGCGCAGCGGCACGCTCTCGGCCGAGTCGGGCCTCGGTCTTCGTCTTCTCGTCGTGGCAGTTCGGGCAGGCGGCGGCGAGGTTCTCGATGTCGTCGCTGCCACCGAACGCGTGAGGGCGGATGTGGTCGACGTGGCTCGCCCGGACGGTGCAGCCAGGCAGTCGCAGCTGGCACACCCCTCGGTCACGAGCGAGCACGACCCCGCGCAGCTTGCGCCAGTCGACCGGGAGCGACTGACCGCGCGTCGAGCGATCCCATCGCTGACGTGGCGGATGCGTCGGGCACGGCGTCAGGTTCGGGCACCCGTGCACCGAGCACACCGTTCCCGCCCTCACTGGTCGTCGCCGGGCGCAGGGGTGTCCATCGGCTGGATCCCCTCCGCAGTGTTCAGGTCATCGGCCTCGACGAGCTCGGCGTCGACGATGTCGGTGCCCTCAGCAGTGCTGAGGGGATCCTGGTCGGCGAGCTCGTAGTCGGGTGTCGGCGCTGCTCGGCGCAGCCGGTCGATCGCGGCCTCGCGCTCGGGGGTCATCTCCAGCGGGCCGAGCCGGTAGCCGTCGTGCTGGCGGCGCTCGTCGTCGTCGAGGACGTCCTGCACCACGCTGGCCCACACGGGGTGAGCGTGGAAGTCCGCGGCGGTCAGCCGGCGGCCGGCGCGCTCGGCCAGCGAGCGCAGCCGGTCAGCGAGCTCGGTGCCGGCGGTGGCCTTCACCCGCTCGAAGAGCGCCGCGGGGTCAGGCTTCCCGGGCGGCGCTGCAGGGGTGTCACTGGTGGCGACACCCTTGGGTTCGGTCGTCCAGTCGGGGCTGGCGTCGATCGAGGCGACCTCCTCGGGCGTGTACGACAGGCCGGCGATGACGTCGGCGAAGAGCATGCGGGCGAGCTCGCTGGTGGCCCGGGCGAGCAGCATGGCCCGCGGGTAGGCGCGCCAGCTGCCGCCCTTCTTGTCGAGCAGGCCTGCGCGCTGCGCGTCCTCGATGGTCCAGGTGATCGTGGCGGTCGCCCCGGTGTCGGCGCGTCGGCCGGAGAGCGTGACGTGCTCGTTCGTGGCGTCGACGATGTCGAGGCGGTGGCCGTGGCGAGCGATCAGCGCTCGCATGAGCTCGGGTGCTGCGGCCACGCGGCCGTCGATGACGTGGATGCCCTGCAGCGACTGCATCGGGCCGAGGCCGAGCTCGGCGCCGTACAGCACGCAGGCGAGGACGGCCTCGGGGCGGCCGCGGAGTGCGCCGGGGACGAACGGCGTGGACGAGATGCGCTGAGCGAGGCGCCATGAGGCTTCCCAGGTGCTCGGGATCGACGCTTGCGGCGGTGTGTCGGGGACAGCGAGCGCGGTGCTCGGCGGGTCGGTGGTGGTCATGCGGGTGTGCTCCTGCGGGTGGCGCGGTTGCGGGCGATGAGGTCGCGCAGTTCGGCGATGCGTTGGCGGCCGAGCTCGACGGTGCGAGGGTCGAGCCGGAACTGGTCGTCCGGGTCGGTGGCGTCGAGGGTGCCGACGGCGTCTCGTGGCGGCGGGACGACCGAGAGGTGGCGTTCGGTGAGCACCGGGTGGTGCGGGTGCAGGTCGTCGCGTTCTGAGCGCAGCTCCTCGAGCGCAGCGAGGTAGCGGGCGCGCTCGTCGAGCTCGTCGTCGTGGTCGGTCATGGCTGACCTCCTGCAGCGAGCGGCACGACGGTGCCGACATCGAGCGCGCGGAGGCTGCCGGTGGGCGAGCTGCGCGCTGGTGGTGTGTCGTAGCGAGGTCGTCGGGCCTCGTGGTGTTCGGCGATGCGTCTCGGGTCGGCGGAGCCGGCTTCGATGACGGCGCGCCGGATGTCGTCGAGCTCGATCCGCAGGATGTTCTGGCGGACCGTCATGCGGTACTGGCCCTTGCGGCCCTTGCCGTGGGTGCGCATGTCGACGAGGCGCTCGACGACGGAGTCGACGATGTCGTCGATCGTGCGTGGACCTGTCGGGCGGGGATCCTGATCCTGATCCTTTCCCTGATCCTGATCCTGATCCTGATCCTGATCAGGGAAGGACGCGTCTCGGATGCGTCTCGGATGGTTCTCGGACAAGTCCACGAACGGTCTACGACCGGTCGTGTCGTCGTCGGGAAGGGGCGGCGGCGGGAGCCTGGTGGGCTTCGGCTTGTCGATCCGCTGGTGCTCTCGGAAGCCGACGACCTGCAGGTAGCGGCGCCCATCGACCTCGTAGCGGACGATCCGGCCAGCTGCGCCGAGCTCGACGAGGAGCTGCTCGACCCGTTCGGCCGGCATGTCGTCGTCGAGCGGGAAGAGCGCCGCCTTGATGAGTCGCGGCTCGTCTGCGCAGCGGCCGACGTCGTCGACGTGGGTCCACAAGCCGATCCACGCGAGGCGTGCGTCGCGGGTGAGTTCAGCGACAGACACGGAGGTGAAGAACTCCGGCTTCACCGTGCGGATCCTGGCCATCGCTCACCTCCCGCTCGCTGCGGCGCGCACGACGTCCGACACGACCTCGTGGACGTGATCGGCGCGGCGCATCCCGTACCGGCCGCCGAAGTTCCAGCCCCAGAACGCAGGGATCAGCACCTCGCCGGTGGCTCGGTCAGCGACGACGAACCGAGCCTCCTCGAGGTCGTCCAGGCCGGCGAGCACGGTCGGCACATCGAGCGCGAGCAGGGTCGCCCACCGGTCCGGCGTGATCGGGGCGACCCCGGCCTGCGACGTGTGCGGTGAGGTGACCAGCAGCATGAACAACGCGCGGGCGGCCTGGCCGAGCTCGGCGTTGTGCATGTCGCGCCAGACACGCGACGGGACGGTCAGGCTGTCCATCACGCTGCACCGTCCTCGACGAGCACGGTGGCCAGGCGCTCGACCTCGGATAGGGGGACGCGTCGGCGGTTGGCGATCGTGGTGTACCGCAGCTCGCCGCGGTTCATCATGTTGTAGATCGTGGCCTTCGACAGTCCGAAGAGCTGGGCGACCTCGGCGGCGGAGTAGGCCAGCCGGTTGAGACGAGAGACGGCGTCGGATGCGCTCGGTGTGAGCGGGGCGACGGGCGCGGGCATCGAAGTACCTCCGTGGGTAGCTCAGATGCTCGGGCCGGTCCCTCAGTACCTCAGGGCGTGTGCCGGTTCTCCCAGCGTCGCCGTTCTAGACGGCAACGGTTCCGACTATAGCGGTCGAGATGTGTCGATGTGGCGGACTGTGATCCGGTTCGGTTCGGCCATCGCCGTGCTGTAGTAGGTCGAGAGGACGTCGAGGAGCTCGTCGACGGCGGCGGAGGCCGATGGCCGTGGAAGAGACCTCATGTGGCCCGGGACGTAGGCCACCCATCCGGCCGACTCCTGCGTCACGAGCACCTCGAGCGATCCAGCCGATCGAATCTTCTGCTCTGCTTCGATCCAGCGACGCAACGACCTCGGGGAGTCGGGCAGTGGTTGCCTCTGCAGCTGCGGCGGCGACTCGGGATCTGCAGACTGCTCAGCCCTCGGATCACCGGACGACTTCGCGATGTTGGCGGCTCGGGCATGCTGCTTCGCCCGCGACTCCGTCTGAGCGTGCCGGTAGGCCGCCCACTGCTCCAGCGTCAGGTGGCGAGGCAGGTCCGCCTCGGCTCGCTCCCAAGCCAGACGCTCGAGCTCGTCGGCGTGGTCTCTGAGTTCCTGTTCGGTGAGCATCGTCTCTACGGCGGCGAACAGAAGGTCGAGGTGCTGGACCCTCAGTGAGTTCCGCACGTCGAGCGCGGATCGAAGCTCGACGTTGTTCCAGTTCGACGTCATCACGACCCGCCGAGCGCTCGTTGCATGGCCTGGGCGGCGTCGACGCGGTCGGGTTCGAGGAGGTGGCCGTAGACGTCGGCGGTGATTCGGATCGAGGAGTGGCCGAGGGTCTCGGACACGACCTTGAGCGGCACGCCCATCGCGATGAGGAGGCTGGCGGCGGAGTGGCGGAGCTCGTGCGGCGACCAGCGGCCGAGGCCGGCGGTCTCGGTGAGGCGGTAGAGCATCGCCCGGAAGTTGCGCGGGTCGATCGCGGTGCCGAACGGTGTGCGGAACACGAGGTCGACGCCGTGCGGTGCGGCGACCCACTCGGGGCCGGCGGCGAGTCGCTCCTCGAGCTGGCGCACGCGGTGCTCGCGGAGCGCGGCGACTGCGAGGTCGGGCAGGTACACCGTGCGCCGGGACGTCTTCGTCTTCACGTCCTCGAGCGCGAGGCCCTGGCCGGCGGCGCGCTTCAGGGCGCGCACGACGGTGAGACGCGGTTGGCCGGAGTCGAGCTCGACGTCGGGCCAGGCGAGGCCGAGCAGCTCCCCGAGGCGCAGGCCGAGCGCGAGGCCGAGCACGACCGCAGCTTCGAGGCGGTGGCCGGCGACGTGGTCGAGCAGCTGACGGGCCTGGGCGGGAGTGAGGGTTCGTCCTTCGTCGGCGTCGATGCGGACGCCGTGCGCGATCGAGGCGACGTTGCGCGAGACCTGGCCTTCCTGCTCGGCCCACCGGAGTGCTCGCCGGAGGACCGAGCGGGCGATCCGCTGCGTATGCGGTGCGACGCCGAGGGTGCCGTCGGTGCGGACGTACTCCTCGGCGAGGTAGCGCTGCATCCGGACGACGTCGCGGGCCTGCAGGGTGCGGAGGCGCTTCTGGCCGATGACCGGGACGATGTACAGCCGGACGACGTCGCGGTACTGCTGGAGCGTGGCGGGCCGGACGGTGCCGGGGAGCACGTCGGTGACCCATCCCTCGAGGAACCGGGCGACGGTGAGGTCAGCGCGCACGAGTTCGATGCCGGCGTCGTGCGCGTTCTGCAGCTGGCGCAGCTTCTCGACGACCTCGCGCTTCGTCTTCCCGGTCACGCTCTTGCGGACCTGGCGTCCGTCTCGGTAGCCGGTCGTGACGGACCCGACCCAGCGGTCGCGGGCCTTGTCGTGCCAGACCGAGCCTTCGCCGTTGGAGCGGGTGCGGCGACGGTCGGCAGGTGCCTTGTCAGCGGTCAAGATCATGCCCTCCTGTGCCCCAGGTTGCTACCGGGTTACTACGCAGCCTAGACACCAGTGGACACCGGTGGTATGTTCTTGACGGAAGCAGCCGTCTGACCTGGATGGATGTTGATCTCCTTAGACGCCAGTGGACGTAGGTGCCATGTCTGGGGGACAAGGGGTCGGGAGTTCAAATCTCCCCAGCCCGACGTGTGAACGTGGTCGGAGCCGGTCCGAAAGGGCCGGCTCTCGCCGTTGTCAGGGCTCGTCTCCCTGCAGGCGCTGCGTCGTCGTGACCCGCCACTGCGGCGAG
>WLDE01000141.1 GCA_009704985.1 Actinomycetota bacterium | reverse complement strand
TGGAGTGCCTCGTGCTGGTCGGCGCCGACCCGCTCGCCGACGTGCCCGACACGGATCTGGTGCGTCGCGCGCTCGCCGGTGCCCGCCGCGTGATCTCGGTCGACACCCACCCGTCGTCCACCACGCAGCGCGCCGACGTGGTGCTGCCCGCCGCCGCCTACGGCGAGAAGGCCGGCACGACCACCAACCTCGAGGGTCGCGTCACGACGCTCGGCCGCAAGGTCACGCCCGCCGGGACGAGCCGCCCCGACTGGATGATCGCCCTCGCGCTCGCGTCGGCGCTCGGCACCGATCTCGGTCACCGCACCGTCGACGACCTCACCGAGGCGCTCGCCGCCGCCGTGCCGGCCTTCGCTGGCATCACCCGCACCGCGCTGGCCTCGGCCCGCGACGGCATCGTGACCGCGCCGCTCGAGGCGGAGCGCTCCGCACCGGCGGCGCCGGCGTCCATCCCGGTGCGCAACAGCTACGACTTCCGGCTCGTCGTCGGTCGCAAGCTCTACGACGCCGCCGTCGGCACGGCCAACAGCCCGTCGATGGCGCACCTCGCGGCCGGACAGACCGCGCATCTCCACCCGCTCGACATCGAACGGGCGAGCGTGTCGGCCGGCAGCGAGGTCCGCGTGTCGAGTCCGCGATCGACGGTCGTCATGCGCGTCGAGGCCGACGCCACCGTCGCTCGCGGCACGGTGTGGGTCCCGTTCAACCAGCCGGGTGGCAACGTCGGTGATCTGCTCGACGCCACCGCGCCCGTCACCGACGTCCGAATCGAGAACCTCTGATGCTGGCGCTCGACCCGCTCCTGATCGGCGATCTCGACCTCGGCGACCTCCTCGTCGTCCTGGTGAAGGTCGTCGTCGTCTTCGTCGTCGGCCTCGTGAGCACCATGCTCATGGTGTGGTTCGAACGCAAGGTCATCTCGGGCATGCAGAACCGTGTCGGCCCGAACAAGGCCGGCCCGTTCGGCCTGCTGCAGACGCTGGCCGACGGCATCAAGCTGTTCTTCAAGGAAGACCTGATCCCCGACAAGAGCGATCGGTTCGTCTTCAAGCTGGCGCCGTACCTGTCGTTCGTGCCGGCGTTCCTCGTGTGGGCGATCATCCCGCTCGGCGGCGACTTCACCGGTGACAAGACCGGTCTGGTCACCCTGCCCGGCGACCGCGTCACCCGCATCCAGCTCGCCGATCCGCAGGTCGGGGTGCTCCTGCTGCTCGCCCTCAGCGGCATCGCCGTGTACGGCATCATGCTCGCCGGCTGGGCGTCCGGTTCGAAGTACCCGCTGCTCGGTTCGGTCCGCGCCTCGGCCCAGATGGTCAGCTACGAAGCGGCGCTCGGCACGAGCCTGGCCGCGGTCCTGCTGCTCGCCGGCACGCTGAGCACGAGCGGCATCGTCGCCAGCCAGGAGGGGTTCACCAACTGGCACCTCGTCAGCACCGGCGTCCTGCCCTTCGTGATCTTCCTGATCGCCGCGACGGCCGAGCTCAACCGTCCGCCGTTCGACCTCGTCGAGGCCGAGCAGGAGCTCGTCGGTGGCTTCAACACCGAGTACTCGAGCATCCGGTTCGCGCTGTTCTTCCTCGCCGAGTTCATGAACACGATCACGATGAGCGCGATCATCGTCACCCTGTTCTTCGGTGGCCCTCAGCCGCTCTCGATCGACATCGGCGGTCTGCAGTGGGACGGCGACCTGTACCTGGGTCCGCTCAACGGCACCGTCTGGTTCCTGTTGAAGGTCCTCGTGTTCCTGTACGTGTACGTGTGGTTCCGGGCGACGCTGCCCCGCCTGCGGTACGACCAGCTGATGGACCTGGGCTGGAAGCTGCTCATCCCGATCTCGCTCGGGTGGTTCATGCTCCTGGCCGCGTTCAGGTTGGCGCAGCAGGAGGGCTGGAACCGTGTCCTCGTCGGTGGGATCGGCCTGGTGTCGATCGCCGCCGGGGCCGCGCTGCTCGCTGCTGCGATGAAGGTCAGCGCTCGCAACCGCGAGCGGGAGGGGGCGATGTTCTGATGGGCTACCTCGAGGGATTCGGCGTCACGCTGCGCCAACACCGCCTCTTCGGGGGCAAGCGTGTCACCACGGCGTACTCGGGCGGCCGCGTCGCCCGGAAGAACCGTGCGAAGGGGAAGGACCTCGTCGAGGGCAAGGACGACAAGATCGCCAAGCCCGAGCGCCTCCACGGTCGTCACGTCCTCAACCGCTACGAGGACGGGATGGAGAAGTGCATCGGGTGCGAGCTCTGCGCGGGCGTGTGCCCGGCGAAGTGCATCTACGTGCGCGGCAAGGACAACGATCCGGAGCAGCCCACGTCGCCGGGCGAACGCTTCGGCTTCGTGTACGAGATCAACTACCTTCGCTGCATCCACTGCGACCTCTGCGTCGAGGCCTGCCCGACCGAGGCCATCACCGAGAGCAAGATGTTCGAGTTCAGCTTCACGAGCCGCAAGGACGCGATCTACACGAAGGACGAACTCGTCGTCGACGACTCGGGCAAGCCGAAGCAGCTGCCCTGGGAGGACTGGCGCGACGGTGAGGACCTGCTGACGAGTGGCTGGATGCGCGCCACGTCGCCGTCGGGCGACGCGGACTTCGTCGGTGAGGTGGGCTGGAGCAACGAGCTCGGCTACGGCACCCGTGCCGCCGAGCCGAAGCAGTCCGTCGCCGATGCGCCGAAGACCGTGAAGACGATCTCGCGTGGCCCCGCCGAGCCGTCGAAGGGCCACGGGGGACACTGACGATGGAGTTGTTCGTCTTCATCTGCGCGGCCGCGATGGTGCTCGTCGGGGCGATCGGTGTGGTCGTGCGGAGCCATCCGGTCCACGCAGCGCTGAGCCTGGTCCTCACCCTGTTCGGCGTGGCCGTGCTGTTCGTGGCGAAGGAAGCCCACTTCCTCGCCGCCGTGCAGGTCATCGTCTACTCCGGTGCGATCGTGGTGCTGTTCCTGTTCGTGATCATGCTCCTCGGCGTGGACAACGTCGAGGACCTGCGGATCGAGCCGATCACCGTGCAGCGGCCGCTCGCCACCGTGGTCGGCATCGGCACCCTGGCGCTGCTGGTGACCGCGGTCGTGCAGGCGCAGGACTCGGTGCGCACCGGGAGCGGCACCGGTATCGACGAGGCGATCGCGACCGGCGATCCCGACAGCAACGTCCGCCAGATCGCCCGTGACCTCTTCGGTGACCACGTGTTCGCGTTCGAACTCGTGTCGGTGCTGCTGATCGTCGCGGTGGTCGGCACGGTGCTGCTGTCGCGCCGGCCGGACAAGTCGCTGACCTCGGACGGGGGCCGACGGTGAGCGCCGCGGTCCTCGCGGTCGAGGTCACCTCCACCTGGTACCTGGTGCTGGCGGCGGCGCTGTTCTGCATCGGCATGGTCGGCGTCATGGTGCGCCGTAACCCGCTGGTCATGTTCATGTGCGTCGAGCTCATGCTCAACGCCGTCAACCTCAGCTTCGTGGCGCTCGCGAGTGAGCTGGGGGACATCCGGGGCCAGACCATCGTGCTGTTCGTGATGGTCGTGGCCGCCGCCGAGGTCGTGGTCGGTCTCGGCATCGTCGTTGCCATCCTGCGTCGCCGGCCGAAGGCCACCGCCGACGACTTGGCGGAGCTGAAGGGCTGATCCCGTGGTCGACGTCGTCTGGCTCATCCCTGCACTGCCGCTCGCCGGCTTCCTCGTCATCCTGCTGTTCGGTCGCCGCCTCGGCGACCCGGGCGCCGGCTACCTCGCCACCGCGGCGATCGGCTCGTCGTTCGTCGTCACCGCAGCGGTGTTCTTCGACCTCATGTCGATGTCCGCGGAGGAGCGTCGGCACGTGTCGACGCTGTTCCAGTGGGTGCCGGTGGGCGACCTCCGGATCGACCTGGCGTTCCTCGCCGATCCGCTGAGCATCACGATGTGCCTGTTCGTGACGGGCATCGGCACGCTCATCCACCTCTACGCCGTGGGCTACATGCACGGCGACGAGCGGTTCTCGAAGTTCTTCCTGTACCTCAACCTCTTCGCCCTCAGCATGCTCGTGCTGGTGCTGGGTGAGAACCTGCTCGTCACCTTCCTCGGCTGGGAGGGTGTCGGCACCTGCTCGTACTTCCTGATCTCGTTCTGGCACGAGCGCGAGAGCGCCGCGACCGCCGGCAAGAAGGCCTTCGTCACCAACCGCGTCGGTGACTGGGGCGTGATGATGGCGATGTTCCTGGCCTTCGAGGCGGTCGGCACGATCAGCTACGGCGGTCTGAACGCCGCTGCGGAGAGCGGCGCCCTCAGCGACACGACCGCCACGGCGATCGCGGCGATGCTGTTCGTCGGCGCCGTCGGCAAGAGCGCGCAGCTGCCGCTGTACCTCTGGCTGCCGGACGCGATGGAAGGTCCCACACCCGTCAGCGCGCTCATCCACGCGGCCACGATGGTGACCGCCGGCGTGTTCCTGATGACCCGCGTCAACCCGGTCATCGCCGTGAGCCACGAGTGGGTCACGTGGCTGATCGCGATCGTCGGCCTGGCGACCGCGCTGTTCGCCGCCACCATCGCGGTGGCGCAGCACGACATCAAGAAGGTGCTGGCCTACTCCACCGTGAGCCAGCTCGGGTTCATGTTCCTGGCGATCGGCTCGGGCGCCTACGTGGCGGCGATCTTCCACATGATCACGCACGCGTTCTTCAAGGCGCTGCTGTTCCTCGGCTCGGGGTCGGTCATCCACGGCATGCACCACGAGCAGGACATGCGACGCATGGGTGCGCTGCGCAAGCTCATGCCCGTCACGGCGGTGACGTTCATCATCGGCTGGCTCGCGATCGCCGGTGTCCCGCCGTTCGCGGGCTTCTGGAGCAAGGACGAGATCCTGCTCTACACCTACGCGAAGAGCCCCGTGCTCTACGTGCTCGGCCTCGTCGCGGCGCTGCTCACCGCGTACTACATGACCCGTCAGGTGATCCTGGTCTTCTTCGGCGAGGCGCGCTGGAAGGACCACGCCCACGAGCACGGTGCGCACGGCGACCTCGGCGTGCACGACGACGCCGACACCGCCCACGCGGATCACGCGGGTCACGCGCACACGCCCCACGAGAGCCCGGCGATCATGCTGATCCCGCTCGTGGTGCTGGCCGGGTTGTCGATCGTCGGCGGTGCGATGCAGCTGCCGTTCTCGAAGGACCTCCACTTCCTCGAGAAGTGGCTCGAACCGGTCATCGGGTTCGGTGAGGCCGACATCACGGGCACCTGGCCGTACGACAACAAGTACCTGCTGCTCGGCATCGCGATCGTCGTCGCCCTCGCCGGCATCGCTGCCTCGGTGATGGTGTACGCCAAGAAGAAGGCGACGCCGATCGAACCGGTCGTGCTGGAGCAGGGGTGGTACTACGACCGTGCGGTCACGGCCTTCATGGGCGGTCCCGGACGGAAGGCGTTCGACGGCATCGCCTGGGCCGACGCCAAGATCGTCGACGGCGCCGTCAACGGCGTCGCGAAGGCGGTGGAAGGCGCCGCAGGTCAGGTGCGCAAGACCCAGAGCGGGTTCGTGCGCCAGTACGCTGCCGCACTCGGTGTCGGCGTCGTCCTGCTGCTCGGTTGGTTCGTGGTGATCCGGGGGATCCTCTGATGTCGTACCCGATCCTCACCTCGCTCGTCGCCGTCCCCGCCGTCGGTGCACTGCTCGTCGCGCTGCTGTCGAAGAACCGGCCGGAGTGGGTCAAGCTCGTCGCGATCCTCACGAGCGTGTTCACCGGGGCGCTCACGGTGTGGCTGCTCTCGTCGTTCGAGACCGCCGACCCCGGCTTCCAGTTCGTCAGCAAGCACGAGTGGATCAAGCCGTGGGGCATCTCCTGGCACCTCGGCGTCGACGGGATCTCGCTGTTCCTCGTGGTGCTCACCGGCGTGCTCTTCCCGCTGGTGATCGTCGGCATCGACCCGCACCACGACCACAAGCGCTACCTCTCGTGGATGCTGCTGCTCGAGGCCGGGATGATGGGCAGCTTCCTCAGCCTCGACCTGTTCCTGTTCTTCGTCTTCTTCGAGATCGTCCTCGTGCCGATGTACTTCCTCATCGGCGGATGGGGGTACGAGGGTCGCATCTACGCGGCCACGAAGTTCTTCCTCTACACGATGGTCGGCTCGGCGTTCATGCTCGTCGGCATCGTCACCACGGCGATGCTCGCTCGCGAGCAACTCGGACGCCTCACCTTCGACCTCGTCGAGATCGCCGAGCAGGCCGACTTCGCGACGAACACCGCGCGATGGCTGTTCCTCGCGTTCGCCGTGGCGTTCGCGGTGAAGGTGCCGATGTTCCCGCTGCACACCTGGCTGCCCGACGCGCACACCCAGGCTCCCACGGGCGGTTCGGTGATCCTGGCCGGCGTGATGCTGAAGCTCGGCACCTACGGTCTCCTGCGCTTCGGTGTCTACCTGTTCCCGGAGGCGGCGCTCTGGAGCCGCGAGCTGTTCCTGACGCTCGCCGTGATCGGCATCCTCTACGGCGCGATCGCCGCGACGATGCAGAAGGATCTCAAGCGGCTCGTCGCGTACTCCTCGGTCGCCCACCTCGGCTTCATCGTGCTCGGCACCTTCGCCTTCACCTCGCAGGCCATCACCGGCGCCACGATGCAGATGATCAACCACGGTCTCAGCACCGGTGCGCTGTTCCTGCTCGTCGGCATGATCTACGAGCGTCGCCACACGCGACAGATCGCCGAGCTGAAGGGCCTGCAGAAGGTGGCACCGATCTTCGCCGCCGCCTTCATGGTCGTGATGCTCTCGTCGATCGGTGTGCCGGGCCTCAACGGGTTCATCGGCGAGTACCTGATCCTCATCGGCTCGTTCCTGACGGCCCGCTGGTGGACCGTGGTGGCGGCCACCGGGGTGATCCTCGCGGCGCTCTACCTGCTGTGGGCCTACCAGCGGGTGTTCCACGGCGAGCCCGACGAGGCGAACCGTTCCTTCCCCGAGCTGCGCATCCGTGAAGCGGCCGTGCTGCTGCCGTTCATCGGGCTCATCGTCTTCACCGGCGTGTACCCGAAGCCGATGCTCGACCGCATCGAGCCGAGCGTGAACGCGCTCATCACCCACGTCAGCGAGAAGACCGGCTACGAGTCGCCCGACACGCCCGAGCCCGTCGAGGTCGGCACACACCAGGAGGCGCAGCCCTGATGGCCGACACCTTCACCGCTCCGACGATCGCGTGGTTCGACCTCACCCCGATCCTGGTGCTCCTCGGCGCAGCGCTGCTGCTCCTGCTCGTCGGCGCGCTCACGCCCCGTTGGCCCCGCGGTCTGTACGCGGCGACCACCGCCACCGCCGCCGGCACGGCGATGGTGCTGTCGTTCGTCCTGTGGGACGACGTCACCGACCAGGGCGCGCGCACCCTCGTCGCGGACGCCGTGATCCTCGACGGGTTCTCGAGCTTCGCGACGATCGCGATCTGCGCGGCCGTCCTGCTGGCCTGCCTCGTCACGGACGACTACCTGCGTCGTGAGCAGCTCGACGGTCCGGAGATCTACGCCCTCTACCTCACGTCGGCCATCGGTGGTGTGGTGATGGCGATGGCGAACGACCTGATCGTGCTCTTCATCGGGCTCGAGGTGCTGTCGATGTCGTTCTACGTGCTCGCCGCGTCGCACCGTCGCCGGATCGAGAGCCAGGAGAGCGGCCTCAAGTACTTCGTGCTCGGCGGGTTCTCCAGCGCGTTCTTCCTGTACGGCGTCGCGCTCATCTACGGCGGCAGCGGCAGCACCCGGTACGACGAGATCGTCACCGCGTTCAACGACGTCGTCCCGACGGAGCGTGCCGATGCGCTCGTGCTCGCCGGTGTGGCGCTGCTCGTGGTCGGGCTCGCGTTCAAGGTGTCCGCCGTGCCCTTCCACTTCTGGACGCCCGACGTGTACCAGGGTGCGCCCACGCCGATCACGGCCTTCATGGCGTCGGCCGGCAAGGTCGGTGCGTTCGCCGCCATGCTGCGCGTGCTCACCGAGGCGCTGCCGAACTGGCGCGACGACTGGCGTCCGGTGGTGTGGGTGCTGTCGGTGCTCACGCTCGTCGTCGGCTCGGTCCTCGCCGTGGTGCAGACCAACGTGAAGCGGATGCTCGCCTACTCGTCGATCAGCCACGCGGGGTTCATCCTCGTCGGGGTCGAGGCGGCGGCGCACCGCGCCGGCGAAGCCGATCCGGGCCAGGGTGTGTCCGCATCGCTGCTGTACCTGCTGCTGTACGCAGTGTTGGTGCTCGGCACCTTCGCCGTCGTGTCGCTCGTGGCGCGAACGGGCGACGGCAACACCGACCTCTCGGCGTTCCGCGGGCTCGGTCGCACCCGGCCCGCACTGGCGCTCGGCATGACGGTGCTGCTGCTCGCCCAGGCAGGCGTGCCGCTGACCTCCGGCTTCATCGCGAAGTTCGGGGTGATCGAGGCAGCGGTCGACGAGAACAGCTACGCCATCGCGATCATCGCGATGCTGGCGTCGGTGATCGCCGCCTACCTGTACCTGCGGATCATGGTGAGCATGTGGATCGCCGATCCCGAGCCCGCCGACGAGGCGCTCGAGCCGGTGCGCACCCCGTTCTCGACGGTGCTCGCCGTGGTGCTGGCCGTCGGGTTCACGCTCGTCGTCGGTGTCGCACCGGGGTGGATCGTGTCGGCGGCGGAGAACGCCACCACGATCGTCCACCAGGTCGGTCCCTGACCGGCGCCGCCTCACGGCGGCGCGGACACGACGTCGACGTGCTCCTCGTCCGACGGTCCCTGACCGAGGTGTCGGCTACGAACCGGCGTGCTCGGCGGCGCGGCGGACGAACTCGTCGAACAACGCCTGCTGCGCCGGTTCCGTCGCCGTGGTGTCCTCCGGATGCCACTGCACCCCCACGACCCACGACGCGTGCTCGTACTCCACCGCCTCGATGAGGCCCTGGTCGTCGTAGGCGACCGGGATCACGCCGTCGCCGAGGGCGTCGAGGCCCTGGTGGTGCACGGAGTAGCAGTGCCGCAGCCGGGTGGCGCCCACGGCCGCCTCGAGCCGCGAGCCGTGGTGGATCTCGACCGGGTGCTCGTTCATCCAGTGGCCCTCGACCTCGAGGTCCTGGACGAGGGTGCCGCCCTGGCTGACGTTGAGGACCTGCATCCCGCGGCAGATCGCGAGCACCGGGAGGTCGCGTTCGATCGCCGCGTGGACGAGCGCGAGATCGAACTCGTCGTGCAGTCCCACCATGCCGTAGAGGGCATCGGTGAGCGGTTCCTGGCCGTAGCGGTGCGGTTCGACGTCGCCGCCACCCGGCAGGAGGAGGCCTCCGAGCCGTTCGAGGTAGGTGTCGACGAGGCGAGTGGCCGTGGGGAGCGGAGGCAGGAGCACGGGCAGGCCCCCCGACTTGGCGACGGCTCGGCTGTAGGGCTGGCTGCTCGAGAACGCGTCGCGCCGGCCCTCGTCGGAGAACGACAGCACGCGGCCGCAGATGCCGATCAGGGGCGGTGTCCCGCTCATCGCGCCACCGCCGCGCGGACGAGCGAGTCGAACAGCGCCTGTTGTTGCGGATCGATCGCCGCGGTGTCCTCCGGGTGCCACTGCACCGCCACGGCCCAGGACGCGCCCTCCACCTCCATCGCCTCGGGCATGCCGTCGTCGGAGGTCCCCACCAGGCGGAGTCCGTCGCCGAGCCGGCCGATCGCCTGGTGGTGCACGCTGTGGCACGCCGCCGGCCGCTCCGTGCGGGTGGCGCGGGCGACGTGGCTGTCGGCGTCGACGGTGACGGGGTGGTGCTGGAACCAGTGGTCCTCGGAGCCGATGTGCTGCACGAGGTCGCCGCCCAGTGCCACGTTCACGATCTGCATGCCGCG
Organism: Actinomycetota bacterium; assembly: GCA_009704985.1. GTDB lineage: Bacteria > Actinomycetota > Acidimicrobiia > Acidimicrobiales > Ilumatobacteraceae > VFMC01. Next base: position 2,003 of record WLDE01000141.1, on the reverse strand, counting down.
GCAGATCGCGAGCATCGGGAGGTCGGCCGCGAGCGCGGTGCGCACGACCTCGAGCTCGACCTCGTCGTGCTCGGGCACGATGCCGTAGAGCTCGTCGGCGGACGGTTCCTGTCCGTAGCGGCGGGGATCGACGTCACCGCCGCCGTGCAGCACCAGCGCGTCCATGCGTCCGACGAGGTCGGGGAGCCGGTCGATCAGCGCCGGCATGGGCGGGAGCATCATCGGCACGCCCCCGGCGCGTTCGACGGCGTGGAAGTAGGTGCGGCCCGCGGCGAAGCTCTCGCCGCGGACCCCCTTCGACTCCGGGCTCAGACGCCCGACGATGAGCACGTGTGCTGCCACCCGGACAGTCTGCCGGGGTCGGGCCGGTGCCGACGAACGAATGCCGGGGCCGGCCGAGCCCTCAGGCGACGTCCGACCGACGCCGAGCGGTCGACGCCGACCGGGCGGCGGATACCGTGGTCGCGTGCGCGCACTGCTGATCGGCAATCAGAACGACCTCGATCCCGGCTTCGTCGGCGAACGGTTCCGGATGCACGGGTTCGCGTTCTCCGAGTGCTTCCGCGAGCACCCCGGGGAGTGGCCCTCGCTCGAGGGGCACGACCTCGTGCTCCTGCTCGGGAGCGAGTGGAGCGTGTACTGGCCCGAGGTCGCCGACAACGTCGCCGCCGAGGCAGCCCTGATCCGTGACGCACACGCGCGGGGCGTCCCCCTGTTCGGGATCTGCTTCGGCAACCAGTCGATGGCGCACGCGCTCGGCGGCACCGTCGAGCGCGCCCGCGAGCCCGAGATCGGGTGGTACGACGTCGTCAGCGACGTCCCCGAGGTCGTCGCCGAGGGTCCGTGGCTGCAGTGGCACTACGACGTCGTCACCGTGCCGCCGGGCGCCACCGAGCTCGCCCGCAGCTCGGTCGGGCCGCAGGCGTGGCAGCTGGGCCGGAGCTTCTGCACGCAGTTCCACCCCGAGGCCGACGAGTCGATCCTGCTCCGGTGGACCGCCGGGGTCGGTGTGGACGAACTCGACCGCATCGGGATCTCGGCGGACGCGCTGATGGTGGAGACGAGGGCGAACACCCCGACGAGTCGCGAGCACGCCGAGCGCCTCGTCGACTGGTTCCTCGAGCGCTGACCCGGCTCGGTGCCGTTCACCGACCGTGACAGCGGTGAGAACGATCGGTTCGGTCACCGTCGCTCCGTCGCGTCATCAGTAGGGTGTGGGACGGTGAGCCGGGAAGCCTGGTCGGCACGTGCCTCCGTCGTGCCCGCTGACTCGAACCGATGCTGATCCTCGTCCTCCTCCACCTCGCCGTCGCCGCGTTCGTCCTCGCCGGGGCGCGCCGTGCGCCGCTCGCAGGTGCCGTCGCGGGCATCGTCGTGCTGGGTGCGGCGGCCGTGATGGCGGTCGTCGAGGGTGTCGGGGCGTCGACGCCCCGCACCGAGTCGTGGGACTGGGTGCCCGAGCTCGGGCTGTCCCTGTCGATCCGGCTCGACGGGTTCGGTGTGGTGATGGTGCTCGTCGTGTCGATCATCGGCGTCCTCGTGCTCGGCTACTCGGCGGCGTACTTCGATCGGGACGCCACGTACGTGCGATTCGTCGGCCTGTTCGTCGCGTTCGCCGGCGCGATGACCGGGCTCGTGATCGCCGCCGACCTGTTCACGATGTTCGTGTTCTGGGAACTCACGTCGGTCTGCTCGTTCCTGCTGATCGGACTCAACGATCGCTCGGCGCAGGCTCGGAGCGCGGCACTCAGGGCACTGCTCGTCACGGGCGCCGGAGGACTCTGCCTGCTCGCAGCGGTGGTGCTGCTGCAGATCGCCGCGGGCACCTCGTCGTTCACCGAGCTGGCCGCCTCTCCGCCGTCGGGAGCGATGGTGACCACCGCCGCCGTGCTGGCGCTCGTCGGTGCGTTCACCAAGTCCGCCCAGTTCCCCTTCCACTTCTGGTTGCCCGGCGCGATGGCCGCCCCGACGCCGGTGAGCGCCTATCTGCACTCGGCGACGAT
>WLDE01000140.1 GCA_009704985.1 Actinomycetota bacterium | reverse complement strand
TCGGTGAGACCGAGCTTGTTCCAGAGGCTGTCACGACGGACCAGGTCGGTGACCGGGTCCTCCAGCTTCGCGATGATGCGCTCCAGCGTCGCCGCGTCGGGCGGCGTCTTCAGGTAGAGCACGATCTCGGCGTCGACACCCAGTTCCTCGGCAATGCGCACGGCATTGACGGAGGAGTTTCAATTCGGGTTGTGGTAGATGGTCACGTCGGCCATGCGCCGCATCGTAGGGCGGTGCCGCCGCACGTGCCCAACGGTCGTCCGGCGCCGTGCGTCACGCGGCCCGACCGAGCACCGAAACGTGCGCCGACCGAGCGTCGACCGAGCGCCGACCTCGTGCCGGGCACTGCTCAGCGAGCGTCGACGAAGAGGCTCTGGCAGCTGCGCCCGATTCGACCGTGCTCGTCGAACAACGCCGATTCGGCCAGACCGGAGCCGACGGGCCCGTAGTACGACCCCGTCCGCATCCCCACCCACTCGCCGACCGGCGGCCGCAGCAGGTGCACCGTGAGATCGGGGTTGATGTAGAGGTAGTGCTCGAACGGCAGCGATCCGGACACGCCGTTGCCGAAGTCGGCGGCGGCCGCCACGCGCTGCACCCCGGACGGCGCCTCACCGTCGATCACCGGCACCTCGAGCCGGACCCACACCTCCACCGGACCCGGGTCGCTCCACGAACCGGCCGCGAAGCGGTGCTCGCAGGCGTCGCGGTGGAACGCGGTGCCGTCGCCGGCGGAGAACGTCACCCGCTCGACCCGTCCCGCCGACACCGGCGCCATCGGCGGGTCGACGGCGAGGTTCGCGTCGTCGGGCAGCGCGACGGCCTCGGCGCGCACCCGCAGCGCACGCACGCGGGCCACCTCCGTGCCGGCGTCGCGGAGCACCCCGGCGACGAGCGACACCTTCCGCCCGGGTCGCTCGAGATCGGTGTCGAGCGTCAGCGGCCGACCGACCGGAACCGGACGCGTGAGCTCGACGGAGAGGCGGGCGACCTGCCAGGCACCGGCGTCGGCGTGCTCCACGGCGCGAGCGAGGAGGGCGGCAACCGGCCCGCCGTGGCAGTGGCGCGGGTCCCACGGACCGCGGCTCAGCGCAGTGGGCACCCAGTGGCGGCCGTCGGTGTCGAACAGTGCGGTCGGCTCGGTCGGCATCGTGCCGACGCTACCGAGTCGCCGCTCGGCCCTCCCCGCCGATGCGACCGAGTCGCCGCCCGGCCCTGCCCGCCGACGGAGGGCGAGGACGAACGCCGGACCGCGGCTGTGACACCCCGTCCGTAGCCTCCGCGGTGCGTCCCCCGCACCTGCACGTGTCCCGCCCGGCGGGACCTCGCACGCACGGAGGTCGCCATGTCGTTCTTCCCCGGTCCGTTCCCGGGACCGCCCACCGATCCCGGCCCGGGCGGACGTTCCCGCATCCCGCGTGCGCGCGTCGACCCGATCCTGTGCGCCGATGACGCGCTCTCCCTCATCGCCCTGGTGATCCACCGACCGCTCGTCCACGAGACCGTCGTGATCGCGCTCGACCACAGCTCCCGCGGCAGCGTCATCACGGTCGTCGGCCACGGCCCGCACCACGACCTCTGCGACACACTCGACACCTTCGGCGCCGTCGCCGACCTCGAGGGTGCGGCCGGGCTGGTGGTCGCCACCGTGCGCCCACACGACGCCATCCGGCCCGGCGACATCGACGACTGGCTCGACGCGAGTGCGCTCGCCGACTCGTGGGGGCTCGTGCTGTTCGAGTGGTTCGTCGTCGGACCGTTCGGTGCCGAGTGCCCACGCGACCTCATCGGCGAACCCGAACGATGGTGGCCCCTCGCCTCCTGACGCCTCCTGACGCCTCCTGACGCCTCCTGACCGGTCCTGACCCGTCCGGTGCCGGCCGGGTCAGCCGCCGTTGCGTCGCTCGGCGGGGCTCAACCGCAGCCCGGCCGCGCGCAGGCGACGCAGCAGCTCGCGGCTGGGAGTGGGCACGGCACCGGCGGCCACCACCTCGTCGAGGTACTCCTCGGGGACGTCGTAGTGGTCGCCGTGGAAGCCGCGCCGGGGGATGCCCACCCGCGCCGCGAACTCGTGCAGCTCGTCGAGGCTGGTGTCGCTCACCAGATGGCTCCACCGTCGACCGCGGTGCCACCACCGGGGTTCGTCGATCAGCACCGTCACCCGCCCAGGTTCACACGGATGCGGCGAGGCTGTCACGTCCGTCGCCACCAACTCTCCCGACGAGTCCCTCCGGCGGCGCGCCACGTCGTGGCCTACCCTCGGGAACATGACGTCTCCCGAGGTGGAGCTGCGGCGGGTGTGGCAGCGGGCAGCCGGTCGCGGCCACGACGGGGTGCTGGAGGGTCTGCTCGAACGCCACCGCGACCCACGCCGCCGGTACCACACGGCCACCCACGTGATGTGGGTGTGCCGCCACGTCGACCGGCTCGTGGCCCACCACGACGAGATCGGCCGCCCCCTCGCCGACCCCGACGCCGTCCGCATGGCAGCGCTCTTCCACGACGCGATCCACGAGCCGGCGTCGGCCACCAACGAATCCGACAGCGCCCGTCTCGCCGCCGAGCGGCTGGCGGAGGTCGGCTGGGACGATGCCCGCCGGGCCGAGGTCGCCCGCCTCGTCGAGCTCACCGCGGGGCACACCGTCGAGGCCGACGACCTCGCCGGTGCGGTGCTCCTCGACGCCGACCTGGCGATCCTCGGCAGCGACGCGAACGAGTACGCGCACTACGCGACCGCCGTGCGGGCCGAGTACGCGCACGTCACCGACGACGCGTGGCGCACCGGTCGGGCCCGGGTGCTGTCGCACTTCCTCGACCGGCCGACGATCTACGCGACCGAGCCGATGCGAGCCGAACGCGAACACCGCGCCCGGGCGAACCTCGCCGCGGAACTCGCGCAGCTCACCGACACCTGACGCGGCGGTTCGCCGCCACAGCCCTCCGGGTCAGTGGTGACAGCCGCAACTGCTGCCGCACACCCCGCCGCGGGCGGCCGGCGCAGGCGCCGAGGGCGCCGCGGCACCCGAGGCCCCGACGCTCGCGAACACCGACAGCAACCGCACCGAATCCACGTGGCCCGAGCTGCACGGCGCCGGGGCGCTCGACTCGCTCATCGGACGGCGCAGCTCGAAGGTCTCGTCGCAGGTGCGGCAGCGGTACTCGTAGAGCGGCATGGCGTCACACTACCGACCGCGTCCGGCGCCCCGGGATCCGGGACACGGGATCCGGGACACGGGGTCCGGCGGCCCGGTGTCCGGCGACGAGCGACGCGTGCCGTGCGGGTGGTTGACTGGAGCGCGTGACCGAGATCGTGACCCTGCCGGCCCGCACCGACCCCGAGCTCGACACCGAGCGCGAGCCGCAGACCGGCGAACCGACGAACGCCCACATCGTGAAGACGAAGAAGGGTGAGAACGCGGCGGCCAAGGTGCTCGAGGCCCGCATCTACGGCACGCCCCTCGAAGCGCTCTGCGGCTACGTGTGGGTGCCGTCGCGCGATCCGAAGCAGCTCCCGATCTGCGAGGAGTGCAAGTCGATCTACGAGACGTACCGGATGTTCAACGACGGGCTGAACGAGCGCCCGTCCGAGTGAGCACCCGCCGGGCGTCCGACCCGGTGCGCCGGCGCCCGGCGCGCCAACATGGGCGCCGCCCGGCCACGCCGGTGACGACGAAGGGGAAGCCATGATCATCATCAGCGGAGTCATCACGATCGCGCCGGAGAAGCGGGCAGCCTGCCTGGAGGCGTCGAAGCCGTTCCAGCAGGCCACGCGCGACGAGGAGCCGGGCTGCCTCGCCTACGTCTTCAGCGCCGACCCGTGCGACGACGGCGCGATCGTCGTGTACGAGCTGTGGCAGGACGCCCCGACGCTGGCGGCCCACTTCCTGCACGAGAACTACTTCAACATGCGCAACATGTTCGGCCAGCACGGCATCACCGGCGCCGTCACCCGCAAGTACCGCATCGACGCCGACGCGCCCGTGTACAACGCCGACCGCATCGCGACGGTCGACTTCGACTGACCCGCGGGGTGTGGACGATCCCGTCGCCGTGAACGCGGACGACCCGAACGCGGACGACCCGACCGCAGGGCTGCGGATCCGCGAGGCGGCGCGGGCGCTGATCGTCGACCCCGACCAGCGCGTCCTCCTGGTGCGCTTCGAGTTCCCCGTCGGCACGCGCTGGGCGCTGCCCGGCGGCGGGCTGGAGGCGGGCGAGACGCCCGAGGCCGCGCTGCGCCGCGAGCTGGTGGAGGAGGTCGGGCTGCACGACGCGGACATCGGCCCGCACATCTGGACCCGTCTGCACGTGATCCCGTTCCTCGACGGCCGCTGGGACGGCCAGCGCGAGCAGATCCACCTCGTCCGCGCCGGACGCTTCGAACCGACCCCCGTGCTCACGCCCGAGGAGCTGCAGCGCGAGTACGTGTTCGGGCTGCGCTGGTGGCACCTCCACGAGATCGCCGAGGCCGCTGCGGCCGCCGGCGACACCCGCCTGTTCGCACCGCAAGCACTGGCCACGCACCTCGCCGAGGTGCTCGCCGGTCGGGTGCCGAATCAGCCCGTCGACGTCGGCATCTGACGCGTACAGTCGCCGCTCGTGCCCGACCTCTCCACCGTCTCGACGTTCGCGTTCGCGTCGTTCGTGCTGCTGATCATCCCCGGCCCGGCGGTGATCTACATCTTGAACCGCAGCGTGAGCGACGGCCGCGAGGTCGGCCTCGCCGCGGTGGCCGGGCTCGAGTTGGGCAACTTCGTGCACGCCGTCGCGGCATCGGCAGGTCTGTCGGCGGTGCTGGCCACCTCGGCGACCGCGTTCACCATGGTGAAGTGGCTCGGTGCCGGCTACCTCGTGTTCGTCGGGGTGCGCACCCTCCTGCGTCCGGCCCCGGCGCTGAGCGGCGACCTCGCCGCCACCAGCACCCGCCGCGCCTTCGGTCAGGGCGTGATCGTGAACGTGCTCAACCCGAAGGTGGCGCTGTTCTTCCTGTCGTTCCTGCCGCAGTTCATCGACCCCGACCAGGGACGCGCCTGGTTACAGTCGCTGGTGCTCGGCGTGGTGTTCGTCCTGATCGGGTGCGTGACGGACAGCACCTACTCGCTCGTGGCGAGCAGCATGCGGCACGTGCTGCTGCGCGGGCGGACCCTCGGCATCGTGCAGCGGTGGGTGGCCGGCACGGTGTTCATCGGCCTCGGCGTGATGGCGGCCACCACCTCCGGCGCCCACGCGAAGGTGCGCTCCGTCCACACCTGACCACACCCGACCACACCCGACCACGCCGGACCACGCCGGACCACGCCGGACCACGCCGGACCACGCCGGACCACGCCGGACCACGCCGGACCACGCCGGACCACGCCGGACCACGCCGGACCGCGGCGACGGCTCTGGCATCCTGGGCACATGCTGTTCAGCGCCGACGCCTGGCCCGGTCTGGCCGACGGCTCGATCACCCTCACGTTCCGCACCTGGACCCGACCGCAGGCGCGCGCCGGCGGCCACCACCGGGTGGGCGGGATGCTGCTGGAGGCGACGGCGGTCGACCAGGTGCGCGCCGGCGACATCACCGACGACGACGCCCGCCGCGCCGGAGCCACGGATGCCGCAGCGCTGCTCGCCCGCATGGGCATCGACGACCCCGAGCGCGCGGTGTGGCGCGTGGAGCTGCACCACCTCGGCCCCGACGACCGGATCGAACGCCGCGCCGACGACGCCCTCGACGACGAGACGGTGGCCGACCTGAAGGCACGTCTCGACCGGATGGACCGCCGCAGCGGCCGGCCCTGGACCCGCCAGACCCTGCGGCTGATCGAGCGCTACCCCGGCATCGTGTCCACGGCGCTCGCCCGCCACGCCGGTCAGGAGCGGATGGTGTTCAAGGCGAACGTGCGCAAGCTGAAGGAGCTCGGCCTCACCGAGAGCCTCGACGTCGGCTACCGGCTCTCGCCGCGGGGCGAGGCGGTGCTGCGAGCGCTCGGATGACGGCGAGGGCCCTCGTGGTGGCCGACACCCACCTCGGTGACGGGCAGGCACCGCGCCTGATCGACCGGCTCCGACACCTCCTCGACGGCCTCGACGGCCTCGACGGCCTCGACGGCCTCGACGGCCTCGACGGCCACGACGGCGTCGACGCGATCTTCCACGCCGGCGACATCGTGCACCCGAGCGTCCTCGGCGCCCTGCGCGAGTACGCACCCGTGCACGCGGTGCTCGGCAACAACGACGTCGGGGTGCGACTCCCCGAGCGCATCGAGGTGGAGCTCGGCGGATGCATCATCGGCATGCTCCACGACAGCGGGCCGTCGGCGGGACGCGACCGACGACTCCGCCGCATCTTCCCCGGCGCCGACGTCGTCCTGTTCGGCCACTCGCACATCCCCTGGCACGAGACCCACGTCGAACGCGGCCACGTGCAGCACCACGTGAACCCTGGATCGGCGATGCAGCGCCGCCGTCAGCCCGCCTGCACCGTCGCAGTGCTCACCCTGGCGCCCGGCGCGATCGGGGTGGAGATCGTCGCGCTGGGCTGACCGGATCAGCCGCCGGCTCGGGGGGATGGCCCGCGCGCGGGCACGGCGACCGTCGCGAGCTCGAGCTCGGCGCGGCGACGCTGCTCCAGCGAGGCACGGCCCGCACGCACCGCCAGCGTGGCCGAGATCGACGCGACCGTGAGCACCACCAGGTAGGTGGGCCACGGCAGCGCCCGCCCGCTCGACAGCAGGTACACGTCGGGGGTGACGAAGGCGAGCACCGTCGGCACGGCCCACCCGAGCGCCGCACGGCGGCGTCCGTCGTACAACGCGCCGAGCAGGTGCGCGCTGCACAGCGCGTACGGCACCGACGACGACAGGTCCACGAGCAGGTACCGGAGCGGGTCGACCCCGTGGTCGGCCAGCCACTGCCGCACCGCCGCCGATCGCACCAGGCTCCAACCGACGACGGCCACCAGCCACAGCAGCGTCAGCCGGGCGCGCCGCCCCGAGGATCCCACGGCCGCCAACCTACCGAACCGTGCTCGGGCACGCTGACCAGGAACGACGAGGTGTCGACTCCCCCGAACGTGGTTAGGGTGTGAGCGTGTCACGACTCCGCATGGGGGTGCCCGTCACCACCCCCGGGTTGTCGGCGTGCCGGGCGATCCACCTCCTCACCGCCAGCGGCATCCTCGTCGGCATGCTGGCGATCATCGCGGTGCTCGACGGTTCGCCCCGTGCGGCGGTGCTGCTGCTGGTGCTCGCGCAGGTGATCGACGGCATCGACGGCCCCCTCGCCCGCCGCTACGACGTCAAGAACGTCATTCCCAAGTACGACGGGTACATCCTCGACCTCGTCATCGACTACGTCACGTGCGTGCTCGTGCCGGCGGTGTTCGCCTGGCAGTTCGGGCTGCTGCCCGACGGCCCGTTCGGCGAGGTCACGATCGCCGTCATGCTCGTCACGTCGGCGATGTGGTTCAGCCGCACCGACATGATGACCACCGACCACTGGTTCCGCGGGTTCCCCGCGGTGTGGAACATGGTGATCCCCACCCTGTGGTTGCTGGAGACACCGGCCCCGCTCACCGCGATCATCGTGCTGGTGCTGTCGGCGCTGTCGATGACCGACGTCGAGTTCGCCCACCCGGTGCAGGCCGCGCAGTGGCGGCGACCCAACCTCGCCTTCATGTCGATCTGGGTGCTCAGCCTCACGCTGCTCACGATGTGGTGGCCGACCACCCACGCCGTCACCGACGTCGTCCTCCTGCTCGGCCCCGCGTGGACGATCGGGTCCACGTTCGGACGCTGGCAGACCACGCGTCGAGCCGTCTGAGCCCGACCCGACCGCGCCGCAGCCCCGCCGCACCGCTGCGACACCGCTGCCGCGACCGCGCCGCAGCCCGCTGCGACTTCGGCCCGGACGCCCCGCTCCGCTACGACTGTGCGGGTGACGCACCACCACCATCACGCGACGGGCTCGGTCCGCGAGGAACGCCAGCCACCGCGTGAGGGGATCGACGAGGTCGCGCCCGGCATCCTGCGACTGCAGCTGCCGATCTCGCTGCCCGGCCTCGGGCACGTGAACTGCTACGCGATGGAGGACGCCCGCGGCATCACCCTCGTGGATCCCGGCCTCCCCGGACCGAAGACGTGGAAGGAGCTGCAGCGGATCATGGCGGGCGGCGGCCTTCCGATCGAGCGCGTGCACTCCGTGGTGGTCACCCACTCGCACCCCGACCACTTCGGTCAGGCGGGCCGGTTCCGCCGGAAGTTCGGCGCCGACGTGATCACCCACCGCCGGTTCCGCACCTTCCTCGACCCCGAGGCCGAGGACCAGGAGAGCGCCGACGACCTGGCGATCGCCGACCGCCCGGTGAAGGCGCAGGTGGAGGCGTCGCGGAACCAGGACATCAGCCCCGGCCCGCTCGGCCGGGCAACCCCGTGGGGCGGCGAGCGGTACATGACGTCGCGCCGCCGGCGCCTGCGGTTCTGGGCGATGCGCAAGGCGGCGGGCAAGTTCCTGCCCACACCGTCACCGACCCGCCGGGTGGAGGACGCCCAGGTGCTCGAGCTCGGCGGGCGCGAGTGGGTGGCGGTGCACACGCCCGGCCACACGATCGACCACCTCTGCCTGTTCGACCCGAACGACGGCGTGATGATCAGCGGCGACCACGTGCTGCCCACGATCACCCCGCACATCTCCGGCCTCGGCACCACCGTCGACCCGCTCAAGGACTTCTTCGACAGCCTCGACCGGATGAGCACGTTCTCGGGCGTGCGCACGGTGCTGCCCGCACACGGGCTCGAGTTCGCCGACCTGGCCGGGCGGGCGCAGGACATCAAGCGGCACCACCACGAGCGCCTGCAGAAGCTGCGCGAGGCCTCGGGCGAGCTCGGACAGGGCACCGTGCACGAGTACATGCAGGTGCTGTTCCAGAAGCGGTCGTGGGGTCCGATGGCCGAGAGCGAGACGTACGCCCACCTCGAGCACCTCCGAATCCTCGGCGAGGCCGAGGTGGACGAGACCGGCACCCAGCTCCGCTACGGCTTCCGCTGACCCACCCCGCGATGAGCGATGCGTGCCGCCGGCGCGCTCATCGCTCGTCGCGACTCGTCGTCAGCGGCCGGCCAGCGCCTCGACCACGGGGGCGACACCCTGCACGTCGCGGATGGTGACGTGGCTCACGCCGAGCCGCTCGCGGAGGCCCTCCAGCTTCTCCACCACCTGCTGCAGCGAGCCGACGAGCACGAACGGCGTCGCCTCCAGCAGCTCACGCGGCATCCCGAACCGCTCGACGAACCCGTCGAGCTTCGCATCGGCGTCGTCACCGACGTAGGTGGCCTGCACCAGGATCGACCGCTCGATGTCGACGTCGCGCTCCCCCGCCGCCTCGGTGAGCCAGCGGCTGCGTTCCTCGACCTCCTCGATCGCGAAGCCACCACCGTTGGGCACCCCACCCTCGCCGTGGTGCAGACCGGTGAACTGGAAGATGTCCGCGAAGCGCCCGGCGATCGACACCACGCGACGACCGTGACCACCGATCAGGAACGGCACCCGCTCGGCGGCGGGCCGCACCCCGAGATCGGCGAGGTGCACGTGGTGGTGCTCGCCGTCGAAGTCGGCCGCCCCGGTGTCGAGCAGCGAGCGCACCACTGCGAGCGACTCGGCGAAGCGCGTGACCCGCGGCCCGGGCGCCCGGAGCTCGAGGCCGATCGCGTCGTGCTCGCTCTGCATGTACCCGGTGCCCCAACCGAGCACCAGACGCCCACCGATCAGCCGGTCGACGGTCGCCGCGGTGCGAGCGAGCAGCGCAGGCTGGTGGAACTCGTTGTTGAGCACGAGCGGCCCCACGCGCAACCGCTCGGTGGCGAGTGCCGCCACGACGAGCGGGGCGAACGGGTCGACGGCGCCGATGTGGTCGTAGCTGTACAGCTCGTCGTAGCCGAGCGACTCCACCTCGCGGGCGAAGACGGTCAGCGCCTCGGCGTCGTCGAACGGTCCGGTCTGCACGGCGAATCGGAACGGGCGGGCCATGCGACCGACCGTACCGTGCCGCATCGCAGTGCATCGTGCGACGACCTGGGCGACGCGCGCCGAGGGCGCCGCCCCTGGGCGGCGCCCTCGGTGCACCGGATCGTCGTCAGCCGCTGGTGCAGTCGTCGAAGGCCTCGTGCATCACATCGTGCTGCTCGGTCATCCGAGCCCACTGCTCGTCCATGTGAAGGGCGATCTCGGCCTCGGCCGCGCTGCCGGACTCCGAGATCATCCAGGCCCACTCGTCGTCGTAGAAGTTCTCCCACTGGGTGACGAGATCCACACCGGTGGTCGCCGCCAGCAGGCACTCGTCACGATTCGTGGCCATCCCGTCCAACTCCGACGACACGACGGCGAACTCGTCGAGGGTCGTGGTCAGCTCGGCCTCGACGGCCTCGAGATCGGCGCCTCGCGTCGCGAGCTCGTCCTGCACGCCGGCGAGCTCCTGTCGGACCTCGTCGAGCGAGGCGGTCGCGACGTCGAGGTCGTCGGCCACCTCGGCGGCGGCGACCCGGGCAGCATCACGCTGGTCCGCGAGGTCGCTGCGTTGCGGCAGGGTGACCAACACACCGACGCCGACGCCGCACAGCAGGGCGACCACGCCGACCGCGCTCACGAGCGGCCAGCGGCGCGGTCGTGGTGCTGCGGTCGTCGTGGCCGGCGCCGTCGGCACTCCGGCCACCGGGAACTCCACCGTGGGATCGACGGAACGCTGGGTCAGCAGGTCGTTCATCGTCCGCTCCTTTCCTCCTGCGAGCGACCGGCGCCCGCTCGCTCCGGTCCCCTCAGCTGGACGCTGCGCCGGAATCCGGCCGCTCACCAGGGCCGAAGGACTCACCTACGTCATGGCGTCATGACGTCGTGGCAGGACACGACGCGGACGGTGCCGTCGTCGCGCGTGACGGTCGCATCGGGCTGCCGGGCGGCCCAGCGACCGGTCGCCGCTGCGAGCTCCACCTCGTCGAGACCGGTGTCCGTGCGCACCTCCAGCACCAGACAGCGCCGGGCACCGTCGTCCACGACCACGTAGCGATCCCCGCCCCATCCCTCGCCGGCCTCGCGGGCCGTCGCCGGCGAGACCGCGGCACTGAGGAGCTCGACGAGCAGGAGTTCCCCGATCGTGCCCTCGGCGACCACGACACCGACGTGATCGGGCGTCGCCACGTCGATCGGGACGTCGCCGGCGCGGTACCGGCTGGGGTGGAGCAGCTGCTCGGTGGAGTCCGGTCGATCCGTGAAAGCGACGTCGAGCGATGCGGCGACGTCGTCGTCGGGCATGGCGACCACGAACGAGCTCCCGAGCGAGTACACGTCCTCACCGATCTCGATCGCGCTGACGGGCCAGTCCGCCTCCACGGCACCGACCCACATCTCCTCCCCGGCGCGACGGATCTCGACCCGTTCGTCGATGGAACGACCGGCGATCCACTGCTCCTCCACCCAGGTCGCGCTGCCCTCGGCCAGCGCCGCGAGCGCGAAGGCCCGGTCGGCGTCGTCGTCGTGTCGCTCGGGAGCGAGATCGAACCACTGGTCGTCGAGGGCGTGGGTCAACTCGTGCACCGCCACCATCGACACGAACGACGTCAGCTCGGCGCCGCGCAGGTGCAGGGTGTCCGTGCCGGGCACGTAGAAGCCGATGATGCTCTCGCGGTCGCTGATCCGGACCAGGTCGACGAAGTCGATCCCCTCGGGGAGCAGACCGATCAGCACCATGAGCTCGTACTGCTCCTGCAACGCCTCGAGCGCAGGACCCCCGAACGAGTCGACGATCAGCTCCTCGAACCGGTCGTCGGCGACGAGCTCGACCGTGACCGGACGCAGGAACGGATGACCGCGCGTGTCCTCGACGAACCGAGCGAGCTCCACCAGACCGGGCGGCACGTCCGACCCCCGCACGATGATCGGGTCGGCCAACGGCACCGGATCGGCGGTCGTCTCGGGTGGCGACGTCTCGGGTGGCGACGTCTCGGGTGGCGACGTCTCGGG
>WLDE01000139.1 GCA_009704985.1 Actinomycetota bacterium | reverse complement strand
GCCGCCGAGTCGGTGCGCGACGCCGAGCGCCGCGCTGCCCGTCAGCGGCTCCTGCGCCAGCAGCGAGCTCGCGACCGGGCCGCCTGAGCGACCGGCGACCGGCCCCGGACGCGACGATGCCGACCGGCGGACCGGTCGGCATCGTGTCGAGCTGAGGTGCGGGCCGGCCGGCCCGACGGCTCAGGCCTCCTCGGTCGGAGCCTCGCCACCGTTCTCGTAGTACTCGGCCCAGGCGGCCTCGCGCTCGGCGTCGTCGGGGCCGGCGGTCCAGTTGCCCTGCTCGTCGACGGCGAAGTGCTGGCGGTACTCCTCGGCCAGCTCGCCACCCTCGGCGGCCTGCTTGATCGACAGGCTGATGCGGCGACGGGCGAGGTCGAGATCGATGATCTTCACCCACAGCTCCTCGCCGGGCGTGACGACCTGCTCGGGCGAGTCGATGTGGTGCGCCGACATCTCCGAGATGTGGACGAGACCCTCGATGCCGTCGCCGACCTGGACGAACGCACCGAACTGCACGAGCTTGGTGACACGGCCGTACACGAGCTGGCCGACCTCGTGGGTGCTGGCGAACTCCTGCCACGGATCCTGCTGGGTGGCCTTGAGCGACAGGCTGATGCGCTCGCGGTCGAAGTCGACGTCGAGCACCTGCACGGTGACGGGGTCGCCGACGGCGACGACGGCACCCGGGTGGTCGACGTGCTTCCACGACAGCTCGCTGACGTGGATGAGGCCGTCCATGCCGCCGAGGTCGACGAACGCACCGAACGACACGACGCTCGACACCACACCCTGGCGGATCTCGCCGGGCTTGAGGTTGGTGAGGAAGCTGTCGCGGCTCTCCTTCTGCGTCTCCTCGAGGAAGGCGCGACGGCTGAGCACGACGTTGTTGCGGTTCTTGTCCAGCTCGATGATCTTCGCCTGCACGGTCTTGCCGACGTACGGGGCGAGGTCGCGGACACGACGCAGCTCGACGAGCGACGCCGGGAGGAAGCCACGCAGGCCGATGTCGACGATGAGACCGCCCTTGACGACCTCGATCACCGGACCCTCGACCATGCCGTCGGCTTCCTTGATCTTCTCGATCGTGCCCCAGGCACGCTCGTACTGCGCCCGCTTCTTCGACAGGACGAGACGGCCCTCCTTGTCCTCCTTGGTGAGGACCAGGGCCTCGATCGCCTCACCGATCGAGACGATCTCGTGCGGGTTGACGTCGTTGCGGATGCTGAGCTCGCGAGCGGGGATGACGCCCTCGCTCTTGTAGCCGATGTCGAGGAGCACTTCGTCGCGGTCGATCTTCACCACCGTGCCGTTGACGAGCTGACCGTCCTCGACGTCGACCATCGTGCCGTCGATGGCCTCGGCGAAGGACATGCCGAGGTCGTCGGCGATGATCTGGCGGGGCGTGTAGTTGCCCTCGTCGTCGAAGGAGCCCATGGGATCGGAGGCGCCGGACGAGGTGGTGGAGGTGTCGGACAAGAGACTGGTGCTTTCGGGATGTGGATCGGTGAGCTTCGCCGTCCCCGGCCCCCGGTCGGTGGCCTCGGGCACCAGACGGTGCACCGGACCCGTGCGACGGGGGTGGAGATGGAGGTGTCCAGTGGATCTGGACTCGTCGAGGATACCAGCTCCGGCATCCGGAGTGTGTGCCGGGCGACCGCCGACGACGCGGGCGCCGTCGGTCAGATCCGGGTCGCGAGGACCAGGAACTCGGCCGACTCGACGGTGGGCGCCGCGTCGCCGTACCCGCCCGGCTCGACGCTGGCGATCCGGTCGCACCGGAGGCCGGCCGAGCGGAGCAGGAGCCGCAGCTCACGAGGGGTGTAGCAGCCCGTCCACAGGTCGACGGTGGCCGGCCGCCCCTGCTCGTCGCGCACCTCGGTGTGCTCGTGGTTCACGCCGCTGTCGGCGTCGAACACGGCCGACTCGAAGTACTTCACCGCGAAGTAGGCGTTGAACGCGGACAGCGCCAGCCGCCCACCGGGGCGCAGGGCACGCGCCATCCCCGAGAGCACCGTCTCGTCGTCGCCGTTCGCGGTCATGAGGCCGAACGCCCCCTGGCAGAGGCACACGACCACGTCGAACTCGGCGTCGAACGCCAGCGCCCGGGCGTCGAGGCGCTCGAAGGTCGCCCCGGGAGGGGCACCCTCGGTGGCCAGATCGACGAACCGCTGGGCGATGTCGATGCCGTGCACGACCAGGCCACGCCGGGCGAGCTCGTGCGCGTGGCGGCCCGGGCCGCAGCCGACGTCGAGCACCCGCTGACCCGGGACGAGCCCGAGCGCGTCCACCAGGTGGTCGACCTCCTGGCGGGTGCCCTTCGTGAACGAGTAGCGCAGGTACGCGCGACCGAGATGCTCGGCGATCGGCTCGAACCAGTGCGACCCGACCGGCGAGTCGGGCGATCGGGGCGAGTCCGGCGAGTCCGGCGAGTCCGGCACGGCGCCGTCAGCCCTTGGCGTCGGCCCAGGTGCGACCCCAGGCGACGTTCACCTCGAGCGGCACGTCGAGGTCGGCGGCGTGACGCATGAGGTCGATCACCAACGGTCCCACCCGCTCCTGCTCGCCCTCGGGCACCTCGACGAGCACCTCGTCGTGCACCTGCAGCACGAGCCGTGAGGCGACCCCGGCGTCGTCGAGCGCAGCGTCGATCCGGACGAGCGCCACCTTGAAGATGTCGGCGGCGAGGCCCTGGATGCCGGCGTTCATGGCCTGCCGCTCCCCCGCCTGGCGGATGCGGAAGTTGGAGTTCGACAGCTCGGGGATCGGCCGGCGACGTCCGAACAACGTCTCGGTGTACCCGCGCATGCGCGCCTCGTTCACCGTGTGCTCCATGTACGCCTTCACGTTCGGGAACGCGGCGAAGTAGGCGTCGAGGATGACCGCCGCCTCGTCGGTGGGGATGCCGAGCCGCTGACCGAGGCCGTAGGCCTCCATGCCGTAGGCGAGGCCGTAGCTCACCATCTTCGCCTTCGAGCGCATGTCGACGGTGACCTGATCGGGCTCCACCCCGAACACACGCGATGCCGTGGCGTTGTGGATGTCGCGGCCGCTCTCGAACGCCTCGATCAGGCCTGGGTCACCGGCGAGGTGGGCGATGCAGCGCAGCTCGATCTGGTTGTAGTCGGCGACGAGCAGTTGATGACCCGGCGCCGGCACGAACGCCTTCCGGAACAGGCGACCCTCGTCGCTGCGCACCGGGATGTTGTGCAGGTTGGGCTGGTCGCTGCTCAGCCGGCCGGTGCGAGCCACCGTCTGGTTGAACGTCGCGTGGATGCGTCCGTCGGGGGCCACCTCGGCGAGCAGGCCGGTGCCGTAGGTGCCGCGCAGCTTCTCGACCTCGCGGTACTGCAGCAGCGGGTCGATGAACTCGGGCCACTGGTCGCGGAGCTTCTCGAGCGTCGCCGCGTCGGTGCTGTACCCCGTCTTGGTCTTCTTGCCGGGCGACAGGCCGCGCTCGGTGTACAGGATGTCGCGCAGCTGGATCGGGGAGTTGACGTTGAACGGGCGACCCACGATCGCGTGGAGCTCGGCCGTGAGCCGCTCGACGTCGGCGGTGAGCCGCTCGTTGAGCGCCTGCAGCTCCGCGACGTCGACCGCGACGCCGACGTGCTCCATCTTGGCGAGCACCCGCACGAGCGGGTTCTCGATCGTGCGGTACAGCTCGACCATCCCCTGTTTGGTGAGGGCGTCCTCGAGGGCGTCGGCGAGGTGCGTGACGGCGAGTGCCTCGACGCCGGCCCGCGAACGGCCGTCGTCGCCACCGCCGAAGTCGAGCTGCCCCTTGCTCGAGGGATCCACGGCGTCGCCGAGCCGGAGGTCGGTGTACTTCTCCAGGAGGTCGCCCACCGCGTACCGGGTCTCGGCCGGGTCGATGAGGTAGGCGGCGATCGCGGTGTCCAGCTGCAGCCCGTCGACGATGAAGCCGGCGCCCAGCATCCATCGCATGAGCGCCTTCACGTGGTGGCCGCGCAGGCGGGGGTGCTCCGCCACGGCGGCCAGCAGCGCCGGGTCGGCCACCATCGGATCCGGCACCCACAGCACCTCGGCGAGCGCCGGGTCGGTGACGACCGCCAGACCGGTGAGCGGCGACCGGCCCGGCTCGCCGTACCAGGTGGCGGCGACGTCGAGCGTCGCGAGTGCAGCCACGGTGGCGGCCGCGTCGGCGGCGGAGCCGGCCTCGTGGACCTCGGCGTGGAGCACCTCGGCGGTGGACGCCTTCGGCGCGGAGCCGGCCGCACCCAGCGCCTCGTAGAGCCGGTCGTGCAGCGACTTGAACTCCAGGAAGTCGAACAGCCGCTTCACCTCGGCCTGGTCGGGGTCGACCGTCAGCACGGACAGGTCGACGTCCACCGGCGCGTCGCGTCGCAGCACCATGAGCGCATGGTTGGCACGGGCCTGTGCCTCGTGCTCGACCAGGTTCTGCTTCAGCTTCGGGGTCTGCTGGTCGACGTTGGCGAAGATCCCGTCGAGACCGCCGTAGGTGGTGATCAGCTTCGCAGCCGTCTTCTCCCCCACCCCGGGCACGCCGGGCAGGTTGTCGCTGGGGTCGCCGCGCAGCGCCGCGTACTCCGGGTACTGCGCCGGGGTGACGCCGGTGCGCTCGAGGATGCCGGCCTCGTCGTAGAAGGCGTAGTCGCTGACCCCGCGGCGGTTGTAGAGCACCTTGATGTGCGGGTCGCGCACCAGCTGGTAGCTGTCCCGGTCGCCGGTGACGATGATGACGTCGTGCCCCTCGGCCTCGGCCCTGGTGGCGATCGTGGCGATGAGGTCGTCGGCCTCCCAGCCGGACAGCTCGAAGACGTGGATCCGCAACGCCTCGAGCACCTGGCGCACCAGACCCATCTGCTGGCGCAGGATGTCGGGCGCCGCCTCCCGCTGGGCCTTGTACTCCGGGTTGGCCTCGTGCCGGAAGGTGGGCTCGGGCCGGTCGAAGGCCACCATGATCGCGTCGGGACGGTGGTCCTTCAGCAGGTTGATCAGCATCGAGGTGAAGCCGAACACCGCGTTGGTGACCTGTCCGCCGGCCGTGGCCATGTCGGTGGGCAGGGCGAAGAACGCCCGGTAGGTGAGCGAGTTGCCGTCGAGCAGCAGGACCTTCATCGGAGCGTGGCCGTCGTCGAGGGCGTCAGGGCCGCAGCGCGCCGGCGATGATCCGGTCGGCGACGTCGCGCATGCGGCAGCGCTCGCTCATCGCGGTGCGCTGGATGAAGGTGAACGCCTCCTGCTCCTTGTAGCCGAGCTCGTCCATGAGGATGCCCTTGGCACGGTCGACGAGCTTGCGCGACTCGAGCTGCTCGCCCAACGCGTCGACCTCGCCGTCGAGTGCTGCGAGCTCGCGGAAGCGACCGATCGCGACCTCGATCGCAGGGATCAGGTCGTTCTTCTGGAACGGCTTCACCAGGTACGCGAGGGCGCCGGCGTCGCGGGCCTCCTCGATGATCTCGCGCTGGCTGAACGCCGTGAGCATGAGCACTGCACAGATCCGGTCCGCGGCGATGGTGCGCGCCGCCGTGAGCCCGTCGACGCCGGGCATCTTGATGTCGAGGATCACCAGGTCGGGACGGAGCTCGCGGACGAGCTCGATCGCCTGGTCGCCACGACCCGCCTCACCCACGACCTCGTAGCCCTCTTCCTCGAGGGACTCCTTGAGGTCGAGTCGGATGATGGCTTCGTCTTCGGCGATCACCACGCGGATGGTCACGGAGGCAGTCCTTTCACGTTCGGCCCGGCGACATTCAAGCAGGTGACCACCGCGGATCGCGTCTGCGCAGGTCAGCGGGAACGAGTGCCGATGAGCGCGGCGGCGGTCAGGCGCCGTTCATCCGATCGAGCAGCTCGTCCTGACGCTGCTCGCGTTCGCGGATCTCCGCGATCACCCGCTCGCGGTGGCGGGCCATCGCGTCGGCGTGGGCACGCGCCTCGCGCGGCTCGCTGCCCACCGGTCCCTCGGTGACGAGCGCGCGCAGCTCCTCGTCGGCCGCCTCGTCGGCCAGGTGGGCGAGCTGCTCGTCGATCACCCGCAGCTCGTCGCGCAGCGATCGCAACCGTTCCGCGTTGCGGGTGAGCTTGCTCCGGGTCGACCACGGTCCCATCGCCGCGAGTGTAGGGATCACCCGACAGGACCACCGCCCGACCGGCGGATGATCGGCGCCCACCCGACGCACCTGCCACGATGAGCCACCGTGGACGAGTGGGGCATCACCGACGGCTATCACGACGTGGCGGGCACGTGGCACCCGATCGACCCGGCCGTGCGGGATCGCATCCGGGCGGCGATGGGGACGCCCGTGCCGGGTCGGCCGCTGTGGTTCGTCGAGCAGGGCACGCACCACACGCTCTGGAACGACTGCGAGCTGGTGCTCGAGGACGGCACCTCGTGGGGTGTGCGGCGCGACCTCCCGCCGGAGGTGCCCCTCGGCTACCACGACCTCCGTCCGACGGACGGCTCGCCCGCCACCCGCGTGATCGTGCACCCGCGCACCTGCCCCGAGATCCCGGTCGGCTGGGGCGTCGCCGCCCAGGTGTACGCGCTGTGGTCGGAGCGGTCGTGGGGCATCGGCGACCTGCGCGACCTGCGCGACCTCGCCACCCGGGTGATGGCCGCGGGCGGCTGCGCCGTGCTCGTGAGCCCGCTGCACCAGCCCGCGCCGTCGCTGCCGCAGGAGCCGAGCCCCTACTACCCGAGCAGCCGCAGGGCCTGGAACCCGATGCTGCTCGCGATCGACGCGCCGGTCCCGGAGCGGCTGCGCTGCGCACCGGGGACGCTCATCGACCGCGACGACGTGTGGATCGCGAAGCGCTCCGTGCTGGAGGCCGCCTTCGACGTCGTCGACGACGGGTCGATCGAGCCGTCGCCCATCGCGTGCTGGAACGCGCACTGCGACACGCTCGGCGCCGACTGGCAGCGGTGGCCGGCCGACCTCGCCGAGCTGGAGGCGTCGGACGACTGGCAGCGCCGCGCACGCTTCCACGAGTGGCTGCAGCATCGCGTCGCGGACCAACTGGCCGACGTCGCTGCGACCGGCGTCCGCCTGATCGGCGACCTCGCGGTCGGCTTCTCCCCCGGCGGCGCCGATGCGGCCGAGTTCGCTGCACACCTCGCGCTCGACATGCGCGTGGGCGCACCGCCCGACAAGTTCAACGCCGACGGCCAGGAGTGGGGTCTGCCGCCGTTCGTGCCGTGGAAGCTGCGCGCCGCCCTCTACGAGCCGTTCGTCGACACGGTCCGAGCGGCGCTGCGCGGCGTGCACGGTCTGCGCATCGACCACGTGATGGGGCTCTTCCGGCAGTACTGGGTGCCGGCTGGCGGTTCGCCGAGGGCGGGCGCGTACGTGCGGTTCCCCGCGGACGAGCTGCTCGCGATCGTGTGCCTGGAGGCCACCCGCGCCGGGGCGTTCGTCATCGGCGAGGATCTCGGCACGGTGGAGCAGGAGGTGCGCGAGATGCTGGCCGAGCGGCGCATCGCCGGTACCAAGGTGCTGTGGTTCGAGGAGGAGACGCCCGACTCCTGGCCGGCTGCTGCACTCGCGACCGTCACCACCCATGACCTGCCGACCGCTGCCGGGGTGTGGGAACGCGGGCTCACCGGCGACGTGGCCGACGACGAGGTCTACGGGCGCCTGCTCGCCGTCGCGCCGACGGCGACGACCGGCGCCGAGGCGGCAGCGGCGGCGAACGCGGCGCTCGTCGCCGGTTCGTCGCACCTCCGGCTGGTCACCACCGACGACCTCGCCGGCGCGGTCGAGCAGCCGAACCGCCCGGGCCTCAACGACCACCCGAACTGGCGGATCCGCCTGCCCGTCGCCGTCGACCGCCTGCTCTGACGATCGGCGCACGCGGTCGACCCGGTCCGCGCAGCGGGGTCAGAGCGAGACAGGTCGTGCCGCCGCGGATCGACGCAGGCGGGCGGCCGGCATCCAGTTCGGGCCGGCGGTCTCGTCGACGATCTGCAGCAGGCGATCCGCCACCGGACGGACGAGCTCCACGAGCCGGAGCGTGCGATCGGCACCGAGGTGCCGCCACGGCGCGACCGTGAGGGCGTCGAGGCGGTCCTCCAGTTCCTGACGGTGGCGGACCCCGGCGTCGTTCACCCGCCCATCGGTCACGAACCCGCGAGCGGCCAACTCGTCGAGGGCGGTGCGCAGCATCTCGTCGTTCGCGCCGCGGCTGCGGGGCAGCCAGTCGTCCGGGTAGTCGCGCCACGCGCCGTCGAGCAGACCGGCCGCGGTACCCGACAGCCCGTCGGCCACCTGCACCGCCCAGTGCACGTCGCCGCGCCACTCGCGGATGCAGTTCAGCGCCAGCCAGGCACTGAGCGCGTCGTCGTGCGTGGGTCGCGGCCACTGCCGGTGGGCGGCGAAGCAGACACGACCCGCCGACGGCGACACATCGGCCGCCTCCCACAGCTCGCCGGCGAAGGTGCCGAGCTCGTCCACGACCTCGGGCACGTGACGACGCAACCCCTCCGACACCGCTCGGTCACGGGCGTCGGCCGCCGCCTCGAAGGTGGTGTGCTGCGCGCAGAGGTCGAGCGCGAACCGGACGAAGTCCGGGTGGATCGAGCCGAACGCCGCGGTGACCGCCTGATGACCTGCCGCTGCGAGCGGCGCTGCGCGGCTCGCGATGTAGTAGCCGCGTCCGTCCGGCACGCCGAGCGCGGCATAGTTCGCGATCGCGGTCGGGTCCCAGAAGATCCAGCCGATCAGTCGGTGCGAGGCGAGGGCCGCTCGTCGCGACACCTCGATCCAGTCCGTGTCCACGCGGCGACGCTAGATCGCGCCACGCGACACGGACGAGTGCCGGCTCGTCACCGGCCCGCCGATCGTCCCGTCGGTCCTCCGGACGTCAGCCGACGGCGGCGGCGAAGCGGGTCGCGACGTCGTCCCAGTTCACGACGTTCCAGATCGCCTCGACGTACTCGGCCCGGCGGTTCTCGTACTGCAGGTAGTACGCGTGCTCCCACGCGTCGATCACCAGCAGCGGACGCGCGCCCTCGATGGAGTGGTTGTGGTGATCCTCGATCTGCTCGACCACCAGCCGACGGCCGAGCGGCTCCCACACGAGCGCCGACCACCCCGACCCCTGGACGGACACCGTCGCTGCGGTCATCTGCGCCCGGAACGCGTCGAAGCCACCGAACTGGTCGTCGATCGCCGCGGCGAGCTCGCCCTGCGGCCGGCCGCCGCCGTCGGGGCTCATGTTCTGCCAGTAGAGGGAGTGCAGCACGTGACCGGCGACGTTGAACGCGAGCGTCTTCTGGAGGCCGACGAGCGAGGCGAAGTCACCCTGGTCGCGGGCGGCCGCCAGCTTGTCGAGGGTGGCGTTCGCGCCGTCGACGTACGCCTGGTGGTGCTTGCCGTGATGCAGTTCGAGGATGCGGGCGGACAGATGGGGTTCGAGGGCGGCGGGGTCGTACGGGAGCGGCGGGAGCGAGTACGTCATGACCACAGTGTTTCCCGTCGCCGGCCCGTCGCGGACGTGGTTCCCGGTGCCACCGGTCACCCGGAGGTGGGGGAACCGACGCCGGCCTCGGTGCGACCGCGACCTGCGCTCGTCAGGCCGTGGCGCCGGCGTCGACCGTGAGCACCTCGCCCGTGACGAACGAGCCCGCGTCGCTGCACAGCAGCAGCGCCGGACCGACCAGCTCGTCCGGATCGCCGATCCGCCCGAGCGGGGTGGAGCGGGCCACGGCGTCGAGCGTGCGCTCGTCGAAGGCCTTCGTCACCATGTCCGTGCGGAACGTGCCGGGCGAGATCGCGTTGACGCGGATGCCCTCGGGCGCCAGGTCGAGCGCCATGGACCGCGTCACCTGCGCGAGCGCCGCCTTCACCGGCGGGTAGTAGTACCGGTTTCGGGTCGCCCGGTCGGCGGCGATCGAGATGATGTTCAGCACCGCGCCGTGGCCGCTGGCCGCGAGGTGGGGGCGGGCCGCCTGCACGAGCAGCATCGGGGCGAGCAGGTTGGTGCCGAAGGCGCCGGCGAAGGTGGCGGGCTCCACGGCGTCGAGCGGCCGGTCGAGCACCGTGGCCGCGTTGTTCACGACGATCGAGATGCCGCCGAAGTGGGCGACGGTCGCATCGACGAGTGCCTGGACGTCGGCCGGTTCCTGCATCCGCGTGGCCACGGCCAGACCGCGGGCGCCGAGCGCCTCGATCTCGGCAACCGCGTCCTCGCAGGAGTCGAGCTTGCGACTCGCGACCACCACGTTCGCGCCGGCCTTCGCGAAGCCGAGTGCCATCGCCCGGCCGAGTCCGCGGGAGCCGCCGGTGACGATGGCCGTCCGGCCGGTGAGATCGAACAGGGAGCTGAGGTCGGCGTGCATCGCCGCATTGTGGTCCAGCCGAACCGCCGGGCCCGGAGTCGTGGTGACGCCGCCACTGCGTCCTACGGTCGGGAGGCCGGCCGTGGCTTCGTGCGTGGTGGCGGCGAGAGGATCGAGAGAGACGACGATGAGCGAACCGGGCTGGATGCAGAACGTGCAGGCGCACGCCGTGTGCCCGACCGACGACCTGTTCACGCTCGAACGGGGCCCGATGACCGACGGTCGGCGCAGGCTCGACCTCTCCCCCGGTCCCGCCGCCCACGGCGCCGACGGCCTGCCGGCGCCCGGACTGCTGTTCCTGCTCGCCGACAGCGTGATCGGCAGCGCCTGCGTGTGGTCGCTCGATCCGCACGAGGTGGTCGTGACGAGCAGCCTCCACGTCGAGGTGCACTTACGCCCGTGGGCCGCCCACCGTTCGGTCGGCGGCACCGGCGGCGAGGCGCACCGCTACCACGGTGGCATCGCGTCGAGCGGCACGGTGCACGACGGTGACGGCCGCGTCGTGGCGTCCGTCTCGGGGCGGTTCGCCCTGTTCACCGTCGGCGAGCGCCAGGGCGGCAACGTCGCCGAGCCACCGTCGGACACCGCGGTGGTCGACGAACCACCGGCGGCCGATCCGCACCCGTTGCTCGGGAGCGAGGTCTACCGCACGCTCGGGACCCGATTCGTGGAGCTCGGGCCGGATCACCTCACCCTCACCTTCACCGCTCGGCCGGTGCTCGCCAACGAACGGCACGGCCTGCACGGCGGCTCCGGAGCGCTGATGGGTGAGCGGGCGTGCGACGCGTTGATCCGAGCGGTGGCCGCACCCGACCGGGAGATCCTGCCGGTCACGATGAGCGTCGCGTTCTTGCGGCCGATCCCCGCGGACGGCAGCACGGTGTCGTGCACCGCCCGCATCGAGCACCTCGGTCGGCAACTGGTCGCCGTGCAGTCGGTGCTCCACACGCCTGCTGGCAAACCGGCCGTGGTCGTCGACGTCGTGGCGGCCGGCGTCGAACGACCCGGCTGAAACGCCTCGGGCGCGCGACCACCGACGGATCGACGCACGGTGTCGTGAACGGTGCTGGAATGGCGAGGTGACCATTCGCGGCTACCAGATCCCCAACTTCACCTATCCCGACGTCGGACCGGCGCAGCTGTTCGACGTCATCGCTGCACAGGCGAAGGAGGCCGAGGCCTCGGGTTTCGACACCGTCCTGGTGATGGACCACTTCTTCCAACTGCCGATGCTCGGGGCGCCGGAGGACTACATGATCGAGTGCTACACGCTGCTCGCCGGTCTCGCCCGCGAGACGCGCAGCGTTCGCCTCGGCGCGCTGGTGACGGGCAACACGTACCGCAACCCGGCGATCCTCGCGAAGACCGTGACCGCACTCGACCTCGTGTCGAACGGTCGGGCGCAACTCGGGATCGGCGCCGGCTGGTTCGAGCTCGAGCACCAGGCGTACGGGCTGGAGTTCGGTACCTTCACCGACCGCTTCGAACGTCTCGAGGAAGCGCTGCAGATCATCCTGCCGATGCTGCGCGGCGAGGCCTCCACGTTCAGCGGACAGCGCTACACGACACAGAACGCGTTCAACTCTCCGCCCCCGGTCGGGCGGATCCCGGTGATGATCGGCGGCAGCGGCGAGCGCAAGACCCTGCGCATGGTGGCGCAGTACGCCGACGAGTCGAACCTGAT
>WLDE01000014.1 GCA_009704985.1 Actinomycetota bacterium | reverse complement strand
GCGCTCCGGGTGCGCGTCAGGTGCGCGTCGGGTGCGCTCCGGTGCGGTCCGGTGTGCGCCGATCAGTCGTCGTCGGTGCTACTGCCGCTGTTCCCGCTGCCGCTGTTCCCGCTGCCGCTGTTCCCGCTGCCGCTGTTCCCGCTGCCGGTGGCGTCGTCGTCCGAGGTCGTGCTGGTGCTGTCGTCGTCGTCGTCGGTGGTGGTGGGCCCGCTGCCGCCGCCGGGCGTGGTGCTGCTCGGGGCCGAGGTGCTGGTCGAGGTGGTGGGCGACGTCGAGGTGGTGGGCCGCAGGGTCGTCGTCGGGCTGGTCGGGCTCGTCGTCGCCGTCGGGGTGGAGGGCGGCGTGGCGGTCGGAGGCACACCGGCAGGGGTGGTCGTCACGGAGGTCGACGTGGTGATCGCCTCCTCCTCGACGTCGAGGCGCAGGCGCACGTCGTCGAGCCGGACCCGGATCCGGGTGCGGTGCGAGGCCGAGACGAACTCGACCTCCACCTCGGCGGGGCGTGACGTGGTGGTGCGGGCGGTGAAGCCCGCCGCGGGGGCCGTGGACGACAGTCGCACCGAGCCGCCCGACCCGGCGGTCACCCGCACCGTCATCGAGCCACCGACGCCCGTGAGGGTGCGTGACTCGGTCGTGCCGGCGACCAGGGACTCCTCGGCCGAACGATCGTCACCCACGACGGTGGACGGCGTGCCGGTCGTCGCGGTGGTCGCAGCGCTCGAGGTGGCCGGGTTCGAGGTGGCCGGGTTCGGGGTGGTGGTCGGCGTCGATGCGTCGGTGCTCGACCCCGCGGTCGTCGGCAGCGAGCCGTCGTCGAACGACGGCGCGTCGGCCACCCCGACGCGGCGATCGGTGCCGTTCGGGGACATCGCCGCGACGGTGCCCACCACCAGGAGGACGACCGCGGTCGAGGACAGCACGGCCGCACGCGTGCGGCGCACGCGCCGGACCCGGCGCCCGACCGCTGCGTGGGCCGACGCGAGGTCGGGGTCGTCGCCCGCGGCGGCGCGGAGCCGGCGGGACAGGTCGAGGTCGTCGAAGTCGCTCATGGGCGGGGGCCTCCGTCGTGCGGGGGGAGATCGTGCGGGGGGAGATCGTGCGGGTGCGGCGGCGGCAGGTCGGGCGTGGTCCGGCCGGCGCGCAGGCCCGGGGTGCTGCGGAGTCGTTCGCGGCCCTGGTGGAGGTGGAACTTGACGGCGCCCTCGCTGATCCCGAGGGCGTCCGCCACCTCGGCGACGCTGAGCCCGTCGACGTGGAAGAGCGCCACGCAGATGCGCTGCTGGCGAGGGAGTGCCTGGAGCAGCGCCATCACGCCGTCGGTGTCGCCGGTCCGCCGGCTCATCGCCTCGTGGGTCGAGTCGGTGTCGGTCTGGGCACCTCGGGTCGCGTCGCCGTGCAGGCGCTCGAGCGCCTGCTCCTTGCGCCCGCGGCGACGGTGGCCGTCGCGGAGGCAGTTGATCGCCACCCGGCGGATCCAGCCGACCGGGTCGTCGTAGTGCTGGAGACGTCGCCACCGGAGGTGTGCCTTCACGAACGCCTCCTGCACGGCGTCGGCCGCGAGCTCCCGATCGCCGGCGACGAGGGTGAGCGCACGCACCAACCGCCCGTAGTGCAGGCGGAAGAGCGCGTCGAGCTCGGTCGCCTCCGTGTCGCCGGCACGGCGCGGGCCGGTCTGGAGGGCGACCACGTCGGACGGCTGATCGAGGGGGTCGAGGCGTGGGTCCATGGTGGGGATCGTGAGCACCGGTGAGCGACACGACGATCGGCCACCGACGGTTTGGTGTGAGCGCCCGCGATCCCGCCTCCGCGGTGTGCCGGGGGTCACCTCGCGGCAGCCTACGCCGGTGCCACCGGTCGCCGACGCACCCGTCGGACTACGGTGCAGCGCATGAACCCCGATCGCGACCTCATCGTCGCGGTGGACGTCGGCGGGACGAGGATGTCGGCCGGGCTGATGACCCTGCGCGGCGATCTGATCGATCGAGCGGTCGCGCTCGTCGACGACTCCCAGGGCGACCACGAGCTGTTCGCCTCGCTCGTCGGCATCGTCGGCGACATGCTCGCGCGGGCCGACGAGCACCACCAGATGACGCCGATCGCGGTCGGTGTCGGCTGTGTCGGACCGGCCGAACCCGGGCTCGTCTCGGTCTCGCCCACCAGCATCGGTGCCTGGCGCGACTTCCCGCTGCGCGACCGCCTCGTGGAGGCGACCGGGCTGCCCGTCCACGGCGAGGTGGACGCCACCTGCCTCGCGATGGCCGAGGGCTGGCTCGGTGCGGCGCAGGGCAGGTCGAACTTCCTCGCGGTGGTGGTGTCGTCGAGCATCAGCGGTGGCGTGGTGCTCGACGGTCAGGTGGTCGAGGGGGCGAGCGGCAAGGCCGGCAACATCGGCCACCTCGTGGTCGAACCGAACGGGCGGCGGTGCAGTTGCGGCTCGCGCGGGTGCCTCGACGCCGAGGCGTCGGGACGTGCGATCGAGGTGATCACCGGGCGGCCGCCCACCGAGCCGAGCTACGAGATCATGCAGCGCACCGGCGACCTCGTCGGCCGGGCGGTGTCGTCGGTGTGCAACCTGCTCGACCTCGACCTCGTGGTCGTCGGCGGGGCGGTCGCGCTCGGGTTCGGGGCGACGTTCTTCAACTCGGCGCAGGCCGCCGTCGACCGGCACTCTCGCGTCGACTACGCCCGCGGCGCCCGGATCACCCCGGCACGCCTCGGTGATCGCGGCCCGCTGGTCGGCGCAGGTGCCGTCGGGATGCGCGGCGTCCGCCGCGCGAGCCGCCCGTCGCCGGTCGACCCCGTCGCCGGCTGACCCGTCGCGGGCCGGCCCGGTGTGTTCCCAGGTGGTGCCATGAAGCGGAGCGGAACGACCCGGCCAGCGCGAACCAGTACTCCGTGGCGCTCGAGCTGCAGGCGGACTGCTTCGCCGGGGTGTGGGTGCGCCATGCCGATGCCGCCGGGTCACCCGCCGAGGCGTCGGTAGAGCCGCTCGGCCGGGCCCATGCCGATGAACCGGCGCCACCACGCCGCGAACGCCAGCGCGAGCGTCCAGTACGCCAGCGCGAACAGCAGCGCCGTCGTGAGGCCGTTGCGCCCCACGACGTCGAGCACGTCGACCAGCAGCAGGTACACCGCGACGTGGCCAAGGTACAGCGTCAGCGTCATCTCGCCGGCGGCACCGAGCGTGCGGACGGCCGCGTGGTCGCGGTACCGCTCGGCGAGCCACGACACGAGGGCGTACGCGGCGAGCGACGACCCGAGCGTGCCCAGCGTGTAGAGCAGTCCCCGGTCGAACGGCCGGGTCGACCACGCCTCGATCCACGCGACGTCACCGGCGCGGCCGTTCGTGACGACATGGTTCACGAGGTAGGTGATCAGGGTGACCGCCGCACCGGCGATCCCCACCGTCGCCAGCCGCCGGCCCGTCGGCAGCACCCGCCCGAGCACCATCCCCGCGCAGCAGAACGCCATCCAGGGCAGCAGCGGATGGGTGCCGTTCACGAAGGTGTCGAGCAGGAGGCCCCGCGGCGACTCGGTGGTGAGGGTGCCGGGTGACGTGAGCCAGTCGACCGGGCGGCCGTCGAGCGTGCGGTCGATCACCCAGGCGTTGATCGCCGCAGCGGCGAGGGCGCTCGTCGCACCGACCACCACCAGCCACCGGGTGCGCAGGGTGAACAGCAGCGCCGCCACGACGAAGGTGGCGCCGTAGAAGAACAGGATCGTGCCCGGCCACACCCAGTCGAGCAGGAACCCACCGCCGTACAGCAGCAGGCCGCGCCGCACGAGGCGCCAGCGGTCGTCGCGGATCGCCTCGCGGTCGCCGCTCGTGCGGCTGCGTTCGGTGAGCAGGCTGATGCCGACGCCGGCGACGAGCATGAACGTCGCTGCGAACCGCGTGGACAGCACCCCGGTCCAGGGGTCGAACAGCCGATCGAGGAACGACGCATCCGGTCCGGCCACGGCGCCCGAGCCGTTGAGGTAGCCGTGGTAGTTCATCACCACCACGCCGATGAGCGCGACGGCGCGCACCACGTCGGGGCCGACGAGGCGCTCGCGGCGGTGCGTCGTCGGGGTCAGGTGCTCGACCGGTACGACTCGTGTGAGCTGTGGATCGTTCACGACCACACCACCTCGTCGGGTGCGACGGTGGTGAGCGGTCGTTGCACGTCGACCCACTCACCGATCTCGGGCACCGGGTCGCCGTCGGGGACGAGGCACATCGACGTGTGCATGTGCGGTGCTTCCACCAGCGCCACGCGTCTGCGACGGAGGTGGAACGGGCTGCGTCCGTCGGCGAGCGGTGCGACGCCGTGCGACGAGCCGGCGCCGACCATCACCAGCACGCCGTCGTGCTCGACGGGGGTGCCGCGGTACCCCACTCGCGTGCCGGCGCGCACCGGTCGGACGTCGATCACGTCGGCGCCCAGGTGCAGGAACGACTTGTCGCCGTGCCACAGCGCCGTGCCGAGGCGGACCTCCACGCGACGATCCGGGTGTCGCGCGCACAGCGTCGCGACGGCGGCCGGTTCGAGGTGGCTGACGGAGATCACCACGTCGGGCGGCACGTGCGCGAGCCACGACTCCACCTCGGCGAGCCGATCGTCGGCCGGAGCGGTCTCGGCCAGCGGCAGGTGCACGAGCGCGGCGTGCACGGCGTTGCCGCGGGCGGCCAGCTCGGCGAGCAGCACGGCCAGCCCTGCGGGATCGGTGCCGTAGCGGTGCATGCTCGACGCGAGCTTCACCGCGACCGGGCCGGTGTGGCCGCCGATCGCCGGCAGGTGGTGGGGCGCGCCGACCGTCGGGACGATCCACGGTGGCAGGTCGACCGGTCGGACCGCGGGTGTGAGCACCCGCACCAGCTCGTCGCCGGTGCGCTCGTGCTGCAGGGCCTCGTGCACGGTGCCCACCACCACGAGGTCGCTCCAGGCGGTCGCGAGGCGGGTGAGCTGGGCGCGGCCGATGCCGTACCCGTTGCCCTTCACCACCGGTGCCACGGTGACGGCCGGGGCACCCGGAGGCACCGCGTCGGTGAACGACGTCCGCACGGCGTCGACGTGCGCCTGCCAGCGCCCGGCATCGATCGTGAGGCGCAGGGTCATCGGCGCCTCACCGTACCGGAGGTGTCGCCGTCCGGCTCGTACGCCACGCCGTGGACGCGGGGCTGACGCGGTGTCGAATTCCGACTTGTCGAGTCGGGATTCTGGCCGTAGCCTTCCCCGTCATGCATGGCCGCTCGTTCTTCTCCTTCCCCAACCCGGTGAACGAGACGTCCGCTCGACTCGTCGCCGCCGGTGTCGTGCTGCAGGCGATCGTGTACCTCCTCGTGCGCGAGTGGTGGGTGCTCGTGCCGTTGGCCTACGGGTTCCTGGCCCGGGTGCTGGCCGGTCCGCGCATCAGCCCGCTCGGGCGCCTCGTCACCGAGGTGATCACCCCGCGCCTGCGTGTGGAGCACCGCTTCGTCCCCGGACCGCCGAAGCGGTTCGCGCAGGGTGTCGGTCTCGCCTTCAGCGCCGGTGCCCTGCTCGCGGAGCTGCTCGGCGCCGACGTGGTGGCCGTCGCGCTGATCGTGGGGCTCACGTTCGCTGCGTCGCTCGAGGCCGTGTTCGCCGTGTGCCTCGGCTGCATCGTCTTCGGGCGGCTCATGGCCTGGGGTCTGATCCCGGCCGACGTGTGCGAGTCGTGCAACGACGTGAGCGCCCACCTCGAGGCCCGCTCACGCGAGCTCGGCACCACCAGCGTCTGACGACGGTGCCGCCGGTGCCGACGGTGCCGACGGTGCCGGACGTCGGGGTGGCCACGACTCGAACCGCGGCAGCAGCGCGTCGGCGGATCGCTCGCGCCAGGCGCCGACCCACACCCCGGCCCCGTAGGCGAGGTCGTCCGCGAGGTGCAACAGCGCGAAGCGCACCGGGTCGAGGCGCGACCGGCGTGCCGTCCCGCGGCTCCGCCGCCGGCCGAGGTGCCGGACGGCGTCGAGCACGATCGGCACCGACCAGGCGATCGCCACGGTGCGACGCGCTCGTCGTGACAGCGCCGCCGCCACCAGCGCCGCGGGCCACCACGCACGCGACAGGGTCTCGCACCAGAGCCGGCCTGCGTAGAGGTTGCCGAGCCCGGCCAGCCGCAGCGACTCGCGCGCCGGCACCTGCGGGAGCTTGCGCACGAGCGCGACCGATGTCGCGACCCCGACCGTGACGCCGACGACCGGCAGACCTGCCGCGACCGGCACCCACGTCGCTGCGCTCCAGGGGCTCATGCGCAGCGGTGCGAGCGCCCCGGGATGGCGACGGGCGAGGGGTGCCGCGGACGTGCCGTACCGGAAGCGCTGCGCGAGCCAGCGTCGCAGGTCGGGTCGGGTGCGGTGGTGGGCCTCGACCGACGGGTCGTACCGGCAGCGCCACCCGGCCGCCGCCAGTCGCCACACGAGGTCGACGTCCTCGCCGTAGCGCAGCGAGCCGTCGAACCCGCCCACGTCGCGGATCGCTGCGGTGCGGCACAGCAGCACGGCCGCAGGGACGTACGACACCCGCGTGGTCGCCGCCACCCGCGCCGGTTCGTCGCCGAGGTCGAGCGGCGAGCGGGTCGCCTCGAACGCCGCGAGCACGCCCGGACCCGCGACTGCCCGCACGCGCGGCGCCACGAGGGCCACCCGCAGGTCGTCGAACCACGACACGAGCCGGGCGAGCTCGGCCTCGTCCACCTCCACGTCCGCGTCCACGAACGCGACGAGCGGCGTGTCCACCTGCGCGAGCCCGGTGTTCCGGGCGGCGCCCGGGCCGGCGTTGCGCGCGAGTCGGACGGTGCGGGCGCGGCCCGGCACGACGCCGTCGGCGAACAGGGGTGGCACCGACCCGTCGTCGACGACGACGGACGCCGCCGACCAGGCCGGGTGGCGGGGCAGCTCGTCCTTGCACGGTGTCACCACGGTGACCTCACGTGCCCAGCGGTCGAGGTCGGTGGCGTCGGCGGTGTCGGTCGGGCCGGACGTGCCGGCACCGACCGGGTGGGCGATGCCGAGGTCGACGAACCGCTCGACGAGTCGTCCGGCAGCGGCCGACCGCGTCGTGGGGTCGTCGCCCGCTGCCAGCGCGTCCACCACGACGGCACCCGAGTCGGTGAGCGTGAGCACACGCAGCGGCGACCCGCCCACGAGCACGCGCCCGTCGGGGGATCGTCGCACCGAGCGGTCGAGGAGGAAGCGTGCTCCGGCGCGGTGGCTCACGGTGCGGTCCCGGTGCCGTCGTGTCGGCCGTCGCCGGGCTCGTCCTCGAGTCCCCACCACCGCCTGACGCGGACGGCGAGGTCGGCGACGAGCGAGTCGAACAGCTGCCGCCCCTCGTCCGCCGAGGCGCCGGCAGGATCACCCAGCACGCCGTTCGGGCTGACCGCCCGCACCCCGTCGCGGCGGAGCGCCGGCAGCACCTCGCGGAGGTCGCCGGTGTGGCCGGCCGCCGCCGACCCGAGCCGCACCCGCTCGGGGGCGATGACGAGCAGCAGCGACGTCTCGGTCCGGCCCGCGTGTGCATCACCCCCCGGCACCGCGGGCCACCAGGCGAGCGCACGCCGGCCCTCTGCGCTGCACCGCTCCACCGCGGTGCGCAGCGGGACGACGTTGCCGCCGTGACCGTTCACGAACACGACACCGCGCGCCCAGTCGGCCGATCGGACGAGCTCCACGAGCACGAGCTCCAGCGCGGTGGTGCCGATCGACAACGTGCCGGGGAAGCCGGCGTGCTCACCGCTCGCGGTGACGGCGAGCGGAGGCGCCACGAGCAGCGGGACCCCCTCGAGATCACCCACGCCGGCCACGAGCGCGTCGGCCAGCGCGACGGCGACGAGGGTGTCGGTGTCGAGTGGCAGGTGGGGGCCGTGCTGCTCGCACGACCCCAGCGGCACGACGACGATCGGTGCCGTCGCGTCGACCTCCGGCCAGGTGGACGCACCGAGCGAGCGGCGTCCGCGGCCGTCGTCGCCCGCGACCGCGATCATGGGACGTGGTGGCCGGGGAGGTGGCCGTGGGCGAGGCCGGCGAGCAGCGCCGCGCACGTGCGGTCGTAGACCTCGGCCCAGTCGAGTCCCGGTGGGCCGACGGCCTTGCGCTCGAGGCTCACGACGCCGTGGCACGCCGCCCACACCCCGGCAGCGGTGGTCATCGGGTCGGCCGGAGCGAGCAGGCCCGCGTCCATCGCCCGGTGAAGACGGTCGGCCAGCAGACGCAGGGTGCCGCTCGCGTGTTCGACGGCGGTGGGCGAGGGCTGCAGGGGGATGACGCCGTCGAACATCACCGCGTAGTACGTCGGGTGCGTCAGCGCGAACCGCCGATAGGCCTGACCGCTGCGGACGAGGTCGAGCAGCGGGTCGTCGGTCTCGGCGTCGTCGGTCATCGCGTCGCGCAGCCTGGTGAAGCCCTCGATGTAGAGGTGCTCGACGACCCCCTCCTTGCCACCGAAGCGCGAGTACACGTTCATCGTGCTCACCCCGGCAGCACGAGCGATCCGGCGGACGGTGAGCGCCGCCGGTCCCTC
This sequence comes from Actinomycetota bacterium, assembly GCA_009704985.1. GTDB lineage: Bacteria > Actinomycetota > Acidimicrobiia > Acidimicrobiales > Ilumatobacteraceae > VFMC01. Next base: position 28,563 of record WLDE01000014.1, on the reverse strand, counting down.
GGCCGCGAGCACCTCGCTCGCCGCCCGCAGCAGGGTGACACGGACGTGGTCGATCACGTCGTCGCGGTTCCGATCGGCGTCGGGTGCGGGGTCCGGTGCAGCCGCGGCCGGGTCGAGTTCGACCATGGATCGCGACGTTACCGGTCGTGGTCCGCGAGGTATCCCCAGTCGCGGAGCGCCTCGACGATGCGCCGCGCGGCGTCGGCGGGAGCGAGCTCCACCGTCTCACCGCGAGCAGGGGCGGCACCGGCGTCGGTGAGCCGTCGCAGGCGCGCCAGGACGTCGTCGCCCGCGGGCGCGGCCATCACCCGCGCCCGGGGTCGGTACGGGGTGACGATCGCCGGTGCGCCGCGGTGGTGCGCCGGCGGCGTGCGGATCACCTCGATCGGTGCCGTGCGGCTCGCCAGCGCTCGCCGCAGCGGCGCTCGGCGCAGCGAGGCCACCGACCCCTCGACCGACAGCACACCGGGCACCGGCACCTCGAGCAGTTCGCGCCGGCCACCGTCGAGACGCCGGACCGCCCGGACGACTCCGTCGGCGGCCGGGCCGTCGGTGTCGACCGACACCAGACCGAGCGCCTGGGCGGCCGAGCGGTGGTGGGCGATGAACGCCGGGACCGAGCCGCTGCCCCGGTCGAGCGAGTAGTCGCCGCAGAGCACGAGGTCCGCGCAGGGGCCGCCCGTCGGTGCCGTGGCCTGTGCCAGCTCGAACGCGACGTCACGCGAGTCCGCGTCGGCGTCCATGTCCAGGCGGACGGCCCGGTCGGCCCCGGCTGCGATCGCGTCGCGCAGGGTGCGCTCGGCGCCGGCCGGTCCGGCGGCCAGCGCGGTGACGGGGACGCCCCAACGTTCGCCGAGGCGCAGCGCGACCTCCAGCGCCGCCCGGTCCGCCGCCGACACCCCGGCGAAGCGGTCGTCGTCGGGGTCCGCGCCGGCGTCGTCACGGGCCGCGGTCCACTTCAGGCAGACCGCGATCGAAGCGGTGGGCGCGGACGGGGAGGAGGAGGTGGCGGTGGTCATGTGCGGCGGAAGACGACGCCGTGCCCGCCGTCGGGATAGGTCCAGGTGATCGCGCCCTCGACGTTGCAGACCAGGTAGCAGGTGCCGCACTCGAAGCACTGCTCGTAGTTGAAGACGATGCCGCCGTCGCTCGTCGGCACGAACAGGTTCGCCGGGCACGCGACCACGCAGTGCTGGGTGCTGCACCCCTCGCACTTCGAGCCGTCGACGACGATGTGGGCGCGTTCGTGCACGTCGAAGCGCACCGTGTCCATGCGGTCCTGGAAGGAGACCTCGGGCCAGGTCGGGTCGCGCTCGATGGGGGTCATCCGAAGCTCCGCAGTCCGTCGAGGCCGTCGCGGGCGAGATCACGACGGCGGATGCCGAGGCGGCGCCGCTCGCTCTCGACGATGCGGCGCAGGCCCGGCTTGGGGTTCGGGTTGTCCACGCGGAACATCCGCTCGACGACGCTCGTGATCAGCTCGGGGTACAGGTGCTGCACCCGGTCGCTCAGCACGAGGTGCGGCGCACGGCGCAGCTTGCGGTGGTCGCGCAGCACGAAGGTCTCGCTCAGCCGGCGCTCGTAGCCGGCGAGGCCCTCGGTCGACACGTCGTTGCGGCTCAGCGCCTCGATCGCCGCGCGTCCGGCGTACATGCCGCTCGCCATCGCGAAGTTGACGCCCTCCAGCCAGATGCCTGCGGCGAGGCACATCGCCGCGGCGTCGCCCGCCACGAGCAGACCGTCGCCGGCGAGCTTCGGCATCATCGCGAGACCCGCCTCGGGGATGAGGTGGGCCGAGTACTCCTTCAGCTCCGCGCCCTCGACGAGCGGGGCGATCGCGGGGTGCGCCTTCAGCCCGGCGATGATCTCCTCGGGGCGCGTGCCCTGCGCGGCGAGCTTCGGCAGCTTCAGCACGGCACCGACGGCGAGGGTGTCGAGGTTGGTGTAGACGAACCCGCCGCCGTTCACGCCACCCGTGCCGCCGAGGATCTCGATGTCGACACCCTCGCGGCCGCGCACCCCGAAGCGCTCGTCGATCACCTCCTTCGGAAGCGCCAGCGTCTCTTTCACCCCGAGCGTGTAGTTCGCGGCGTCGACCGGCCCGTACAGGCCCGCCTCCTTCGCGACGAAGCTGTTCACGCCGTCGCAGGCGATGACGAGCCCGGCCCGCAGGTCGCCGTCGGGCCGGTCGGTGCGCACGCCGACCACCCGCCCGCCCGGGTCGCGCAGCAGGCCGACCACCGTGGTGCTGCAGAGCAGCTGGGCGCCGGCCGCCTCGGCGTGGCCGGCGAGCCAGTGGTCGAAGTCGGGCCGGTAGGCGGTGGCACCGTTGTACGGCGGCGCACCCCACGCCTGGCTCCGGAAGTCGACGGTGAGCGCCTGGGTCGGGGTGAGCACCATCGTCGAGCGGCGGGTGACCCACCGCTGGATCGGCGCCTCCTCCCACCAGCGGGGGATCAGTTCGTCGAGGATCCGCGGGTACACGACCCCGCCGTACATGTTCTTGCTGCCGGGGAACGGCCCGCGTTCGAGCACCACGACGGACCGCCCGGCGCGGGCGAGTTCGATCGCCGCGCAGGCACCGGCCGGACCCGCACCGACGACCACCACGTCCACGTCGACGTCAGCCACGAGCGCCCTCCGCCACCGCCACCGCCACCGGGGCCGCGGCGGCGCCGGGCACCAGCAGTGCGACCAGCTCCGCGAGCACCTCGTTCGCGTCGGCCACCACGGCGAGGTCGGCCATCTGCATCATCGGACAGTGGGCGTCGACGTTGACGCTCACGACGTGCTCGGGGTGGCCGAGGCCGCTGGTGTGCTGCACCGCGCCGCTGATCCCGAACGCGAGGTACAGCTCGGGGGACACCACCACGCCGGTGGTGCCGATCTGTCGTTCGTGGCCCACCCAGCCCCGGTCGGTGATGACGCGGGTGGCGCCGACGCTGGCACCCATCGCCACGCCCAGCGCGGCGAGCTGCTCGAACTGCTCGGGCGAGCGCAGGCCCGCGCCGCCACCGACGATGCGCCCGGCCTCGGCCAGGTCGACGGTGGCCGCATCCGGCGCGAGCACCTCCACCACGCGGGCATCGGCGAGTCCGCCGTCGACCGCGCCGATGGGGCGTCGGTCGAGTCCGAGGTCGAGCCACGACACGGTGGCCCCGCCGTCGTGCGGTTCCACGCCGCGCACACCCACCTGGAGCGTCGCCACGAAGGCCGCTGGGGCGGGCATGGTGTGCATCGTGCGGCCGCCGTCGCGCGGCACGACCACCGTGGTGGACGAGAGGCGGGTGGCGCCGGCGATGCACGGACGATCCATCGCCGCGGCGAGACGGGGTGCGAGGTCGCGCCCGTCGGGCGACGCCGGCAGGACGACGATCGGTTCGTCCGCGAGCACCTCGGCGAGCGCAGCGGCCCAGGCACCCGGCCGGTACGGGCCGGCCTCGCAGAGGCGGACCTCGCCGGTGAGGTGGGCGGCGGCGTGCTCCACGGACTCGCCGACGAGCAGCACGCGGCGGCCGCACTCGTCCGCGGCCTCGGCGCCGCCGGCCGGCAGCACTCCTGCACGCACGGGGATGACGGCCAGCACGACGGTCAGGTTAGAAGCCGCGGTGGAGCGGCGGGCAACTCGCCTCCGCCGATGTGCGTCACGTCGGGCCGACGGCCTCGAGTTCGCGCACGCGGCGACGGGCGCGGACGTGGCGGACGACCTCGATCATCACGTTGATCGTGAGCGCCGTGCCGAAGGCCACCCAGAACGCCAGGGTGTGGTTGTCCTTGAACGGCTGACCGACCACGTAGGCCAACCCCGCGGCATAGGTCGCCCAGATCGTGCAGGCGATCGCGACCCAGGTGACGAACCAGAGGCGGGGCTGGCGGGTGATGCCACTCGACAGGGTGAGCAGGGTGCGGCCACCGGGGATGAACCTGGCGGTGATGAGCAGGAGGCCGCCGCGCTCGCGGATCTGGTCGGCCGCCCACTCGAGGCGCCGGCCGAACGACTCCTTGCGCTGCGCCCGCCGTTCGAACCTGGGGGCGAACCCGCGGCCGATCTGGTAGGCCGTGTTGTCGCCCAGGAAGGCGCCCACGGCACCGCACACGATCACCATCCACAGCGGGTACTCCGCCTCACCGACGCTGACGGCCACCCCGGCGATGATCACGGTGGTCTCGCTCGGCACGATCGGCACGATCGAGTCGAAGAACGCGATCACGAACACGACCGCGAGGAACCACCAGTTCGAGGCCCAGTCCCCGAGGGTGTCCGTGATGTCAGTGATCCAGCTGAAGACCGCCCCGAGCATGCCCTCGCAAGGCTAGTGCCCGTTGGGCGACCTGGGACCCCGTCTCGCCCGACACCGTGAGATGTCCCATCTTGCGGCCGGGCCGCGGTTCGGCCTTGCCGTACAGGTGCAGGTGCGCGCCCGGGTCGGCGAGTACCACCGACCAGTCGGGTGGACCCTCCGCCCACTCGTCGCCGAGGAGGTTCACCATCGCCGCCGCGGGCACCACCAGCGACGGGTCGCCGAGGGGGAGGCCGCACACCGCCCGCACCTGCTGCTCGAACTGGCTCGTCGCCGCCGCGTCGAGCGTCCAGTGCCCGCTGTTGTGCGGGCGCGGCGCGAGCTCGTTCACGACGAGCCGACCGCCGACCACGAACAGCTCCACGGCCAGCACCCCGACGTAGTCGAGGGCGACGGCGATCGAGATCGCCAGGTCGGTCGCCGCGTGGTGGTCGTCGTCGGCGTCGGGTGCCGGGGCGACGGTGAGGTCGAGGATCCCGCCGACGTGGGTGTTGGCCACCGTCGGGAAGGCTGCGCAGGTGCCGTCGGGGGTGCGGGCCAGCACCACCGACACCTCACGCTCGAGCGGTAGGCGCTGCTCCACCACGCACGGCACCCCTCCGAGGCGCTCCCAGGCGTCGCGCAGCTCGGCGTCGTCGCCGACGGTGACCTGCCCCTTGCCGTCGTAGCCGAGCCGGGCCGTCTTCACGATCGCCGGGAACGCGACGCCGGCGTCGCGCAGGGCGACGTCGAGGTCTCGTTCGTCGTCCACCACGGCGAACGGTGCCACCGGGATGCCGGCGGAGGCGAGGAAGCGCTTCTCCGACCGCCGGTCCTGCGTGATCGCGATCGCCGCCGGCGACGGTCGCACCGGCGTGGTGGCGGCGAGCGACGCGAGCGCCGCCGCGGGCGGGTTCTCGAACTCGGTGGTCACCACCGCGCACTCGCGGGCGAGCACCGCCAGCGCCTCGGGGTCGTCGTACGGGGCGACCAGGTGGAGATCGGCGGCCGCGCCGGCCGGTGCCCCGGGATCGGGTTCGAGCACGATCGTGCGATAGCCCATCGTGCGCGCCGCCATCACGAAGTAGCGGCCGAGCTGCCCACCTCCGAGCACGCCGAGGGTGGCGGGCGGCAGGATCGGCGCGCTCATGCCGGGGGCGGCAGCACAGCGGCGGCCGCCTCGTCGTGGCGGCGGGTGCGGTCCGCGACGAGGCGCTCGTGCAGCGCCGGGTCGTCGGCGGCGAGCATCGCGACCGCGAACAGGGCGGCGTTCGTGGCGCCCGCGTCACCGATGGCGAACGTCGCCACGGGGATGCCCGCCGGCATCTGCACGATCGAGTAGAGCGAGTCCTGCCCCGAGAGGTGGCGTGACGCGACCGGCACGCCCAGCACCGGCACCGTCGTCTTGGCCGCCAGCATCCCCGGCAGGTGCGCGGCACCGCCGGCACCGGCGATGATCGCCCGGTAGCCCGCGTTCCCGGCCGCCTCGGCGAAGGCGAACATCTCGTCGGGCATCCGGTGCGCGGACAGCACCTGGCAGTGGTGTGGTACACCGAGCCGGGTGAGCACCTCGGCGGCTCGCGACATCGTCGGCCAGTCGCTGGCGGATCCCATCACGATCGCGACGACCGGCGGCCCGTCCGGGGCGGTGGTCGAGGGGTCGGCCTCGGGGTCGGCCTCGAAGCCTGGGGTCGTGGTCACGGGTGCATTCTGGCCGGTGGCGCCGGCTCAGACCGCGGCGCCGGCGCGCTCGCCCTCGACGACCGCGGCGTGCGCACGGCGGGGTGCCACGCAGTCGCCGACGCGTTCGACGCTCACGCCGGCGGCGACCAGGTCGTGGTACAGCCACTCCACCGGGTTCGCCGGCACGGCGAGCACGAGCCAGTCGACGATCCGCGTCTGGTTCGTGCCGGTCGGGTGGTGGAGCAGGGTGATCTCGTTCCCGGCGAACCCCATCGGCACGAGGTCGGTCGACTGCACGATGCCCTTCGCGCCGGCACGCATCCACCAGTTCTCCATGTCGAGCGTGATGCCGAGGTCCTGCCCGACCACCATGCCCGGGGTGACGATCTCCACGTGACACCCGCGGTCGGCGAGCAGCTCGGCCACCGAGGTCGCGTGGTGGAAGCCCACCTCGTCGACCACGACCACCGTGTCGCCCTCCGCCGGGCCGGGTTCGCCGGTGCCGGCGCCCCGCAACACGTCGCGCACGTCGAGCACGTTGGCCGCGTCGGCCGGCACCCACCAGGGACGCTGCGCCTCGGCGCCGGTGGCGACGACCACGTGGTCGGGGTGACGCTCGGCGACGAAGCCCGGCCACACACCCACGCCGTACTCGATCGTGACGCCGAGCCGGCGGCACTCGGCGAGCTGGTTGCGGATCATGTCGCCGAACTCGGCGCGGTTGGGCACGCTCGCCGCGAGGCGCACCTGACCGCCCGCCTGCGGCTGCTGCTCGTACACCGTCACCCGGTGGCCGTTGCGGGCAGCGGCGATCGCGGCCTGCAGCCCGGCGGGTCCGGCACCCACCACCATCACGTCCTTCGGCTTCGGGGTGAGCCGCACCGTCCCCACGCCCTGCGCCTCCCGGCCGGTGCGCGGGTTCTCGATGCAGCCGAGCCAGCGGTTGAGGCCCATGCGACCGACGCACTCCTGGTTGCAGCTGAGGCAGAGCCGGATCTCGTCGGTGGCCCCGGCGCGGGCCTTGGCGGCGAAGTCGGGGTCGGCGATCTGGCCGCGCACGACACCCACGAGGTCGCAGTGCCCCTCGGCCAGCGCGCGTTCGGCCTGCAGCGGGTCCTTGAACCGGCCGACGCCGACGACGGGCAGGTCGATCGCCTTTCGGAACGCACTCGGGATGAACATCGCGTACCCCGGCGGGATGTGCATGCTCGCCTCGATCATGAACAGGCTCGCCGTGGCGACGCCGATCGAGGTGTTCACGTAGTCGACCTGACCGGTGGCCTCGACGATCGTCGCGACCTCGACGGCGTCGTCGATCGTGGTGCCGCCCTCGATGAGCTCGTCGCCGCAGATGCGCACGCCGAGCGCGAGGCGGTTGCCGATCACGTTCCTGACGGCGGCCACGATCTCGGTGAGCAACCGGGTGCGGTTCAGCAGCGAGCCGCCGTACTCGTCGGTACGCCGGTTGGTGGCCGGCGACAGGAAGCCGCGCACGATGGACGAGTGGCTGCACTGCAGCTCGATGCCGTCGAAGCCGCCCTCGGCGCAGTGCTCGGCGACGAGCGCGTAGCCGGCGACGATCTCGTCGATCTCGGCGCGGGTGACGGCCTTGGGCACCTCGCGGAACAGCGGGTCGGCCACCGGGGAGGGCGCCCACACCGGCAGCCGCGAGAACATCGACGACGCCTGGCCGCCGTTGTGGTTGATCTGGGCGAAGATCGGGACCCGGTGGCGGTGGACCGCGTCGGTGATCCGCCGGTAGCCGGGGATCACGTCGCGGTGGAAGCCGTGGATCAGCTTCTCGTAGGGCCAGTCGGTGGGGTGGGTGCTGTGCTCCTCGGTGATGATGAGCCCGGCACCGCCGGCCGCCCGCGCCGCGTAGTAGGCCGCGTGCTGCTCGGTGGGTCTACCGTCACGGGCGTAGTTGGTGAGGTGGGCGCTGAACACGATCCGGTTGCGCGTGGTGACCGGGCCGAGCTCGAGCGGGGTCCACAGGTACCGGTAGGCCATGCGCCCGATCGTATTGGTGCACGGCGGAGGTCACCCAGCGCAGGTCCGACGTCACGCTCGTCGGCGTGGCGCCGGACCCGCCGGCCGGGTCCGGGTCCGGGTCCGGGTCCGGGATGGTCAGTACCGCAGCACGGCACCGACGCGGTCGAGGTGGGCCAGCTCGCCCGGCGGGACGAGCACCGCCTCGCCACCCTTGCGCAGCACCGTCTCGATCAGTTCGTCGACGGCGTCGTCGATCACGTCCGGAGCCCAGGCGTCCGCGGCCCGCTCGAGGCGTCCGTCGCGCAGCCGCGCGGCGAGCTCGTAGTCCTCCTCGACGACGAGCAGTTCCACCCGGCCGTCCTGGGCGAGCTCCCACACCTCGTCGATCCCTCCGGCGTAGCGGTGGGTGTCGCGGGCGGCCTCGAGGCTGCGCCGGGCACGGTCGCTGTCGCCGCGCAACCAGTCGACGACGAGCGGCCAGGCGAGGTGGTGGAGGTCCCGCCACCCGGTCCGGTCGTGGTTGCCGGGGATCGTGCCGATCGGCCGGAGGTCCTCGAGCTTCATCAGCTCGCGCACGCTCCGGTCGACGCCCGCCACGACCGTGGGCAGCGGGAAGTCGCGCTGCATCGTGCGCACGGCGTGGCTGACGGCGCGGCTCCACTGGGCCAGGCTCTGGTCCTCCTCGCGCAGCAGCGGCCAGGTGCGGTCGCGCTCTTCGACCACGCGGCTGCGGTCGCCCAGCAGGGCGCGGGCCTTGCGGTCGCTCACGGTCACGAGTCGAAAGGTGGCGGTGCGATTCGCGTCGGCCACCATGTCGCGCGTGGCGAACGTGTCGTCGATGACGGCGCGTCCGCGCACCTCCCTTCCGAGACGCACCACGGCCTGGTGGATCGGGGAGGCGCAGATCGCGATCGCTCGGGTGGATCGTTCGGTGGCCGCGGCGGCGATCATGCCGAGGAGCCGCGCCACGAGGTCGGCGCGCTGCTCGTCGGGCACGTCGCCGTCGAGCCGACGATCGACCTGGTCGACGAGGTGGAGGAGTGCCGTGACGTCGTCGGGGTCCATGACGTCGCCGGCCTGGGTGGTGTGGAGGATCGTCACGCTCGGGTAGCAGGTCATCCCCTGCAGTTCGGCGAGGAGGGCTCGGTTCACGACGGGGCTCCGTTCTGGACGGTCGGGGCGGGTTCGGCGCTGTGGGTGTCGGCGCTGTGGGTGTCGGCGCTGTGGGTGTCGGTGGTCGTGGTGTCGGTGGCCGTGGTGTCGGTGGCCTCGCCCGCCCCGGCCCGGCGGGATGCTCCCAGGTCGGTGCGGGACTCCAGCCAACGCTGCACGGGCGGCGTGAGGGTGGCGAGCCCGATGACGCCGGCGACGGCGACGGAGGCACCGATGATCCGGTACTGCCCCACGAGCGCCACGACGACGGCACCGCCCACGACCATCCCCAGACCGGACGCGACGAGCGCCAGGCGCCCGCTGCGCGACCCCGACACCTTCGACGCCGCGGTGGCCGCGGCGCCGGCGGTGCGGTCGAGCGCGCGTTCGGCCCAGGCGAACTCGGTGGCGAGCACGGCGAGACCGACGAGCATCACGAGCACTCCCGGACCCGGGAGCACCACCATCGCGGCGCCGGCGCCGAGGATCGCGACGCCGACGACGAACACGGCGAGGCGGCGGCTGTTGCGACCGATGACCTTCAGCCAGTCCAGCGGGCTGTGGAGGTGGAGCGGGCCGGGCTTCGAGGACGACGACCCGGGATCCTCGTCGCCACGGGAAGCGGAGGGCGAGGGGGAGGACGACCGGGATGACGAGGGGGATGACGAGGGGGAGGGGGTGGAACGGGGCACGCGGGACCTTTCGACGACGACGTCGAAGGTCTCTCCCGACGCACGGCGGGCGCCGTGCACCGGCCGACCGAGCGGGCGACGGGCCTGCCGTGATGACGGTCGGACGACGATCGCCACCGGCGGTGAGATCACCGTGGTGGAGATCGAGGGATACTCCCCTTCTCGGACCACCCTAACAGCGGTTGCCGGTTTCTGGCAATGGCGTGCGCCATCACCGACGGGGTGTCGTCGGTCGGGCGGACTCGGGCGGACTCGGGCGGACTCAGGCGAGTCGGGCGGACTCAGGCGGACTCAGGCGGAGTCGTCGAGGGAGCGACGCGGGTCGATCGCGAGCAGCCCCGCCTCCACGACGCGCGTGCTGAGCACCTTGCCGATCGCCCGTAGGCGCGCACAGCCGTCGGTGCCCAGCGCCGCGTACGGGGCCACCGCCAGGCGGTCGGTCGTGGCCTCGATCCGGTCGCGCTGCTCGCGGCCGGCGTCGGTGAACGAACCGTCGTCGTGCACGAGTCCGCGGTCGGCCATCGACGCGATGCCCGCCGCCCACTCGTCGTCGCTCCACGCCCGCGTGGCCTGCAGCGCCGCGGCCGGCACGTCGCCCGAGGCCGCGTGCGACACGAGCGCGTCGAGCCCGGCCAACCCCTCGGTCACCAGCGCGGCGATGTGGCCGTCGCCGCGGAACTCGCGCAGCAGGGTCTGCGCGTGCCACAGCACGAGGTGGGGTTCGTCGGGCCACGGCAGCCGGGCGTGCCCGGCGAAGAGCGGGCGACCCTCCGGCTGCTCGCACGCGACCTCGGCCGCGCGGCGCAGGAGGGCGGCGCCGTCGGCGAGCTCCGTCGAGCCGAGCAGGTCGTCGCCGAAGGCTCGCCGCAACGAGACGTCGACCGCGGTGAGCCGTGCATCGAGCAGCCGCTGCGGTGTGGTGCGTTCCCACAGGCCGTCCATCGCGCGGCGCACCAGTGCCGGGTGGAAGTTGAAGAACGTCGCGATGACGACCTCCGCCGGAACGGCACCCATCGCCGCGACGCGGGAACCGAAGTACGCCGAGCGGTGGTGGGTCACACCGGCGCTTTCGTACACCGGTGGTGCGTCGGGCGTGAAGTAGATCATCCCGTGCACCGCTTCGAGGTTGCGCCAGGTGCGCCGGGCATCGGCCGGGGTGAGGTCCCTCGGGGCGGCGGTCATGGACGCACGGTAGGTCTCCTTCCGTGCGTGGATCGCAGTGGTCGGGCGTCGCCGACCGACGCGAGGACTCGATGCGGCTCGCCGTCCGGTATCTCGGCCCCGACCTCGGAGCCGGGTACGTGCAGCAGAACCCGCCCGGCCATCACTCGGTCACGGTGCGCCTGCGCCCCGAGCGGTGGCTCACCGTCGACGACGGGAAGATGTCGCCCTCGGTCGCCACGTCAGCCGGGACGTCAGCCGGGACGTCAGCCGGGACGTCAGCCGGGACGTCAGCCGGGGATCCACGTGGCGTGGAAGCCGAACGGCACGCGCTGGGGCAGTTCGACGCGAGCCACCGGTCCGGCGGCGACGTCGGTGGCGTCGACGATCGCGAAGTCCGTTCGGCCGGTGGGGTCGTCGTGGACGAACCCGAACAGCCAGCCGGCGTCCTCGGCAGGATCGTCGCCGCCCGGCACGAAGAGCCACTCGCCCGAGTGCCCACCCGGGCCCGGGTCCCACACCTCGCGGGTGCCCGACCGGAGGTCCTGCTTGATCAGGCCGCCGAGGTCGACGGTGCCGGGGAGGTCGCGGGTGCTGACGAGGTAGCCGTACCGGTGCTCGCGGCCGACCACCCGTGGGTCACGCGTCGGCAGGTCGCCGGAGTCGACGTCGGTGATCACCTCGTCGGCCACGGTGCCCGCCGCGGTGTCCACCGTCCACCGACGCAGCGACGCCTCACCGCCGAACAGGTCGCCCTCGGCGAACATGCGGCTGAGCCGGCAGACGTCGATCACCACCTCGTCACCGCGGCGGAACGCGTTGACGCCGTGGAACGCGTAGCAGGGCTCGATCTCGTACCAGCGCAGCGCGGACGCGCCACCCTCCAGCGGCATCACGCCGATGCGTGCCCCGACGTCGGGGTCCCAGCGGAACGGGAACCCGCCCGCGGAGGGGTCGTCCAGGTACCGGATCGCGGCGTCGAGGTCGAACACGACCGGTAGGTCCCAGAACACCGCGTCGGTGGCCGTGATCGCGAAGTCGTGGATCATGGTGCTGTTCGGCAGTTCGATCGGCTCGGTGTGGATCATCGTGCCGTCGGCCTCGGTCACGTGGTACGTGAGGTAGGGCGGCACGAAGCCGTAGCCGAACGAGTGCATGCGCCCGGTGACCGGGTCGATCTTCGGGTGGGCGGTGAACGCCGACGTGAGCCGACCACCGAAGTCGTGGGGGCCGACGGTCGACAGATCGGCGGGGGAGAGCTCGAACGGGAACCCCACCTCACCGCTCGACAGCAGCCGGCCGCCGTGCCACACCAGGGACACGTTCGACTGGTTCGACGCCCCACCGGGCGGGCCGTCGCCGAAGCCGAGGCCCGCCTCGAGCAGCGGGGTGCGGACCGCGCGGTTGCGGTACCACGTCGCCCGGCCGCGCTCCAGCCGCACGCCGTGCACCATGCCGTCGCCGAAGAACCAGTGCGGCGACGGACCGCTCATCGGGTTCGAGCCGTTGCGCACGTAGGTGCCGGTGAGCTCCGGCGGGATCGCGCCGCGCACCGCGAGCGTCGTCGACTCGACCTCGCTCGACACGGGAGCGAAGTTGCCCTGGAGCCACCACGGCAGCGACGGGTCGATCGCCGGGGGCGGCACCGTGGCCGCGGTCGTGGTGGTGGCGGTCGTGGTGGTGGCCGCCGTGGTGCTGGTGCCGAGCGTGGTCGCAGGCGCGGTGCCCGGCGACGTGGTGGTCGTCGCGGTCGACCGGGGCGGTGCGGTCGCCCCTGCCGCCGGGCCGCGGCCGTCCGACGAACAGGCCGCGACGAGCGCGGCGAGCGACGCCGTGCCCGTGCCGAACATGCCCCATCGCACCACGTCGCGGCGACTGAACCGCTGCCCCCCACCGGTCATGGCGACAGTCTCGCACGTCTGCGAACCGTCCTCGTTCGCGCGGAGGGTGCTCCTCTGCGCGCGCCGCATCCCGTACGATCCTGCGGATGGCCGAACGGACGCGCGGGACGAGCACGTCGAACTTCGGCGTGTCCCGTCGGGAGAACCACGACGCCTCGGCGTTCTACGCCCGGTTCACCTCCCCGGACGTGAGCGACGACGAGACCGTCGAGGCCCCCAAGGAGCTCGACCGCATCGTGGTGGGCGACGCCCGCGACATGCGCGAGGTGGCCGACAACTCGGTCGCGCTGGTGGTGACGTCACCGCCGTACTTCGCCGGCAAGGCCTACGAGGAGGCGCTCGGCGAGGGGGGCATCCCGGGCACGTACCTCGAGTACCTGCAGATGCTGCGCGACGTGTTCGCCGAGTGCGCTCGCGTGCTGGAACCCGGCGGCCGCATCGCGGTGAACGTCGCGAACCTGGGCCGGCGCCCGTACCGGTCGCTCGCCGCCGACGTCACCGCGATCCTGCAGGACGACCTCCGCCTGTTGCTCCGCGGCGAGATCGTGTGGGTGAAACAGCGCGGTGCGTCCGGGTCGTGCGCGTGGGGGTCGTTCCAGCGGCCCGGCAACCCGGTGCTGCGCGACCTCACCGAGCGGGTCGTGGTGGCGAGCAAGGGCCGGTTCGACCGGGCGATCCCGGCCAAGCGCCGCGCCGCTCGTTCGCTGCCGTCGGTCAGCAGCCTCACGCGCGACGAGTTCATGGAGGCGACGCTCGACGTGTGGGAGCTCCCCGCCGAGAGCGCGTCGCGCGTCGGGCATCCCGCACCGTTCCCGGTGGCCCTGCCGGAGCGGCTGATCCACCTCCACACCTACGTCGACGATCTGGTGCTCGACCCGTTCATGGGGTCGGGCAGCACGGCCGTCGCCGCGGTGCGCACCGGCCGTCACTTCATGGGCTACGACACCGATGCCGCGTACGTCACCGCCGCCGAGCAGCGCATCGAGCGTGAGCGGGCCGTTCTGCGCGAGGACGGCGCGGTGGCCGTGCGGCTGTCGCCGGGCGAGGGGCGCGACACGGATCCGGTGCGCGGCGGCTGGGCGGCGAAGGACCTGGCCGCGGATCGCCTCGCCGACGCGGGTGCGACCTCGATCGACGACGACGCCGTCGTCACCACCGGGGTGCAACCCACGTTCCGGTGCGTGGCGCCCGACGGCCGGGTGTGGTGGATCGAGGTCGCCGGTGGGCGGACCGGGTCGCGACCCGGTCTGCTGCGGCTCGAGGTGCTCTGGCGCTCGATCGCCAAGGGTGCGGTGGTCGCCGAGGTGCGGCCCGACGACCGGTACGCCGTCGTGGCCTGGGGGCTCCCGAGCGCTGCGTCCGGTGGTCGCGCGCTGGAGGCCGTCACCGGTCCCGGCCGGCCCGTGGCCGGCGTGGTCGACCTCTCGTCGGCCGACTGCGTCGACGAGTTGCGCCACCTCTTCGCCACGCGCTGACCCGGCCGCCCAGCGGCCCCGGTCGCGCGACCTCGTCCGCCGTCTGCTCCCCGAGGTGTTCGGCGACGGCCTGGTGCGTCACGTCAGAGTGGGACGACCGCCAGGTCGAATCGTTCATCGGACCATGCCGCGAGCGCGTCGAGCGGGTGGCCGTCGAAGGTGAGCACGTGGCGGGCCAGCCGTCCCTTGGCCGCCTTGGCGTCGTGGCCGGCCACCTTGCCGCTGCGCTCCACGAACGACACGCTCACCCCCTGCACGCCCTCGGGCACCCAGGCGGCGCGGTGCTCCTGGGGCAGCAGGTCGATCACCACCCGGCGCCTCGCCCACGTGTTGATCGCCTCCGACACGGCCGGTCGCCACCACGTCGACAGCTTCCCCATCGGCGCGAGCGACGCCCCCATCTTCAGGCGGTAGTCGGGCACCTGGTCGTCGACGCCGACGACGCCGAGGAGCCCCGACACCACGGCGATCGACGACGTCGCCCGGGTGCGTGCCGCGGCGTCGAGCGAGGCGAGGTCGAGGTGGTCCCACACGACGCCGGTGTACCGGCGGGCCGCCGGCAGCGTCGGTGCGCCGAGCAACGAGGTGTTCGCGGACTGCGCACGCGCGAGGTGGGCGCCGCCCACGCCGAGCAGCTTCTCGTCGCCGCCACCGACCGCGGCGAGGGCGCGGGCCACCTGCGCGCGCCGGTCACCCAGTGCCCGGAACGTCGCCTGACGCCCGGCTCCCGGGTCCCAGCGACCCCGTCCACCCTCGGCCTTCCCCTCGCTCGGCGGGAGCAGGAGAGACACTGAGACGTTTTTCTTCACCATGTCTCAACTTTCGTCTACAGTCGTGAACCATGCGCATCCAGATCGACAGCGAGAAGTGCCAGGGGCACAACCGCTGCTACGCCCTCGCACCCCAACTGTTCGACGTCGACGACTATGGCGCAGCGCTCGTGCTGAACGACGGCATCGTGCCCGCCGGCCTCGAGGACACGGCCCGCCTCGCCATCGCCAACTGCCCGGAGTACGCGATCTCCGAGGTGGCATCCGAGGTGGCATCCGAGGTGGCATCCGAGGTGGCATCCGAGGTGGCATCCGAGGTGGCGTCCGAGGTGGCGTCGTGACCGAGATCCTGCCCCACGACCCCGAGGCGAGCCTGTACGGCCCCGTCACCGACTGGGCCACCGACTTCGACCACGCCGACCCGGAGTACAACCGCCACGCCCACGAGATCTGGGCCGATCTCCGCGAGCGGTGTCCGATCGCGCACACCGACCGCTACCACGGCGCCTGGCTGCCCGTCACCCACGCCGACGTCACGCGGATCGCGTACGACACCGAGCACTTCACGTCCCGGTCGGTGGTGGTGAGCACCGCCGAACAGCTCACCGAGGCCCCCATCGGTGGTGCACCGCCGATCACCAGCGACCCGCCGTTCCACCACCACGCACGCCGCCTCATGCTGCCGCCGTTCGCGCCCAAGCAGATCGATCCGTGGGAGGACGACGTCCGGGCGCTGTGCCATCAGCTCATCGACGAGATGGCCGATGCGGACGTCGTCGACGCCGCCGTGCAGTACGCGCAGCACATCCCGGTCAACGTGATCGCCCGCATGCTCGGCTTCCCGCTCGAGGACGCCGACCTGTTCCGCGGCTTCGTCCACGACGTGCTCGAGGGCGTGAACCACGCCCCTGCCGTGCGGATGGCGGCGTTCGAGCGGCTCGACGCCTACCTCGACCGCCAGATCCAGGACCACGTCGACCACCCGCGCGACGACCTCACGAACTTCCTCCTGAACGCCACGATCTTCGACCAACCGCTGTCGCCCGACCACGTGCGCGGCAGCATCGTGCTGCTCCTGCTCGCCGGCATCGACACCACCTGGAGCGCGATCGGGTCGAGCCTCTGGCACCTCGCGGGCGCGCCGTCCGACCTGCAGCGGCTGCAGGACGAACCCGCGCTGTGGCCCACCGCGATCGAGGAGTTCCTCCGGGCCTACGCGCCGGTCACGATGGCGCGCATGGTCGCGAAGGACCACGACTTCAACGGCTGCCCGATGAAGCAGGACGAGTGGGTGCTGCTGCCGTTCCCGGCCGCCAACCTCGACCCGGCCGAGTTCGAGCGCGCCGACGAGGTGCTCATCGACCGTGAGGTCAACCGCCACGCCGCATTCGGTCTCGGCATCCACCGCTGCCTCGGCTCGAACCTCGCCCGGCTGGAGGTGCGCGTGGCGGTGCAGACCTTCGTCGAGCGCTTCCCGGAGTTCACCCTCGCCGACCCGGCGGCGGTGCGCTGGAGCGTCGGCCAGATCCGCGGTCCGCGCGAACTCCCGGTGCGGGTGCTGCGCCGCGCCTGACACGCAGCGCCTGATGCGCGTCGTCCCGGGTGAGTGATCGGACCGGTCGCGTCAGCGGCTGCGGACGAGCGTGCCGGGACGGGCGCCCGTGTCGCGGTCGTGGTCGCGGGTGCGCACGCCGTTGACGAGCGTGGCCACGTAGCCGGAGACCGGCTGGATGAGGCGCGTGCCGCCGGCGGGCAGGTCGTGGTGTGCGACCGGCGGCGCGACCGTGAGGCGATCGAGGTCGATCACGTTGAGGTCGGCTCGCAGGCCGACGGCCAGCGTGCCGCGGTCGGCCAAGCCGTACAGCGCGGCGTTGCGGGCGGTCTGCTTGTGCACCAGCAGCTCGAGCGGCAGCCGCTCGCCGCGACGGCGGTCGCGCGCCCAGAACGTGAGCTGGGTCGTCGGCATCGACGCGTCGCAGATCAGGGTCACGTGGGCGCCGGCGTCGCTCAGCCCCGTCACCGTGTCCGGGTGCAGCAGCATCTCGCGCAGCACCTCCTGCGCGGCGTGCACGTCACCGCCACCCATCAGCGAGCCGACGCTGCGCCCGCCGTCCTCCAGCAGGAAGTCGTACATCACCGACAGGACGTCCTCGTTCCGCGCCGCCGCCCGTGCGCCGAGGCACTCGTGGACCTCGGGCTCGTAGTCCACCGGGGTGCCGAGCGGGTACACCACGGCCGCGGCCCGCTGCAGCAGTTGGTAGAGGTTGGCCATCGAGCCGGGCTGGTCCACGCGCACGTCGGGCTCGGCCAGGATCGCCGCCTTCACCTCGGGCTTCGACATCTCCCGCACGCGCTCGTCGAGTGGCAGGTGGGCCATCGCCAGGTAGGTGGGGCGACGCTGGAAGGCGTGGTACGACGACAGGCTCGTCACGAACCCGATGGGGCGTGACGAGACCTGCGGGTACAGGTGCGACCCGGTCGCGTTGGCCTGCGCGGTGGCCTCGAGGAGGCGGCGCCAGGTGTCGGGCGCGTAGTCCGGCGACTGGACGAGCGTGAACGTGACCGGTCGGCCGCTCGCACGGGCCACGGCGTCCATCAGCGCGTGCTCGGCCTCCGGCGTGGTGCGCTCGCCGCCGAGCGCCTCGAGCTTGCCGACGGTGCCGGCCGGGATCATCTCGAACACACCCCGACCGACCGCGCCCATCGCGCGGGCGATCGCCAGCAGCTCCTCGTCGGCGGCGAACGTGCCGGGGACCGGACTGCCCCACAGCGACCGGTGGCCGATCGTGCGCGAGGTGGAGAAGCCGAGGGCGCCGGCGGCGATGGCCTCGCCGACGAGCCGCGCCTGGATCGCGATGTCGTCGGCGGTGGCGTCCTCGTTCGCGACGCCGCGCTCGCCCATGACGTAGTACCGCACCGAGCCGTGCGGGATCTGCGCGCCGATGTCGAGCGCGTACCGACGCGAGGCGATGTAGTCGAGGTACTCGGCGAAGCTCTCCCAGCGGCCCCACTCGATGCCCTCGTACAGCGCGGTGCCGGGGATGTCCTCCACCCCCTCCATCAGCTCGATGAGCGTCTGCTCCTGGCCGGGTCGCACCGGGGCGAAGCCGACGCCGCAGTTGCCCATCACCACGGTCGTGGCGCCGTTGCCGGCCGACGGATCCATCGCGTCGTCCCACGACACCTGTCCGTCGTAGTGGGTGTGCACGTCGATCCAGCCCGGCGTGACGATCGCACCGTCGGCGTCGATCTCCTCGCGCGCCGCCTCGGTGACGGTGCCGCCCACCTGGACGAGCCGGCCGTCCCGCACGCCGACGTCGCCGCGGACGCCCGGCGCGCCGGTGCCGTCCACGATGGTCCCACCTCGGATCACACTGTCCAGCACGGCCCCGACCTCCCCGGATCTCGGGCGAACGCCCGGGGACAGTCTGGCAGGTGGGTCGCTGCCCGGGCCGAGGCGGCCGACGCAGCTGACCCGGCGGATGCGGTCGACGGGGGTCGACCCGTCCGCGTCGTCCGGGAGGGGATCACCCTCCGTCGTGGTGGACGGTTCGATCGGTCGTCGCCCGGGTGGGCACGAGCGGGTGCGCGTAGATGCGCTCGCCGCGAGCGACCAGCCGCGCCACGAGGCACACCAGGAGGGCCGGGACGAGCGCGTGGAGCCCGAAGAGCTCGGCCGCCATCACCGCGCAGGCCAGCGGCACGTGAGCGGCAGCGCCGAACACGGCCACGAGCCCCAGCGCCGCGGCGGGCACCGGGGCGAGCCCGAGCGGGTCGGCCAGGAACGAGCCGAGCGTGGCGCCGACCACGAACAGCGGGGTGACCTCGCCGCCGACGAAACCACTGCCCAGGGCGATGACGGTGAACAGCAGCTTGAGCGGTGCGTCGTACCAGTCGCGCGACACCCCGTCGAACGCCGAGTCGACGAGGTGGAGCGACAGCCCCAGGTAGTCGGCGCCGACGAGCAGGGTGAGCGCGAGCGTGGCGAGGCCGCCCACGAAGGGGCGGGCCGGTGCCCAGCGGATCCGCCCGGCGAGCCGTCGAGCGGCCGGCACCGCCCGCGCGAAGCAGCGGGCGGTGAGCCCTGCCGCTGCGCCGAGCGCGACGAGCAGCACGACGTCGGGAGGGGAGAACGGCACGACGATCCGGGGGAACGTGGCGTGGTGGTGCCCGAGGCCCACCACGACCGCGTGGCCGACGAACGCGGCCGGGATGCACGCGACGAGCGAGCGTGCCGTCCGGCGTCGGGCCACCTCCATCGCGAACACCACGCCGGCGAACGGCACACCGAAGACCGAACCGAAGCCGCCGGCAAGGGCCGCGCGTGCGAGCGTCGCGCGATGGTCGTGGTCGAGTCCGATCGCGCGGGCCCCCGCGTCGGTGATCGACGACGACATCTGCACCGCGGTGCCCTCGCGGCCCACCGACGCCCCGAACAGGTGCCCGACGAGCGTGCCGCCGAGGACCAGCGGCGCCATCCGAGCGGGAGCGCCCTCGGTGTAGGCGTGCGCCTCGGACACCGCGAGCGCGGTGCCGCCGACGGCCCGACCACCGACGCGGTGGAAGGTCCAGCCGATCGCGAGTCCGGCGACCGGCAGCAGCCACACGAGCCACTCGTCGCGATACCGCGTGTCGGTGACGAGGCGGAGCAGTTCGAGGAACACGAACGAGGCGACACCGGCGAGCGCGCCCGACACCGCACCGAGGCACGCGAGCCGCAGGGCGCGGACGAGACGGGTCCGGTGCATCGCGGCGCGGCGGTCCGGTCAGAGCTTCTTGAGCGGCGCCCAGGCGAGCGACAGGTGCTTGGTGCCGACGCCGGGGAAGCGGACGGTGGCCTCGGCGCGATCGCCCTCGCCGCGGATCTCGAGGATGATGCCCTCGCCGAAGGTGGGGTGCTCCACGTCGTCGCCCACCTGCAGCCCCAGCGACTCCGCACCCGACGGCGTGGGCTGGGAGCGGCCGGCGCGCAGGGCCGCCTCCACCACTCGCTCGCGGTGGGCCTCGGCGGCGTCGTCGTCGGGGTCGTACGACGACAACGCGCTGCGCCGCCGGTACGCGGGCGGCTCGGACGTGCGCCGGTCACGGTCGCGGTAGCTCGACCTCCCCCAGCTGCCACGTCCGCTGCCGCCGCCCTTCACCTCGATCAGGTCGGCCGGGATCTCGTCGAGGAACCGGCTGGGCGGGTTGTACTGGGTGCTGCCGAACAGGCTGCGACTCCAGGCGTGGGTGACGTGCAGCCGCCGCTGCGCCCGGGTGATGCCGACGTAGGCGAGGCGGCGCTCCTCCTCGAGCTCGCTCGGCTCGGTGAGCGCCCGGGTGTGCGGGAACACGCCCTCCTCCATACCCAGCAGGAAGACGTTGGGGAACTCGAGCCCCTTGGCCGAGTGGAGCGTCATCAGCACCACCCGGTTGTCGGAGTCGAGCTCGTCGGTGTCGGCCACGAGGGCCACCTGCTCGAGGAACTCGTCGACGCGGGTGTACTCGCGAGCGCTGCCGACGAGTTCGCCCAGGTTCTCGAGCCGGCCGTTGGCCTCGACCGACGCCTCGGCCTCGAGTTCGGCGAGGTAGCCGCTCAGCTCGAGCGCGTTCTGCAGCACGTCGGCCGGGCCGGCCGGCGGCACACCGTCCGGGTCGTCCTCGCTGGGTTCGACCACCATCTGCCCGAGATCGTCGAGCAGCTTCACGAACGCCTCGACGCCACGCAGCGCCGGGCCGCTCACCCCGGCGTCGGAGGCCCTCCGCATCGCGTCGGTGAAGCTGATGCCGGCCGCTGCGGCGAGCGCGTCGATCTTGGCGACGCTCGTGTCGCCCACGCCGCGCTTGGGCACGTTCAGCACGCGCTTCACGCTCACCTCGTCGGCCGGGTTCACCACGGCGCGCAGGTAGGCCATCGCGTCCTTGATCTCCCGCCGGTCGTAGAAGCGGGTGCCACCCACCACCTTGTACGGGATGCCGATGCGGATGAGCGCTTCCTCGAGCACCCGGGCCTGCGCGTTGGTGCGATAGAAGACGGCGATCTCGCGCCACTGCTGCGCGTCGCTCTCGTGCAGCGTGTGGATCGTGCGCGCCACCCACTGGGCCTCGTCGTGCTCGTCGTCGGCCTGGTACCGCACGATCCGGTCCCCCGTGCCGAGCTCGCTCCACAGCCGCTTCTTCGTCTTCGACTGGTTGTTGGCGATGACCGCGTTCGCCGCGTCGAGGATCACCTGGGTGCTGCGGTAGTTCTGGTCGAGCACGATGGTGGTGAGGTCCGGGAACTGGTCCTCGAGCTCGTTGATGTTCCGCACGTCCGCCCCTCGGAACCCGTAGATCGAGTTGTGCACGAGGATCCCGTTCGCGACGTAGGTGTGCGTGTGCTCGACCTCGAGGTCGTACACGGGTCCCGAGTGGTCCTCCAGCCCGACCGCGGTGATCTCCTCCGCGACGAACCGACCGTCGTGCTCGACGAACACCGCCATGCCCACTCGCGCGTGGCTGATCGGCATCAGGTCGACGATCTCCCCGTCGATCGAGATCCGCCGCCGAAGCATGAGCCCACCCGCCTCCGCCACGGAACGAGCCAGCGCGACGGCGTCCTGGTAGCTCTTGCGGCTGGTCTCGAAACGACGATTGGGCCCCTTGCCGTCGCGAATCGCGTGGCCTGCTCGTTCGAGGCGCTCGGCGATCTCCTGGCGGTTCGAGGACCACTGGATGCGGTGGTACGCGACATCCATCCGCTGATCGCTGAACATGGTGAGGTTCAAGGTCTGCCGTCGGGCCCCGTTCTGTGGACGGTGGTGCGGGAACTCGGGATGGAGCAGCTCGTCCTCCATCAACCACTTGGCCGCGGTCGTGGTGTCGAGATCCGCGTACAGGCTCGTCAGCCATGCATCGTCCATCGCCATCCCGCTCCGGCCGATGGCGTGGAAGCAGGCCGTCGGAAGCCCGTATCGGGCGGCGAACCACGACTCCCAGTACGCCGCTTCGGCACGGGTGTCGACGACGCGAAGGATCCAGAGCGCGTCGGCACCCTCCCGGTTCGAGCGCACGAAGTACCCGAGTTCCTGCCGCCCCCGTTGTCCGGCTCGGGACGTCGTCGTGACGCCGACGCGATAGCCGCGGTCCGCCCGGTACATCAGGTACACGAACCACGAGCCGGGCTCGGCGGCCATCCGGACGGGGAGGATGTGCCAGGGGGTGGCGGCCAACGTGGCTCCGGACGACGTGGTGAGCCGGACGAGCGGGCCGTGGTGGATGCCGTCCTGCCGATGGCGCACCGGCCGGTGCACCGCCTCGGCGCGTCCACCCGTGCCGTGGACCTCCGTCCCGGTCTCGATCTCCTGGATCGCGACGGGTCCGGAGGCCGACGACACGAGTGTCCCCCATGGGAGGCACTGGTCGCTGTCGCCGACGGCGGTGATCTCGCCACTCTCCTTCGCCAGCAGGACGGCGAGCTCGTTCTGGGCGACGTTCGTGTCCTGGTACTCGTCGATGAGGATGTGCCGGAACCGCTGGCGGTAGCTCTCGAGCACGTCGGGGTGCTGGCGGAAGAGCTGCACCGTCTGCATCAGGAGGTCGTCGAAGTCCATCGCGCCGGCGCGGTGCAGGCGCAGCTGGTACTCGCGGTACACCTCGGCGTGCTTGCGGTCGAAGATGTTGGCGGCCCGCACGGCCGCGTCGTCGGGGGTGACGAGCTCGTTCTTCCAGAGGCTGATGATCCCGTGCACGCCCCGCGGGGTGAAACGCTTCGCGTCCAGGCCGAGATCGCGGATCACGTAGCCGGTGAGGCGCTGGGCGTCGGCCTGGTCGTAGATGCTGAACGTGCGGGGGTAGCCGAGCCGGTCGGCGTTGGCCCGCAGGATGCGCACGCACGCCGAGTGGAACGTGCTCACCCACATCTTCATGGCCACCGGTCCGACCAGGGCGGCGACGCGCTCGCGCATCTCGCCGGCCGCCTTGTTCGTGAAGGTGATCGCGAGGATCTGCATCGGGTGCACGCCCTCGTCGACGAGGTGGGCGATGCGATGGGTGAGCACTCGCGTCTTGCCCGACCCGGCGCCGGCCACCACGAGCAGCGGGCCGCCGCGGTGCACCACGGCGTCGAGTTGGTCGGGGTTGAGTCCCTCGAGGACGAGGCCGCGTCGCTGACGGGGTTCCTCGGGATCGGGTGGCGCGTCGTCGAACAGGCGGAGGTCGGACATGGCGTGACCATCCTAGGGAGGGGGTGCCACGGCCCCCGGCCGGGGCCAACGTCCCGACGTCGGACGGTGCACCGTCGCGGAGGCGGAACGGCGCGGGCCCGCGTGATTGAATCTCCTGCCATGAAGGCAGCACTCCTGATCGAGAGCCTCACCGGCAACACCTGGACGGCGGGGGAGAAGATCGCGTCGCTCCTCCAGCAGGAGGGCTGGTCCATCACCGGCCTGAGCCGGGTCCGCGAGCCCGATCACGCCGCGATCCAGGACGCCGACTTCGTCATCGTCGGCACCTGGGTGCACGGGCTGTTCGTGGTCGGCCAGGCGCCGTGGGGCCTCGGGGCGATCGACAAGCTGCCGATGATGCGCGGGAAGAAGGCCGCCACCTTCTGCACGTTCGCCCTCAACCCGGGCACGACGCTCGACAAGCTCACGTCGTCGGTGATGGGTCGCGGCGCCGACGTGCTCGGCGGTGTCGCGCTGAACCGGTCGAAGCTCGACGAGCACAGCGAGGTGTTCGTCGACCGCCTCCTCGCCAACCTGCCGCCGGCGCTGCGCTGAATTCGAGGGGCGGATCGCGGCGGTTCAGCCGCGTGGGTCCGCCACCCGGCCGAGGAACAGCACCGCCCCGCTCACCCGGTCGCGCAGCGCGAACACGAACGGCCGGTCGAACACGACCCGCACCGGCACGTCCTCCGGCGGGGCCGAACCCGCCTCACCGATGACGGCGGTGGCCGCCGCAGCCTCGGTGCCCTCCTCGCCGACGGTGATGTTCGCCTGGTGGATCACGTCGCTGATGCGCAATGGTTCGTCGCCGGTGATGCCGGTGAAGTCGGCGCCGAGGGTGAACGCCGTCGGCATCCCGAGGGCGCCCAGCTGATCGGCCAGGGCGAACGCGGATCCGGTGTCCCAGCGGGGCAGCAGCACCCGCACCAGCGTGGGCTCGAGGTACTGGGTGGCGTCGGTGACGAGGAAGATCTCCTCGAAGGTGGTGAGGAAGCCGGGTTCGGGCAGGAACAGCAGCAGTGCGAGTTCGTCGCCGACGTAGGGCAGCTCGACGGCCTGCCAGCCGTCACCCGACGCGTACCGGAGCTCGCGCTCCGCGGCCATCGTCGGCACCTCCACCGTCTCGCCCGCCGCGGTGGTGAAGGGCGCGTCGCGGGTGACCTCGGGGTCGAACTCGGTCTCCCACCGGGCGTTCAGGTACACCGCGTTCACCAGCACGAAGCGGGTGTCGGCGTCGAGGAGGTCGGGCGGGATGAGCTCGGGGATCCGTTCGTTCGTGCGCTCCGAGACCCAGCCGTTGATCGCTCGCTGCGCGGCTGCGGCGTCGGTCGTGAAGTCGACGGTGCGAACGCCCGCGCCGTACTGCTCGGCGAGCGTGTCGAGGAACGCCTGCTCGATCGACATCGTCGACTGCAGCCAGGCGGCGTTGGCGAGGGAGAGCTCGACGTCGGTCCGCTGCCGTGCGGTCAGCTCGGCGTCGAGTGCGTTCATCGCCGTGTGCAGGTCGAGCCCGTCGGCGCGCAGGGTGGCGACCATCTCGGTGAGGGTGGTGCCGCGGGCACCGGCGCTCGCCATCGCCAGCGCGAGAGCGATGCTGGCCGGGGAGACCACGAGGTTGTCCGTGGGACGCTCGGCCGCGAGGCGGCGGTACAGATCGGTGCCGAACGCGGTGACCGCGGTCGCGGCGTCGACCGCGAGCGCCGGATCGGCGCCGACCCGGGCGAGACCGGACCGCTGCTCGCCGCCCGCCTGCCCAATCGAGGTGGATCGGTCGTCGCTGCACGCCTGCAGCACGACGGCCACCGCCGGGGTGGCGAGGAGCGCGGCCAGGAACCGCCGACGGTCCAGCGAGGTGGTGCCGGGGGGTCCGGCGATGTGATCGGTCATGGTGCCTCCGACGTCGTCGGAGGCGTGGTGGTTCCCGACGGGTCGGTCTCGCCGTCGGCGTCCTGTGCGGCGTCCTGCTGGGCGCCGCGCAGGTCGATGACGACGACGTCGCTGATCAGGGGTCGCACCCGGTCGGGTCGGGCGAGGTCGTCGTAGCCGAGCTCACGGCCGTCGCAGTCGGTGAACCGCGCCGTGCCCTCCACCTGGCTCACGGGGCAGGTGTCGTCGCGGTCGGCCGGGAACGCGTAGCGCACCGACCAGCCGCGACCGGGGTCGTCGCCCTCGTGGTTGAGCACGATGCTGCGGTCGGCGTCGTCGCCCACCAGCCCCTGGAACAGCAGCGGCCCGCCGTCGGCGATCTGACCGGCGACGAACTCGGTGCTCCCGACCTCGAACGTGGGGGTGGCCAGGCGCTCCTCGAGCCGCTCGGGGTTGCCGGACAGCAGCGCGGCGATGCCCCACGTGACGCCACCGAGGAGGGCGAAGAAGGCGATCCCGCCCAGCACCGGGAGGAGTGCTCGGGAGAGGACCGACTTCGGACGCCAGCGCGATTGCACGCCGTCAGTCTGCTCGACCGGCGCTCGTGTCCCAACGCAGCACCGGTCACCCGCCGTCGGACCAGGACGGACCAGGACGGACCAGGACGGACCAGGACGAACCAGGACGGACCAGGACGGACCAGGACGGACCAGGACGGACCAGTTGGTCTCGCACGGGTGCGACGGCCTAACGTCACGCACTCGTGAAGCGCACGTACCGAGTCGTCGTCGCGAAGCCGGGCCTCGACGGCCACGACCGCGGCGCCAAGACCATCACCCGAGCACTGCGCGACCACGGGTTCGAGGTCATCTACACCGGGCTCCACCAGACCCCGGAGCAGATCGCCGAGACGGCGCTGCAGGAGGACGTCGACGCCGTCGGTCTGTCGCTGCTCAGCGGTGCCCACCTCACGCTGTTCCCACGCGTGATGGAGGAGCTCCGCAGCCGAGACCTCGGCGACATCATGGTGTTCGGCGGCGGTGTCATCCCCGACGCCGACGCCCGCGTGCTCCGCGAGCAGGGCGTGGCGGAGATCTTCGGCCCGGGCGCCTCGCTCAAGGGCATCGCACAGTGGTTGGAATCGGCGCTCGACGCCAGAGAGGACTGATCCAGTGGACCTGTTCGAGTACCAGGGCAAGCAGTACTTCGCCCGCTTCGACATCCCGGTGTCGCCGGGCGACGTCGCGTACACGGTCGACGAGGCCGTCGCCGCGGCGGAGGCGGCCGGCTACCCCGTCGTCGTGAAGGCCCAGGTGCAGGTCGGCGGTCGCGGCAAGGCGGGCGGCATCAAGCTGGCCGACACCGCCGACGAGGTGCGCTTCCACGCCGGGAACATCCTCGGCATGGACATCAAGGGCCATCTCGTGAAGCGGGTGTGGGTGGAGCACGCGAGCGACATCGAGAAGGAGTACTACGCGTCCTACTCGCTCGACCGTGCCGCGAAGAAGCACCTCCTCATGCTCAGCGCCCAGGGTGGCGTCGAGATCGAGGCGGTGGCCGAGAGCGACCCGGACGCGATCGTGATGCTGCACATCGACCCGGTCGACGGCATCTCGCTCGAGGTGGCGCGTGACGCCGCGGTGCGGGCGAAGATCGACGCCGAGGCCGTCGACGGCGTGGCCGACATGCTCGTGAAGCTCTACCGCTGCTTCACCGAGGGCGACTGTGACCTCGCCGAGATCAACCCGCTGATCCTGCGTCCGGACGGTGGCGTGCACGCGCTCGACGCCAAGGTGAGCCTCGACAACAACGCGTCGTTCCGTCACCCCGAGTGGGAGGAGTTCCGCGCGACCGAGGAGCTCGACGAGCGCGAGCAGCTCGCCCGCACCCACGACCTGCAGTACATCGGCCTCGACGGCACCGTGGGCATCATCGCCAACGGCGCCGGCCTGGCGATGAGCACGCTCGACGTCGTGAACCAGGTGGGCGGCAGGGCCGCCAACTTCCTCGACATCGGCGGCGGCGCCAACGCCGACGTGATGGCCGCCGCGCTCGGCGTCATCAACTTCGACGAGAACGTGAAGAGCATCTTCATCAACATCTTCGGTGGCATCACCCGCGGCGAAGAGGTGGCGAAGGGCATCGTCGAGGCGCTCAGCCGGGTCGAGCTGCGTGCCCCGATCGTCATCCGCCTCGACGGCACCAACGCCGAGCAGGGCCGCGAGATCCTCGCCGCCGCCGGCATCCCCGAGTCGAAGCTCATCTCGAAGCCCACCATGCTGGAAGCCGCTCGCGCGGCGGTCGCCATCGCCAACGGGAGCAACTGATCATGGCCATCTTCGTCAACGCCGACACCAAGGTGATCGTCCAGGGCCTCACCGGCGGTCAGGGCAAGTACCACGGTCTGCGCAACCAGGCGTACGGCACCCAGATCGTCGGCGGCGTCACGCCGGGCAAGGGCGGCACGGACGTCGAGGGCATTCCCGTGTTCAACACGGTGGCCGAGGCCGTCGCCGCCACGGGGGCCGACGCGTCGTTCATCGCCGTGCCGCCGAAGGCGGCCGGCGCGGCGATCCTCGAGGCCGCCGCGGCGGGCATCCGCTTCGTCGTGTGCATCACCGAGGGCATCCCGGCCCAGGACGAGGCGAAGGTCTACAACACCCTCGTCCGCGACTACCCCGACACACGCCTGCTCGGCCCGAACTGCCCGGGCATCATCAGCCCCGGGAAGTGCAACATCGGCATCACCGCCGGGGAGATCGCCGAGCTGCCGACGGCGTCGGGCCCCAACGTGGGCATCGTCAGCCGCTCGGGCACGCTCACGTACCAGGCGCTGTACGAGCTGAAGCAGCGCGGCATCGGCGTGAGCACCTGCGTCGGCATCGGTGGCGACCCCGTGCCCGGCACGAACTTCATCGACTGCCTGCGCGAGTTCCAGGCCGACCCCGAGACCCACGCGATCATCATGATCGGTGAGATCGGTGGCTCGGCCGAGGAGGAGGCCGCGGAGTTCATCAAGGCCAACGTCACCAAGCCGATGAGCGCCTACATCGCCGGTGTGACCGCCCCGGAGGGCAAGAAGATGGGCCACGCCGGCGCCATCACCTCGGGTGGCAAGGGCACCGCCAAGGGCAAGATGGAGGCGCTCGCCGCCGCCGGCGTGAAGGTGGGCCAGAACCCGACCGAGGCCGGCGACCTGATGGCCGAGATCGTCGCCGCCCTGAAGGGCTGATCCCGACCCGACCTCCGCGACGCGTCTCGTACGCGTCCGACGCCAGGAATGACACGAGCCCCGCCGTGAGGCGGGGCTCGTGTCGTTCCAGCGGTCCGTGAGCGGGATCCGGGTCCGGGTCGTCAGCGCATCGGCGGGGGCGGCGGCGGTGCGGACGGACCGGGGGGCGGCGGCGG
>WLDE01000138.1 GCA_009704985.1 Actinomycetota bacterium | reverse complement strand
CCTGGGGGCACCGACGTCGACCCCCGCCGCGACCGCCGCCGCCACGGGCGCCGCCGGCGGGTCCACCGGCGAGCGACGCTGGCTCGTGGAGCTGTCCGACGGCGTCACCCCGTTCGCAGCGTTCGACGACGTGAGCGACGCGGGTGCCGACCTCGTCACGGCATGGCGCATCGGCGACGACGCCGGCATCGTGGTGGACGCCAGCGCGGCGACGATCCGGGACGTCCTCGCCCTCGACGAGGTGGCCCGGGTGGAGGCCGACCAGGTGGTCCGCACCAGCAGCGAGCAGGTCGCGCCGCCGTGGGGTCTCGACCGCCTCGACCAGGACGACCTCCCGCTCGACAGCCGCTACCGCTGGTCGGCCACCGGCCTGGGCGTCACCGCCTACGTGATCGACACCGGGGTGCGCGCCACCCACAGCGAGTTCACCGGCCGGGTGCCACGCTCGTGGTTCTGGGACTTCGGCGACGGCACCGGCGCGACCGACTGCGACGGCCACGGCACCCACGTCGCCGGCACGATCGGCGGCACCACCCGGGGCGTCGCGAAGCAGGTGACGATCGTGCCGTTGAAGGCGCTCGACTGCAACGGGAGCGGCTCCACGTCGACCATCGTCGCCGCGATCAACTGGATCCTGGCCGACCACCAGGCCGGCACGCCGGCCGTGGTGAACATGAGCCTCGGCGGCGGGGCCTCCACCACCCTCGACAACGCGGTGCAGGCGATGGTCGCCGACGGCATCACCGTCGTGGTGGCCGCCGGCAACGAGGCCCAGTCGGCGTGCAACGTGAGCCCGGCCCGCCACCCGAGCGCGATCACCGTCGGTGCCTCGACCTCGGCCGACGGGCAGGCGTCGTTCTCGAACTTCGGGACCTGCGTCGACCTGTTCGCCCCCGGCGTGTCGATCTCGTCGTCGTACATCACGAGCGACGTCTCCTTCGCGACGATGAGCGGCACCTCGATGGCGGCGCCGCACGTGGCCGGCGCCGTGGCGCTGCTGCTGCAGCAGACGCCCACCCTGACCCCGGCGCAGGTGTGGGCCGCGCTCGACGCCGATGCGGTGGTGGGTCGTGTCGCCGAGTGCTGCTCCACCCCCGACAAGCTGCTGCGGGTGAACCGGGCGACGACCGCGCCGCCGGCCACCACGACTCCTCCGACCACCGCGCCGACCACCACGACTCCTCCGACGACGGCGCCGGCCACCACGGCACCCACCCAGGGCACGATCGCGGTCGCACGCTCGCTCACCGGTGGCGCCGCGGGGACGATCACCTCGTCGCCCGCCGGCATCTCGTGCGGCGCCACGTGCGCTGCCACCTTCACCACCGGCACCGTCGTCACGCTCACGGCCACACCGGCCGGTGGCTCCGTGTTCACCGGATGGCAGGGTGCCTGCACCGGCACCTCGCCCACCTGCTCGGTCACCGCCGGCTCCGGCACGTCGTCGATCACGGCGACGTTCGCCCCGTCGCCCGTCGGGTACGTGGCGCTCACCCCGGGACGCCTGCTCGACACCCGGCCGGGCGGCACCACGGTGGACGGCGTCGGCGGTGGCGTCGGGCTGCTGCCGGCGGGCACCGTGCTGTCGCTGCCCGTCGCCGGCCGCGCCGGGGTGTCCGCCGGCGCCGCGGGCGGTGCGTTCAACATCACGGTCACCGAACCGCGCGCCGCCGGGTTCGTCACCGCGTACCCGTGCGGCACCGCGCGCCCCACCGCGTCGAACCTCAACTTCACCGCCGGAACCACCGTGGCCAACGCCGTCGTCAGCGGACTCGGCAACGGCGGTCGCGTGTGCCTGTACACCTCGGCGTCCACGCACCTCGTGGTGGACGTGAGCGGCGCGGTGGACTCCGTCTCGAAGATCTCCTCGCTCGTGCCCGCCCGTCTGCTCGACACGCGACCCGGTACGAGCACCGCCGACGGATGGTTCGCGTCGGCCGGACGGAGCGACGCCGGGAACACCGTCGTGCTGCCCGTGGCCGGCCGCGGTGGCGTGCCGGGCGACGCCCGAGCCGTCGTCCTCAACGTGACGGCGGTCGACGCGGAGGCCGACGGTTACGTGACCGTGTACCCGTGCGGCGCCGACCGCCCGAACGCCTCGAACGTCAACGTGGCCGCCGGTGGCGTGGTCCCGAACCTCGTCTACGTGAGCCTCGGCACCGCCGGCGGAGTCGCCGGGGGCGGCAGCGGCGGCGACGTCTGTGTGTTCACGTCGTCGCCGATGGACCTCGTCGTCGACGTCACCGGTTGGGTGGCCACCGGCGGTGGGGTGACGGCGCTGTCCCCGGCCCGACTGCTCGAGACCCGCCCGGGCCTCACCACGGTCGACGGACGTCAGCAGGCGACCGGCACCGTTCCCGCGGGTGGCGTGGTGGTGCTCGACGTGGTCGGACGCGGCGGCGTTCCCACCGACGCCACGACGGCGATCGTGAACGTCACCGTCACCGAGCCGCGCACCGGCGGGTTCGTGACCGTGTACCCGTGCGGTACCGAGCGGCCCAACGCGTCGAGTCTCAACTTCGTCGCCGGGCAGACCATCGCGAACGCGGTGATCGGGCGGATCGGCACGGGCGGCACGATCTGCGTGTACTCGACCGCGACCACGCACCTGGTGGTCGACGTCACCGGCGCCCTGCGCTGACCCGACGCACCGCGAGGTCGCTCCCGCCGACAGGCCTGCCACCCGGCGGCCGCGACGTTCTCCTACGCTGACCCGGATGGATCGGCACGACGACCCCGCACGCGATCGCGCTCGACGCGACCGCCGCGGTGCCCTCGCCGGGCTCGAGGACCTCGAGCGGCTCGGCGCGGGCCGGCGGGCCCAGGCACCTCCCCCGCCTACGCAGGTTGCACCACCGATGCACCCCGACCAGGTGTATCGGGAGCAGGCGTATCGGGAGCAGGCGTACCGGGACCAGGTGCACCGGGACCAGGTGCACTGGGACCAGGCCGCCGCGCAGGGTGCTGCTCCCCTGACACCCGCGGGCGTGCCCGTGCCCCGGCGGACCCGTGGGCAGGTGCGGCGCACCGGTCCGCTCGTGGCGCTGCTGCTGCCGGCGATCGCCGGCGCCGCCGCCGTGCTGATGCTCCGCGGCTCCACCTCCACCGCCACCGGCGTCGGCGGGTTCGTGCTCTCGCTGGTGGCCGCTCCCCTGCTCCCGGTCTTCGGCGAGCCGATGCGTGCCGGCTCGGGCGGGGTGCTCGGCGCGGCAGCGGCCAGCGCCGTGCTGTGGTTCGTGCTCGGCAGCATCGCCGCCCACCGCGCCACGCGCCGCCCGACGGGCGGCTGGGGCGCGTTCTGGGCCGAGTACCTGTGGCTGTGCCTGTGCGCCTGGATGGGCGCCGCGCTCGCCGTGGTGGCCGCCAACCTGGTGCTCGGCCGCGTGCTGCTCTGATCCGTCGGGGCGCTTCGCACGCGGGCACGAGGTCAGAGCACCACCAGCGGACGGATCGCCTCGAGCTTGGCCGGACCGATCCCGCGCACGTCGGCCAGCGCGTCGACGTCGGGGAACGGTCCGTTCGCCTCGCGGTGGGCCACGATCGCCGCGGCCGTCGCCGGGCCGATGCCCGGCAGTGCGTCGAGCTGCTCGGCGGTCGCGGTGTTGATCGACACCGGCCCGGCCGGCGCACCGCCCGCCGCGGGCGGAGACGTCCCCGGGGTGACGCCCACCGGCACGTCCACCGCATCACCCACACGGGGCACGTAGACGCGATCGCCGTCGGACACCGGAGCGGCGAGGTTGATCGCATCGGTGTGCGCATCCGCAGTGGGGCCACCGGCGGCCGCGACGGCGTCGGCCACCCGGCCACCGGTGGCCACCACGTGCACGCCGGGGACCACGACCGCGCCGGCGACGTGCACCAGCAGGGTCGCCGCCGGAGCGGCGCCCGGTGGCGCCGCACCCGTCGACGTCCCGGTGCCGAGCACCGTGCCCGCTCCCTCAGCGGCGTCACCACCCCGGCGGGCGTCCTGGTCCGGGCCGGTGGTCGTGCTGCCGGCCATCGGCAGCGACGCCTCCACGGGAGGCGGTGGCGGTGCGAGCAGCCAGACGCCACCGGCGACCACGAGCGCGATCGACACGACGACGGCGACGAGACGGGCGGCCCCGAACCAGCGCACCCAGTCGAGCGCTCGCTCGATCCGGGCTCGCCCGAGCAGCGACCGGGCGCGCTCGGACGGCGAGTCGGGTGGACGGGGACGCGGCAGCAGCTCCTCCACGGGGCACCTCCGACGGACAGCGTGGCGACGCGCACGGCCGGGGCACGTGCGGCTCTCGGGGGAACGCCGACACCGGGGGTCACCCGGGGACACCGGGGGTCACCCGGGCGCGGCCGACCCTATCGGCGGCTCACGGACGCGCGGCGGGCTCGGTGGTCAGCTCGTCGGTGACGGCCGTGGCGAGCGAGCGGCGCGAGATCCAGGCGGCCTCGATCTCGAGCGGGATCCGCAGGTAGGCACCGCGGTGCCCGTGGCCGCGCAACCTCCACAGGAGGTACCAGCCGAGGTAGCGCACGGAGAACCCGACGAGCCCGTAGCGGCGCCACTGGCGCACGTGCACCTGCTCGTGGCGCAGCAACAGGGGCGATTCGCCCCGGCCCTCGCGGACGATGACCAGCGACCCGAGGGTGATGCCGTCGGCGCCGCGCGGCACCGGACCACCCTCCCAGAGCAGGTAGCCCTCGCGGCGCTCGATCCCCACGATCGGAGGTTACCCCCCGATCAGCGGGCGTCAGAACAGGCGCGACGTGAGCTGGCGGCGGTACTGCGCGGTGCGCGGGTCGTCGGGACCCATCAGCTCGAGGATGTCGACGAACTGCTGGCGGGCCTCGTCGTCGCCCTTCACCCGGTCGAGCAGCGCGGTGAGCTGCTCGTCGTAGTCGTCGGCCGGCTTGAGGCTCAGCCGCGCCGCCGCGGCGACCTTGCGGGTCTGCTCGGTCTCGGGGATGCGGGCGAGCAACTGCAGCGCCTCGTCGGCCTGGCCCTGCTCGACCAGCAGCGAGGCGAGCGCCACGATCACGTCCTCGTTCGCCGGCTCGAGCTCGAGCGCCCGCCGCAGGCTCGCCTCGTCGCCCGCGGCGACGAGCTGGGCGACCAGCTGGTCCTCCTCGCTCGGCAGCAGCGACGCCACGAACTGCTCGACGACGTGCTCGGGGAAGGCGCCCACGAAGCCGTCGACCACCTGGCCGCCGCTGAGCGCGTACACGGCGGGGATCGACTGCACCTGGAACGCCTGGGCGATGGCCGGATTCTCGTCGACGTTCACCTTCACGAGGACGACCCTGCCCCCCGTCGCGTCGGTGGCCCGTTCGAGGATCGGCCCCAGGGTGCGGCACGGACCGCACCACTCGGCCCACAGGTCGACGATGACGGGGGTGTGCTTCGAGCGGTCGATGACCTCGGACTCGAAGGTGACGTCGGTGACATCGATGGCGGGCATGCGATGCAGGCTACCGAGCGATCAGGCGCCGGTCGTGGTGCCGCGCCAGCGCAGCTCCACGGCGGCGCGGCGGCCGAGCTCGGCCTCCACCGCTGCAGTGGTGGCCTCGACGCTCCAGCCGCGCAGCGGCGCCATCAGCAGCGCCACCCGCTCCACCTCGGTGCGGTCGACGCGGCCGAGCGTGCCGATCACGAGTCGCCGGTCGAGCACGTCGGACAGCGTGCACGCCGCCTCGTCGGTGACCGCGAACACCACCTGCGCGGCGATGTCGAGACGGTCCGGGCGGTCGCTGATGCGCGCCGCGAGCGACGGCTCGCGCTCGACCAGGTCGAGGATCCGCTCGTGGTCGGTGCCGTAGAGGCGTGCGAGGTGCAGGCGCGTGACGTCGTCGAGCGGCAGCGTCGGCCGGCTGCGCACGACGGCGTCGAAGTAGGGCCGGGCGTCCTCGGCCCAGGCGAACGCGCCGTGGGCGGTGGCGCGGCGCGAGTCGAACTCGCGCACCGGCAGGTCGCGCAGCGCAGCCGACTTCAGCAGCGTCTCCACGGTCTCGACGCCGAGGGCTCGGCCCGTGGTCCACTTGCCGCCGCCGATCGACCAGAGGTGCTGCACGCCGGACGGTGCGTGGTCGTACAGCTCGTGCCGGCGGCTCGTGGTGTACGAGTCCTTCGACTCGTCGACGATGAGCGGGCGGATGCCGACGGTGGTGGCCTCGATGTCCTCCTCCGTCATCTTCGGGTACCCGGCGGAGATGGTGTCGTTGAGGGTGCCGAGGATCAGCTCGACGTCGCTCCGGTCGGCGCGCACCGCGTCGGGCGCGTCGTCGACGTGGGTGTCGGTGGGGCCGATGAACGAGTGGCCCTGCCAGGGCGAGACGATGACGTGGTGGCCGCTGCGGGCCCGGGCGAACACGGTGTCGCGCACCTGCGCCTGCCCGGCGACGGGCTTCGTGAGGAGGTGCACGCCCTTGCTGCGGTTCACCTTCACGCCCATCGAGCGGCCGAGGTCGCGCAGCACGAGGTCCATCCAGGGCCCGGCGGCGTTCACCACGGCGCGACCGCGCACCTGGTGGCGCTCGCCGGTGAGCCGGTCGAGCACCTGGAGCCCCTGCACCGTGACGTCGCCACCGACCGCGGGATCGCGGTCGAACAGGAAGCCGACGGCCTCCACGTGGTTGAGCGCCACCGCGCCGACGTCGACGGCGGACTGCAGGAACGCGAGCAGCAGCCGCTCGGGGTGGAGGTTGAACGTGTCGTGGTACGCGTACGCGCCCTGCAGCTGATCCGGGTCGAGCCAGGGCACGGCGGCGAGCGTCTTGTCGCGCGACAGCCAGCTCGGCATCGGGATGCGCATGTCGGCCGGCATGTGCCGGTTGCGGTCGAAGCCGAGCGCCGTGTACAGGAGCACGCCGGCGCCGATCAGCGCCGTGGGCGGCTTGCTCCAGCGCCACGCAGGCATCAGGAACCGCTGCTGCTGCACGAGGTGCGGGGCCGCGAGCGCGAGCACGCGCCGTTCGCGGAGGCTTTCGCGCACCACCCCGAACTCGTAGGTCTCCAGGTAGCGGATGCCGCCGTGGATCAGCTTGGAGGTTGCCGAGCTGGTGCCGTGCCCGAAGTCGCCCTTGTCGACGACCAGGGTGCGCAGGCCTCGTCCGGCCGCCTCGCGAGCCACGTTGACGCCGGTGATGCCACCTCCCACCACGATCACGTCGAAGGGCTGGGTGAGCTGGGCGAGGTCGCGTTCGATCCTCATGCGAGTCTCATCGGTGGGTCCTCATCGTGGGCGTCAGGCTACCGAGGACGACCGGCGGACGGGATGGGGCCGGG
Organism: Actinomycetota bacterium; assembly: GCA_009704985.1. Taxonomy (GTDB): domain Bacteria; phylum Actinomycetota; class Acidimicrobiia; order Acidimicrobiales; family Ilumatobacteraceae; genus VFMC01. Next base: position 4,822 of record WLDE01000138.1, on the reverse strand, counting down.
ATGGGGCCGGGATGGGGCCGGGGTTCGGGATCGCGACGGATCGGGGACCACTCCCGATCGGACCCCGGCCGGCCTCGACGATCCGGCGGCGGCCCGAGTCGCGATGCGGGCGGAGGGGTCGGTACCGTTCCAGCCGATGAGCACCCCCGACGTCCCCGACGCGCCCGATGTGCCGGACGTGCCCGGCATCGCCGTCCCCTCCGTCACCGCGTGGCTGGAGGCCAACGTGCCCGGTGCCACCGGTCCGTTCCGGTTCGACGTCATCGCGGGCGGCCACTCCAACCTCACGTTCCGGGTCACCGGCGCCGACGGCACGCGCTACGTGCTGCGCCGGCCGCCGCTCGGCCACCGGCTCGCCAGCGCGCACGACATGGGCCGCGAGCACCGCATCATCGCCGGGTTGCAGGCCTCCGCCGTGCCGGTCGCCCCGGCGCTCGGCTTCTGCGACGACGAGTCCGTGAACGACGCCCCGTTCTACGTGATGGGCTTCGTCGACGGCCACGTGCTCCGCGACCGCATCGCCACCGAGGCGGTGCTGTCCGAACCGGCACGCCGGCACGCGAGCGAGTCGCTCGTCGACACGATGGCGGCGATCCACGCGGTCGACCTCCGCGCCGTCGGCCTCGACGACCTCGGCAAGCACGAGGGGTACATCGCCCGCCAGCTGAAGCGCTGGTACGGGCAGTGGAACGCGCAGAAGACCCGCGAGCTGCCCGCCGTCGACCAGGTGCACGACGAGCTGCTCCGCCGCATCCCCGAGCAGGGCCCGGCCACGATCGTCCACGGCGACTACCGGCTGGACAACTGCATGGTGAACGACGCCGGCGACATGGTGGCGGTGCTCGACTGGGAGATCTGCACGCTCGGCGATCCACTCGCCGACGTCGGCCTGCTGCAGGTGTACTGGACCGGCCCGAACGACGACCCGTCCGCGTGGAACGGGTCGGCCACCACCGCCCCCGGCTTCTTCGACCGGGCCGATCTCGCCGTGCGCTACGCGGAGGTGAGCGGCCGCGACCTCTCGCAGCTCCCGTTCTACGTGTCGTTCGCGTACTGGAAGCTCGCGTGCATCCTCGAGGGCGTGTACGCCCGCTACCTCGGCGGCGCGCTCGGCCAGCGCGACCCGGCCGAGCTCGAACCGTTCAAGCTGCAGGTCGAGGGCGCCGCGGCCAAGGCACTGGCCACGCTGGAGACCTTCTGATGCCGGGCGGCGAGCACGCGGGTCGCGGCTACGAGTTGCACGAGCAGCTGCCGGCGCTCGACGCGCCGGTGCTCGTGGCGATGCTCACCGGCTGGATCGACGCGAGCGGCGCCGCCGCGGCCGCGCTGGCGGCGATCGAGCAGCAGTGCCACGCCCGTCCGCTCGCCACCTTCGACGGCGACGCGTTCATCGACTACCGCGCCCGGCGACCCACGATGGAGCTGCGCGAGGGCGTGAACGAGCGCCTCGTGTGGCCCGACATCGAACTGAAGGTGGGCCGCACCCCGTCGGGCAGCGACGTGCTGCTGCTGTCGGGCCCCGAGCCGGATGCCGCGTGGCGGCGCTTCGCCGATCTCGCCACCGACCTCGCGATCGAGCTCGGCGTGCGGATCGCAGTGGTGCTCGGCGCCTACCCCTTCGCCGCGCCGCACACGCGGCCGTCGCGCCTGTCGAGCAGCTCGCCGTCGGCGGAGCTGATCGCCACCGTGCCGTTCCTGAAGAACAGCGTCGACGTGCCGGCCGGCATGGGCGCCGTGCTCGAGCACGCCTTCGTCGCGAAGGGGGTGCCGGCGCTCGGCATCTGGGCCCAGGTGCCGCACTACCTCGGGGCGATGAGCCACCCCGCGGCGAGCGTGGCCCTGCTCGACGGCCTCGAGCAGGTGACCGGTCTGGTGATCGACCGGGCCACGCTCGCCGGCGAGGCGGAGATCCAGCGTCTCCGCGTCGACCAGCTCGTGGAGGGCAACGCCGAGCACCGGGCGATGGTCGAACAGCTCGAGACGGTGTACGACGCCAGCGAGCCGGCCACCGCCAGCGCGGCGTTCGACGCCGCCCTCAGCGGCGAGCTGCCCTCCGGCGACGACATCGCCGCCGAGGTCGAGCGGTTCCTGCGCGACCAGGGCGACTGACCGACCGTCTCAGGCGACCTCACGGAGCAACCTCACACGGCGGCCTCGCGGCGGCGGAGCGATCCGCCGCCGGCGAGCCGCAGCACCGCCTCCAGCGGGCCGTGAGCGAATCGCAGCCGCCACAGCGAGCACACGGCGACGGCGACGGCGAAGCCCGCTGCTGTCCACATCACCGCTTCGCCCGGGCCCAGCTCCCACGGCCAGTTCTGCAGCGGCCAGCGCAGCAGCACGAGATGTGCCACGTAGAGCGTGAGCGCCATCTGGCCCGCCCAGGCCAGCGGCATCACCACCCGGCGCATGCGGGCCGCGAGGGCCAGGCAGGCACCGATCACTGCGATCGCGAACCCGGTCGAGCCGAGCATCCAGGCCGGCATGTGCGAGTGGCCGGCCGCGTCGAGCGGCTCCCACCACGTCGGTGCCACCCCGTCGCGGAAGCCCTCATCGGCCGCGATCTGGGCGATGACGGACCGCAGCTCCTCACCGGTCATCCCCGACATCGCCGCCTGCTCGTCGTAGAGCTCGTCCTCGGACATGCGCGAGGCCACTGCGGTGTACTCGACACCTTCGACGAGGTCGAGTCCGTACCGGTCGGCCGTCCGACCCAGCTCGGTGATGTCGCCGTACTGCGCCAGGAGCGAGGCAGGGATCGCCCGCTGGTCGTCGGTGCTCCAACCGGCGCCGTAGCCGACGACCGCCATGAGCAGGCCGGCACCGACCAGGCCGACGTGGAGCCGGGAGGACGAGAGGTTCCGGCGGCCGATCCACATGCCGACCAGCACGAACGCGAACGTCGGGAACGCCGGGTAGACGCCACCGACGAACAGGTCGGCGAGGAGGGCGTCGGGCCGGCGCAGTACCCCGAGCGCACCGAGATCTGCGGCGTGATCGCCGACGTGCTGGAACCCGTGCGGCAGCAACTCGGCCAGGAACAGCCGCGTGACCGGCGCCAGGGCCACCACGGCCACCGCACCCACCAGGAGCCACCGGTCGCGCAGTCGCCGCACCAGCAGCGCCAGCAGGAAGAACAGTGCGTAGTACTGCAGGATCACCCCGACCGGCGTGGTGTACTCGAGCGCCAGGCCGAGCACCAGCAGCACCGCGGCCCGGCCGGTCATCTCGCGCACCGGTCGGGTGGAGCGGGCGAGCAGCAGGCTGAGCCCGGCACCGCTCAGCACCACGAACAGCGGCATCGCCCGGCCGTCGACGAAGCGGGTGACGTCGCGCGCCCACCCCTCGTCGCCGCTGGTGGCAGCGCCACCGAAGTGGGCGAGCAGCATGCCGAGGATCGCGAGTGCTCGAGCGACGTCGAGCCCGATCTGGCGGGAAGGGCGTGCGGGCCGTGAGGAGCCGTCGAGGTCCGACGCGTCGGGCACGGGGCCGGGGGTGGGCGGGGGCAGTGGACGGTCGTCGACGTGCATGCGAGCAGCGTGACGCCCCTCGGGCCGAGGGTCATCCGCCGAAGTGTCCCCCGCACTCCGACCCAGGGCCGATTTCCATCCGCCCCGCCTCCCCCGCCAGACGGAGGTCGCTCAGCCCGAGGTGGCGAGCGAGGGCTCGAAGCGGGGCAGCTCGGCGCAGACCTGCCGGGCCAGCTGGACGAAGCGGTCCGCGGCGGGGACGAGCGTGCGTCCGCGACGGCGGCCGATGGTGATCACCCGCGGCGGCACGTCGGGGTCCAGCGCGGAGACGCTGACGCCGGGGTCGTTCGCGTCGACCGCCAGGAACGGCAGGATCGCCCGGCCCATGCCGGCCCGGACCATGGCCTGCACCGCCGCGTTGTCGTTGCTGCGGAACACGTAGTCGGGCTCCACCCCGTGCGCGCGCAGGCAGTCGTCGATGAGCAGCTGGCAGTAGCACGGGGACTGTCCGATCAGCGGGGCACCGCCGAGCGAGGCGAGCGGCACGACACGGTGCTGTTCCGATGCCGGCGAGACGAGGACGAACGGGTCGACGACCAGCTCGACGGCCTCGATGCCGTCGTGGTCAGGATGACCGATCATGAACGTGAGATCGATCTCGTCGGCGAGCAGCTTCGCGATCAGCTCGTCGTTCTCGTCGTTCTCGATGCACCGCACGGCGAGACCGGGGCGTTCGGATCGCAGGCGGCCGATGACGGCCGGGAGCACCTGGACGGACACGCTCTGGAACGACCCGATCACGAGCCGTCCGACCTCGCCCGCGCGCAGCGACCGCAGCTCGTCCTCGGCCGTGCGCATGCGCGCCAGCAGCGAGTCGGCGTAGGCGAGCAGCACGGCGCCGGTGGGCGTGAGCTCCACCCGCCGGGGACCGCCGGGGCGGTCGAAGACCTTGTCGCCGATCGCTCGTTCGAGGCCGGCGATCTGCTGGCTGATCGCGGACTGGGTGAAGCCGAGTCGTTCGGCCGCACGGCCGAACGACCCCTCCGTCGCGACGGCCTGCAGGGCTCGGAGCTGACGGATCTCGACGTCCTGGAGCATGGGTCGAGCATAAGCGTCAGTGATTGCTCCGACAAGGGATCATCGCTGTACGGAATGATCAGGCGAGCGCACACTGAGGTCATGAGCCCCTTCCTCGCCACCACCTCCCTCGCCGGGGCCTCCCTCGCCGGGGCCTCCCTCGCCATCACCTCGGCCGCAGGGGCCGGCGACCCGTACCTGCAGCAGCTCGTGCACCTGGTCGCCGATCACGGCATCACGTCGTTCGAGAGCGACATCGCCCGCCTCGTCGTGCGCCT
>WLDE01000137.1 GCA_009704985.1 Actinomycetota bacterium | reverse complement strand
GCGGGTGGTGTAGCCGTGGTGGATGCGGTTGTGGCCGAGATCCCACGCGGCCTCCACGTGTGCGCTCGGCGCCATGCACGCCTGGGCGACCAGGCGGTTGGCGCGGCGCGACTCCAGCAGGGCGCCGTGCGAGGCGTCGTGGCCGAGGACGAACAGCCCCGACACGGCGAGCCCGGCGAGCAGCCACAGCGGCAGCACCAGGTACCAGCGGTCGGTGAGTGCCAGCCCCGCCAGCGGCAGGAGGTACAGCACGACGGCCTGCACGAGGGCGAGCGACGCCCGGCCCGCGGACCGCCGGTAACAGGTGGCGGGGATGATCTCGCGCACCTCGTTGAGCGATCGTTCTCGCACCTTCGGGCGGCGGGGCGCGGTGGCGGCGAGCTGGTCCGGCGTGTCATCGACGAGACTCACGCGCCGCACCCTAGCGCCCCTACCGACCGGTAGGTAGGGACTTCGGTCCCGCGCCCGGTTCGGCGGCGGGTCGTCACCCGAGTCCGATCAGGAGTCCCGCGATGAGCGCTGCGCCGTGCAGCACGATCAGGGCTTCGGCGACGTGGACGGCCTGCCTGCGTCCACGCTCGAACCCGGCGTCGCCGGCGTCCCGCTGGGGACGGCGGTGCACCAACGGCATCGGTCCGGATGCGTGCGTCATGCCGCTCCGGTACCCGCCCGACAGCGGCACCACACCTGCCGACGCCGGTCAGCTCCCCGATCGGGTGGCGCGGCGTGGCCGGCCGGACCTCGGCGCCGCTCCGGCCTGGTCGAGCGCGGCGGCGAGCATCCAGTCGAACATCGACCGCAGCGCCGCACGGTCGGTCGTGGCACCGCGGTGCTGGGCGCCGACGAGGGTCACCACGGCGAGCCGTCCGTAGAGCTCGGCCTGAACCGCGTCCACACCGGCGGCGCGGAACGCGTCGGCGATGATCCGCTCACGCGCCTCGTCGACCGCCACGCGCACCCGCCACGCGTCGGGGTCGCGCTGCGACCACGCGCGGATCGCGGCCTCGGCCTCGTGGGGCAGCTCCACGCCGGCCTGGAGCAGCACGCGGAGACGCCGCACCGGATCGTCGATCGCCCCGGCAGCGGCCACCACCTGCGCCGAACGGTTCGACGCCCAGTGCGTGAGCAACTGGGTGCGGTAGTCCTCCACGCCGCGGAAGTGGTGGTAGAAGCTGCCCTTCGTCACCCCGAGCTCGCCGCACAGGCGGGCGATGGTGAGCGCGCTCACGCCCTCGGCGGCCAGCAGGTCCATGCCGGCGTCGAAGTAGTCCTGGGGGGACGAAGGTCCCTGTCGCGTCGCCATACCGATTGGTATGTTGCCACGAACCGATCGCCATACCCTGCGGTATGGCGCGACGACACGCCCACGACGCCCACGACGCCGACGCACCCGGAGACACCATGACCGCGACCGACCTCCCGGCCCAGGCCCCGCACGATCCGACGCTCGAGGAGTGCGGACTCGCGTTCCTCACCGGCGCGACGTTCCAGGACGAGGCGTTCTTCCACCGGGTGAGCACGAAGCTCCGCCGCGAGGATCCCGTGCACTGGGTGGAGCACCCCGACTTCAACCCCTTCCACGTCCTCACCAAGCACGCCGACATCCTCGACGTCGAGCTCCACCCCGCCGAGTTCCTCAACGCGCCTCGCGCCATCCTCGGCACCAAGACCACCGACGCCGAACGCGAGATGCAGGGCCACCTCGTGAAGTCGCTCGTGCAGATGGACGACCCCGAGCACCGGGCCCACCGCAACCTCACGGCCGACTGGTTCCTGCCGAAGAACCTGGCCAAGCTCCAGCACCGCCTCGACCAGCTCGCCGAGCGATCGCTCCAGCAGATGGTCGACGCCGGTGGAGAGGTCGACTTCGCCAGCGACATCGCGATGCAGTACCCGCTCTACGTGATCCTCGCGATCCTCGGCCTGCCCGAGAGCGACTACCCGCGGATGCTGCGGCTCACCCAGGAGCTGTTCGGCGCGGAGGACCCCGAGTTCAAACGCGACGAGGACGCCTACGCCGGTCTCCTGCAGACCGTGGCCGACTTCGTGAACTACTTCGACGGCATCACCGCGGACCGTCGGGCCAACCCGACCGACGACCTCGCGTCGGTGATCGCGAACGGCATCGTCGACGGGCAGCCGATCGGGCACAAGGAGCAGCTCGGCTACTACATCATCGCCGCCACCGCGGGGCACGACACCACCTCCAACTCGATGTCGGGCGGGATGCAGGCGCTGATCGAGCACCCCGACCAGCTCGCCCGGCTGCAGGCGGATCCGTCGCTGATGGCGACCGCCGTCGACGAGATGATCCGGTGGACGTCGCCGGTGAAGCACTTCATGCGCACCGCGACCGTCGACTACGACATCCGCGGCACCACGGTGACGGCCGGACAGGACGTGCTGTTGTCGTACTGGTCGGCCAACCGCGACGAGGACGTGTTCACCGACCCGTTCGCGTTCGACGTCGGACGCACGCCGAACAAGCACCTCGCGTTCGGCTTCGGCATCCACTACTGCCTCGGGGCGATGCTCGCCCGGATGGAGATGAAGGCGCTGTTCTCGGCGCTGCTCCCCCGCCTCGAGCACGTCGAGCTCGCCGGCGAACCGCAGCTCACGCGCTCCACGTTCGTGAGCGGACTCAAGCACCTGCCCATCCGCTACCGGCTGCGCTGACCTTGCCACGATGGCGGGGTGAGCCGCAGAGCCCCCGTCGTCGTCGAAGCCGCGATCAACGGCAACACGACCAAGCAGCGCAACCCCCACGTGCCGCGCACGCCGGCGGAGATCACGGCGTGCGCGCTCGAGTGCCTCGACCGCGGCGCGGCCGTGGTGCACAACCACAACGACGAGCCCAACGTCGGCGGGCCGGCACGCCACGACCCGGCGCCGTACGCCGAGGCGTGGCGCCCCGTGCTCGAACGCCACCCGAACGCGCTGCTGCACCCCACGGTGCGCGGCATGGGCGAGGGAGCGACGATCGAGGACCGCTACTCGCACCTCGACGCGCTGCACCAGGACGGGCTGCTGCCGATGGCGTCGGCCGATCCGGGCATCGTGTCGATCGGTCCGATGATCTACGGCAACACGGCCGCGGACGCCGACCACATGTTCGCCTGGTGCCGTGAGCGCGACCTGCCGGTGCACGTGTCGGTGTTCGAGCCGGGCTTCCTGCGCGTGGTGATCCAGCACCAGCGGCGGGGAACGCTGCCGGATCGGGTGAAGATCCAGCTGTACTTCGGGGGCGCCGCGCCGTTCGGGCTGCCGCCGAACGAGGCGTCGCTCGACGCCTACCTGGCGATGATGGACGGTCACGACCTGCCGTGGATGGCCGGCGTCATCGGCGGCGACGTGCTCGCCGACGGCTTCGCCCAGGCGGTGGTGCGGCGCAACGGGCACCTGCGGGTCGGGCTCGAGGACTTCCACGGTGACGGCACGCCACGCAACGAGGATCTCGTGGTCGCCGCCACCGAGGTGGTGCGCAGCCTCGGCCGCGAGGTCGCCACCAGCGAGCAGGCGCTCGAGCTGTTCTCCGCGCCCCGCCGCCGCGGCACGCGGGCGTAGTGGTCAGGCCGCGGACCGTCCGCCGTAGGTGTCGTTCCAGCGCGACAGGATGCCCGCCGCCTGGGCGTACGCGAGGTCGTAGGCGCGCCGCGCCCGATCGGGTTCGAACAACTGGTCGGGACGGCTCGCCAGCTCGGCGATCGCCCGGTTCGGCCGGATGAGCCACAGGCGTCCGTCGGGGTTGCGGCGCTGCCACTCCCCCATCTCGCGTCGCAGCACCCGCTCGGCGAGGCGGCCGGCGGGACCGAACATCGGCCCGGCGATCGGCGCCATCACGAGCAGCGAGTCCGCCGGATCGGCCAGGTCGGCCGACGCCATCGAGCGCACACCACCGTCGACGTACCGGTGGCCGCCCACCCGGTGCGGGGCCAGCATGCCCGGCACCGCCGACGACGCGGCGACGAGGTCGCTCACCGGGTGGTCGGCGCCCGACAGCACCACCCGGCGCAGCCGTGGCAGCGAGCACACGACGGCGCGCATCGTGGGCACCCGCACGTCGTCGAAGATCTCGGCGGCCACGCGCCGGAGACGACCCGACCGGGGGTCGGGCAGCCGGGGGATGTCGTCACCGATCTCGTCGATCGCGTCCTGCCAGCGCACCCCGAGGGCCAGGGCGGCGGCCGCCCAGGAACCCGCGGACGTGCCGATCGCCGGTGCGCGGCCGAGCTCGACCCCACCGTCGACGAGCGCCTCACCCACACCGAGCAGGTACGCGATGCCGAACAACCCACCACCGCCGTAGGCGCACGCGAGCGGAGTCGTCCCCATGACCTCATGCAACCCGAGCGACCCGCCGCCCGCATGAGCCGTTGGTCCCGTTCGCACCGGCTCCGCCTGACGTTCTCCCGGCGTGTCGATCCGAAGTGGCCGAGACCTCCCGGGGTTACGCTCGCCCGTCGTGGGCATCGACGCCGAGGTGACGCGACGGGCTGAGGCGGCGCTCGCCGCGTTGTCGGATCTCACCCCGACCGGCGGACGACGGACCGACACCTCGAGTGTGCCGACCGAGTGGTTCCGCTGGCTCGACACCGGGTTCAACCTGTTCGACGACCGCTTCAAGGACGACCCGGGTGAACACAGGCCGAGCACCGCGGCCGCCGTGCTCAAGGAGGTGATCCTCAAGGAAGAGGTGCCGATGAACCCGTCCCTGACGCTCGACCGGACCTACGGCGAGCGGCTCGCGGCGGTGCAGCAGATCCGCCAAGGGCGTCACTCGGTACGTGTGGGGTGGTTGTGGGTCGCCGGCACGGAGACCACCCGGAACGCCGACGGCGCCGAGATCACCCGGCGCATCTTCCAGCCGCTCGTCACCCGCACGGTCCGGGTGATCCAGTCCGACCGACGCTGGTGTGCCCTCGGCTACGGCGACGTCGAGATCACACCCTTGGTCACCGATCGACAGACGGCGTACCGCCTGGAGGACCGAGCCGAGTTCGGTGGAGGTGCCTTCCGCTCCATGAACGACGTCACCGCCCCGCTGCTCGGACGGATGCCCCGGCTCACGTCGTTCGCGGTGGACTGCGCGGCCGCTGCCGGGTTCGACACGCGCGGGTTCGTGGTCGAGCGCGTCCAGCCCGAGGAACACATGCGGTCCGACGGGCTGCGCATCGTCGTCGGGATCGGCATCTACACGACCGACGAGGTCAGCCGGATCAGCCGCGCCGGCGTGCTGCGGGCATGGAGCAAGCTGCCGGTCGAGGAGCCGACGGCGTTCCACGTCGTGTACGCCGGAGCAGAGGGCGCGGCGGAGCCGATCCCCTCCCGGGTGGAATCGCCGCTGCCGTTGACCGGGCGACAGCTGGAGGCCGTCCGGCGCGCCCGCTCCGATCCGCTCACGGTGATCTCCGGTGCACCCGGGACGGGGAAGAGCCACACCCTGGTCGCGATCGTGTGCGACGCCCTCGCCCACGGCCGCAGCGTGTTGGTGGCCGCCAAGGACGACGCGGCGATCGACGCGCTGACGACCCTGCTCGGCCGGCAGCCAGGGCTCGTCCCGATCCTGTTCGGTTCCAGTGAGCAACGTGAGCGACTCGCCCTGCGACTCGCGAACGGCGAGCTGACCCCGTGCGACGAGTCGGCGCTCGAGCGGGCTCGGGTGGCGCTCGACGACGCCGTGGCGGCCCGCGACGCAGCACAGGCCGGGGCGCGACGCTCGTTGACGGCCGCCTGGATGCACATGCCGGACGGACGGCGCGAGCACGAGCGACTCCTCGCCTCCGCGCCCGGAGCGGTGTCGCTCACAGAGGACGAGCGGCGCGAGCTCGTCGCCCGAGCGACCGAGCCGGCGGGCGGCTGGTTCGCGTCCCGGCGACGGCGTCGTTCCGAACGCACGCTGCGGACACGAGTCGGTGCCTCCGACGAACCGTCATTGGACCGCCTCGTCGAGGCGATCGACGCGCTCCGGGCGGCCACCGGCTCCCGGAGCGATGTGCGGCCGGTCGACGCGTGCCATGAGCTCGAACGAGCGGAGGAGCACGTGCGCCGGTGCCTGACCGCCTGGCTCGCCCTCGAGACGCGCTCACCCGATCGACTCGATCGGGCAGGACTCCGCGCGGTGTCGACGTTGGCGACGGCGTTGCGCAGCGGACGCAGCGCGCGCCGGGCACAGCTCGAGCGGCTCACCGACCGCACACTCGCACGGGCGCTGCCACTGTGGATGGGAACACTCGCCGACGTCGACGATCTCCTCCCCGCGCTCCCCGGCCTGTTCGACCTCGTGCTGGTCGACGAGGCCTCCGCGACCGAGCAGACGATCGCCGCGCCAGCACTGCTGCGTGGCCGCCGGGCGGTGGTGGTGGGCGATCCGCGTCAACTGCGCCATGTGTCGTTCCTCAGCGACGCGACGATCGAGGAGACGCTGCAGCGGCACGGCGTCGAGACCGCGCAACGCGCGCAGCTCGATGTCCGGCGGAACAGCCTGTACGACGCCGCGGCGGCCACGGCGCCCGTCCTCCAGCTCGACGAGCACTTCCGCTCGGCGCCACACCTGATCGACGTGGTGGCACGCAGCCTCTACGGCGGCAACCTCCACGTCGCGACCCGGACACCGCTGACGCACTCGCTCGACTGCGTGCACCTGCAGCCCGTGCCCGGAACCAGGGATGTGGACGGGGTGGTCGCCGCAGAGGTGACCGAGATCGTCGTGGCGCTCAAGCGGTTCGGTGACGGCGCAGGCAGCGTCGGTGTCATCACGCCGTTCCGGGCGCAGGCGGACGCGATCGAGGCGGCCGTGCTCCGAGCGTTCGACGCGGACACGCTCGTGCGGCTCGGGGTGCGGGTCGGCACCGTGCACTCGTTCCAGGGCAACGAACGGCACACGGTGCTGTGCTCCCTCGGAGTCACCGACCGGGAGTCCACCGGCTGGCGGTTCGTCGACGACCCACACCTGCTGGCCGTGATGCTCACCCGCGCACGCACGCACATGACGGTGATCGCGAGCGCATCACCACCGGCGACGTCGCTGCTGTCCGAGTACCTGAACACCGCCGACTCCCCTCCGGGCGCTCCGGCACCGGCTCGTCCGGCGACGCCCTGGACCCGATCGATCGTCGAGGACCTCCGCCTGGCCGGCATCGTGGCGTGGGAGAGCTACCCGACGGGCCGCCACGTGGTCGACGTCGCGACGGTACGTGCAGGACAGCCGGTCGCGTTGGTGTGCGACCTGCACGACGACGGCATCGACGCGCACCTCGAACGCCACCTCGCGCTGCTCCGCTCCGGGTGGACCGTGGTCGACGCGCTCGAGGTCGACTGGGGTGACGACGCGGCCCGACGGGTGGTGGAGCTCCTGCACTGGCTGCAGCTCGGTTCTGCGCCTGGCTCGTGACCCGGCCACGCGGGTCGCGAGACTCGGCGGCCATGAGCGACTCCCCCGCCTGGCGCGTCACGCCGTCCGAACTCTCCCTGCACCCGGTGCACGACCCGGCCCACATCGAAGGGGACATCGAGGTTCGCCTGGTGTCGCGCGATCCGTTCGTGCTCGTGAACACGTTCGCCCCGAACACGAAGGTCGCGGCGCACTCGCACGGGTGCGACACGCTGTACCTGTTCCACGCGGGCGAGTTCCACATCGAGGGCGAGGGCGTGTTCCGGCCCGGCGACATCCGCTTCGTGAAGGCCGGGCACATGTATGGGCCCGAGTGGGCCGGCCCGGAGGGCGCCACCATCCAGATCATCGGGCTCGCACCCGGCTTCGACACGGCCTACGCCGACTGAGCGGACCCGCGCAGACGGGCGGCCGGCCGCCGGACCGGCCCGCTCAGCGGGCGCGTTCGAGCTCGAAGAACGGCGCCGGGCAGCGGCGCGAGAGCCAGAGGCCGCCGCCGATCTCCGTGAACCCCCCGGCGAGCCGCCGCCGGTACCAGGCGCCCGTGCGCCAGTGCACGTCGAGATCGGTGCCGTCCGGGTCGATCACGCCATCGCGGTCGGCGACCGTCGGCACCTCCAGCACGAGCAGCCCGCGGCACGCCTCGGCGAGCGCGTCGATCGCGCGTGCGCACGCCCGGTCGTCGAGGTACTGCAGCACGCTCTGGCACACCACCAGGTCGTAACGGCGCCGCGGCCACCACGTCGCCAGATCGGCCAGCTCGTGGCCGTGCGTGCGGCACGCGTGCTCGCTCACGTCGATGCCGTGGTAGCGCACCTTCGGCATCGACCCGGCGAGCCAGGTGCGCCAGAAGCCAGGGCCGGCGCCGACGTCGAGCACGGACCGGACGGGGATCCGCCACCAGGCGGCGAGCGACGTCACGCCCGCCGCGAGCTGGGCGATGCGACGGGCGTCGTGCACACCCGACCGGCCGTAGAAGCGTCGGTAGTAGTCGGCGTCGAAGCGCTCGGTCCGCTGGCTCACGGCGCCAACGTAGGCGTGCCCCACCACACGTGACCGCCACCGTGCGACGACCTGAATCGGAACGACAGCAGGAACCGGTCGACCCCGACGTGCCTGGTGGTGACGACAACAGGCCCGCGGCGATCCGGACGTGGCGCGACACCCCCGCGTCGGGCACAGTGTGCGGCATGACTTCGACCGCAGATGCCCCGGCACCCGCCACCGACCCGTCAGCCGTCCTCGCCGCGGCCGCGACCGCCCCGTTCGGAACGGTGTTCGGCGAGGTGATGTCGGTGGCCCGGGCCGACGCGTCAGGGTGGAGCGAGCCGGCGCTGGAGCCGCTCACCTCGTTCTCGCTGCACCCCGGCACCCACGCCCTGCACTACGGCAGCTCGTGCTTCGAGGGCCTGAAGGCGCACCGCACCGTGGACGGCGGCATCCGCCCGTTCCGCGCCGACAAGCACGCGGCCCGGCTGCAGCAGAGCTGCGACCGGCTGCTCCTGCCGGTGCCCCCGATCGAGCTCACCACCCGCCTCATCGAGATGGCGGTCGAGGCCAACGCCGCGGTCACCCCGCCCGCCCCCGGGTCGCTGTACCTGCGCCCGACGATGCTCGGCACCGACGTCACGATCGGCGCGGCGGCCCACCCCAGCCACACCGCCATCCTCTACGTGCTCGCCTGCCCCGTGGGCCACTACCTGCCGCCGCGGCCGCTCACCATCGTGGTGGAGACCGAGGTGCCGCGCACCACCCCGCAGTTCGGTGTCGTGAAGACCGGCGCCAACTACGCGATGGCGCTCGGTCGCATCGACCGGGCCCGCCGCGAGCACGAGGCCGACCAGGTGCTGTTCGCCCCCGGAGGCATCGTGCAGGAGACCGGTGCGGCCAACGTGGTGCTCGTCGACGGCGACCTCCTCGTCACGCCCGAACTCACCGACTCGTTCCTGCACGGCGTCACCCGCGACTCGCTGCTCCAGGTGGCCCGCTCGCTCGGCTGGACCGTCGAGGAGCGCACCGTCACCGTCGACGAGTGCATCGAGTGGTCGGCACGCCCCGGCGCCGAGATCGGCCTCATGGGCACCGCCGCGGTCATCGCCCAGGTGGGCACCCTCGTCGTCGACGATCGACGGCTCACCCTGTCGGCACCCGACGACGGCCGCCTCGTCGAGCTGCGGCGCACGCTGGGCGAGATCCAGACGGGTGCCCGCCCGTTCACCTTCGCCTGACCCGGCGTCCCCGACGCCGGGAGGTCGCGCGACCTAACCTCGGCGGCCGTGGACCTCGTCGACTTCCTGCAGCGCTACACCGAGGACGTCTACCTCGCCCGTGATCCCGAGGCAGCGGCGCGCTACATCGCCGACCCGTGCCTGCGTCACGAGCACGGACACCTCGTCACGATGCCGCTCGCCGACAACATCGAGCGGATCCGTGGGTTCCTCGCGTCGTCGCCCCACCTCGCGTTCGACAACCGGGTGGTGGTCACCGACGACCAGCACGTCGTGAGCTGCTTCGACATCACGATCGGTGACGGCACCGAGGCGCGCGTGGTGAGCGGCATCGAGGTCTTCCGGATCGTCGACGGCCTGATCACCGAGACGTGGAACTCGTCGGTCCAGCCAGGAGCGTGGGGATGACCGCACCGAGCCACCAGGTCGCGCTCGTCACCGGGGCGAACCGCGGCATCGGCCGCGCCATCGCGGCGGGCCTCGCCGCGCAGGGTGTGGTGGTGGCCGTCGGAGCGCGCTCACCCTCCGCCGCCGAGGCGGTCGCGGCCGAGATCGGCGGCAACGCGTTCGGGATCCGGCTCGACGTCACCGATGCCGTCGGTGCGCACGCGGCCGTGGACGCCGTCGTCGAGCGCACCGGCCGGCTCGACATCGTGGTGAACAACGCCGGCGGCCACTACGACTCGGGCGTCGCCCCCACCGACGTCTCCGACGCGGACGCGCTCGACGCGATCGAGGTGAACCTCCTCGGGGCCTGGCGGGTGTGCCGGGCCGCGGTGCCGCACATGCTGCGCCAGGGTCGGGGCCGGATCGTGAACGTGTCGAGCCGGTCGGGGTCGTTCGCCTCCACCTGGTCGGACGCCCCGGCGTACGGCGTGTCGAAGGCCGCGCTGAACATGATGACGTTCCAGCTCGCCCAGCAGCTCACCGACACCGGTGTGCTCGTGAACGCGTGCTGCCCCGGCTGGGTGCGCACCGACATGGGTGGCCTCGACGCCGACAAGTCCCCGGAGGAGGGTGCCGACACCCCGATCTGGCTGGCGCTGCTCCCCGACGACGGCCCCACCGGCGGCTTCTTCGGCGAACGCGAACCACTGCCCTGGTGAGGGCCGACCGATGGGGTCAGCCGTCGCCGCTGATGTCGGCACCGATGTCGCGTGCGGACTCGCCGGCGGGTGCCGCCACCTCGACGATCGGATCGTCGCGGTCGTCGTACTCCAGGCGAAGTGCACGTGAGATGGTCGCGTGCATCTCGTACATCGCCGTGATGTAGGTGAGCTCCAGGATCTCCTCGTCGGAGAGGTGCTCACGGAGCACGGCGAAGTCGTCGTCGTGCACCCGACCACCGTGCAGCACCAGCGCGTCGGTGTACGCCAGGACCGCGCGCTCGACCGGGGTGAAGCAGTCGGCGGTGGTCCAGCGGGCGATCGCCCGGATGCGCTCGTCGCTCACGCCGAGCGCGCGCAGGCTCTTGCAGTGCTGCGAGTAGACGAACTGGCTGCCCCGGGCCCACCCGGCCCGCGTCTGGCCCAGCTCACGCAGCACCGGGTCGAGCGACCGTGAGCGGTAGAGGGCGAACCCGTCGACGGCGTGCCGCATCACCTCTGGGACGAGCGCGAACACGGTCCACCAGTCACCCGGCGTGCCCGTCGCCGTGCCGGGCTCGGCGACGGGATCGCGATCGCCGAACAGCAGCGAGTACATGCGCAGCGTGAGCTCGTCGGAGACCTGGTCGCGGGGCACCTGTCGGAGGCGTGGCATGCGGCATCCTCGCACGGTTGCGAAGGTTCACCGGAGCCGCATCGGGCGTTCACCTGACGGCCACCCGTCGTCCACGTGGGGCGTGCACGATTCGGCCATGTCCCGACTCCGATCCTGGGCGGCCCGGCGGCTCGACCGGTGGGCGAGCGCGTTCGTGATGGAAGCGACCTGCGACGACGGAACCCGCCTGTTGATCGGACTCGACCCGACGCTGCACGGGGCCTGCGCGGTGACCGCCGTGGCGAACGACGAGGCGAACGACCTCGCACGCCTGCGCGTACCGGACGACCTGCGCGACCTCGTGCCCTGACCGCGGCCGACCTGACCGATACGGGCGGGGGTATGTGACCTTCGGCCCTGGGAGGTGTCACCGGCGCGGCGTTCGATGAGGGCATGAAGCACCGCATCGTGATCCTCGGTGGCGGCACCGGAGGCACCCTGACGGCGAACCGCCTCCGCCGGCTGTACACCGTGGCCGAGGCCGAGATCGTCGTCGTCGACCAGGACGACCACCACGTGTACCAACCCGGCCTGCTGTTCGTCCCCTTCGGGCTCACCCACACGGAGGACATCGTCCGCTCCCGCGGACGGCAGCTGAAGGACGGCATCGTGTTCCACCAGAGCGCGATCGACCACGTCGACGTGGCGGCGAACGAGGTCCACCTCGCGGACGGCGAGGTGCTCCCCTACGACGTGCTCGTCGTCGCCACCGGCGCTCGACTCGCACCGGAGGAGACCGACGGCCTCACCGGG
>WLDE01000136.1 GCA_009704985.1 Actinomycetota bacterium | reverse complement strand
TCGGGTGGTCTGTTCCAGGTGGGCGCCAACGCGAACGAGACGGTGCAGCTCAACATCACCGCTGTCACCCTGTCGGCGCTCGGCATCACCTCGCTCGACGTGACCACCGACGACACGACGCGTGCGGCGGCGATCACGGCGCTCGACGGCGCGATCACGACCGTCTCGACGACCCGAGGCAACCTCGGTGCGTTGCAGAACCGCTTCGAGTCGCTCATCACCAACCTGGGGGTGTCGACGGAGAACATCCAGGCCGCGGAGTCCCGGATCCGTGACACGGACATGGCCCAGGAGATGGTGTCCTTCACCCGCAACCAGGTGCTGCAGCAGGCCGGCACCGCGATGCTGGCGCAGGCCAACCAGATCCCGCAGTCGATCCTGTCGCTCCTGCGCTGATCGGTTGTCGTCCGATGGTGGAAGGGGGTTCGGCGACGCCGGGCCCCCTTTCGCCCGTTCACCCGTCCAGTGACCGCCCACCCCTGACCACCGACCCCTGACCACCGACGACACCCGGACCGAGACGAGGAGGACCTCCATGTCGAACAGCATCAGCGTTCAGGCCGGTGGCATCGACGTCACCCAGATCGTCAGCGGTCTCATGCAGGTCGAGCGGCAGCCGATCGACCGGCTGGTCAGCAAGCAGTCCGCGGTGAAGCTGCAGAGCGACACCGTCGGCCGCCTTCGCACGAGCTTCGAGTCGCTGCGCACCGCCGCGGCCTCGATCGTGAACGGCGGCATCACCAAGTTCTCCTCGACGGTCTCGAACACCGCCGCCGTCTCGGCCACGCTCTCGCCGTCGGCCGCCGCCGGCTCGTTGAGCTTCGCCGTCGACCGGCTGGCGCGTGCCCACGGCATGCGCACGGCCTCCACGGTGTCGAGCACCTCGTCCGTCGTCACCACGGCGTCGTCGCTCGCGGTGTCCACCACCACCACCAAGCTCGGTCTCGGCGCGGCCACGGTCGGCGCGGGCGTCACCAACGGCACGTACACCGTCACCGTCGCCCAGGCCACCGTCGGGGCCACCAAGACGGGCACGTCGACCCTCGCCGGATCCACCACGATCACCGCCGGCGTGAACGACACGCTGAACGTCACGATCGACGGTGCGGCCCGCTCGCTCACCCTGCCGCCCGGCACGTACTCCTCGACGCAGCTCACCAGCGCGCTGCAGAACCAGATCACCGCCACCGGAGGCGGCGCGACGGCGTCGCTCGACGGCTCGGGTCGCCTCCGGCTGGTCACCACCCACGAGGGGTCGGCGGCCACCGTCCAGGTCACCGGTGGCACGGCGCTCGCGGGCCTCGGTCTCACCACCGACGCGACGGCGATCACCGGCACCGACGGCTCGGTGCGCATCGGCAGCAACCCGGCCACCACCGTCACGTCCGCTGGTGCCGGCGGCACGGTCGGCATCAGCACCGGTGCGGGCACGCTCACCTTCGACGTCAGCGGCGGTCTCCGCGCCGGCTCGGGCACCGTCGCCGTCGTGTCGACGGGCGACCGCAGCCTCGGCGCCGTCGCCCAGGCCATCAACGGCGCCAACGTCGGTGCCACCGCCTCGTCGGTCCGCGTGGGCGACGGCAACTGGCTGCTCCAGGTGAACTCGAGGTCGACCGGCCTGAACGGTCGCGTCGCCCTCCACGGTTCCGTGTTCGCCGGCCTCGGCGGCACGATCGAGACCTCGGCGGCGCAGGACGCGCAGATCACGGTCGGCTCGGGTCCCGGCGCCTACTCGGTGACCGCCTCGGGCAACACCTTCTCGGACGTGATGCCCGGCGTCACCCTCACGGCGCTCGCCGAGTCGGCGACACCGGTCACGGTGAACATCAACATGAACGAGAGCGCGACCGCGGACGCGGTCAACTCGCTCGTCACCTCGATCAACTCGGTGATCGGCGAGCTCGGCGCTCAGACCCGCTACGACCCGAAGACCAACCGGGCCTCACCCCTGTCGGCCGACGCCGGCATCCGCCGCCTCGCCGAGGAGCTCCGGACCGCCGTCACGTCCATGGTCGGCGACGCCGGTCTCGCATCGAGCGTGGGCATCGACGTGCAGCGCGACGGCACGTTGAGGTTCGACCGTGCCAAGTTCAGCGCCGCCCTCGCGGCGGACCCGGCGGCGGTGCAGCGCGTCTTCTCCCGCGGGGGCAGCTCCACCAACGGCGCGACGTTCGCGGCGGCGACCGACAAGACGGTCGCCGGCAGCTACGCGGTCGAGGTGACCAGCGCGGCCACCCGTGCCTCCACCGGCGACATCCTGGTCGGCGGCTCGGTCGCCGGCCAGCGGATCGGTGTGCGCGTCGGGACGGTCACGGCCACCTACGACGCAGCCCCGGGCGCGACGGCAGCGGACATCGTGAGCGGACTCAACACCGCCATGGCGTCGGCCGGAGTGAAGGTGAGCGCCGAGCTGTCGGGTGGCGGCGTGCGACTCACGGCGGCAGGGTTCGGCTCGTCCGGTTCGTTCGAGACCAACCTCGACGTGACGGGCGTGGGCACGTGGGCCAACCACACCGGCACCGATGTGGCCGGCACGATCGACGGCCGCACGGCGGTCGGGGTCGGCAACACGCTGCGCGTGCTCGACACCGACACCTCGCTCGCACGCGGCCTGCAGGTCCGGGTGGACGAGGGCCGGACGGGCACGGTCGGCCCGGTGTCGTACTCGCCGGGCATCGCCGCACGCCTGGTGTTCCTCACCGCGAACGCGGTCGGCGCGGGCGGCGCCCTCACGGCCTCGGCGAAGACCTACGAATCGCGGTCGAACGCGTTCAACGAGCAGATCCAGCGGTACGAGCAGCGCCTGATCGCCAAGGAGGCGTCGTTCCGGCGTCAGTGGACCGCGGTGCAGAGCGTGCTCAACGGGATGCAGAACCAGCAGACCTGGCTGTCGAACCAGATCGCGGGCATGAACCGCAACAACGGATGACCGGCGCCGTGGATCCCCGATCCGCGGACCCGGCCGCTTCCGGAACCCCCGAACCACCCACGACGAACCACGGAAGGTCAGTCATGTCACCACAGTCGATGCGAGCGAAGTTCTCGTCCGGCGGCCTCGAGACCGCGTCGCCGAGTCGGATCGTCGTCATGGCGTACGACCGCCTGGACCGCGACCTCGCGGGCGCCACCGTCGCGATCGACGCCCGCGACATCGAACGGTCGCACGACCTGCTCGTGCACGCGCAGGCGCTCGTGATGGAGCTGCACGACATGCTCGACCTCGACGCGTGGGAGCACGCGCCGCAGCTGGCCTCGATCTACCAGTACGTCCACGAGCTCCTGGTCCGCGCCAACGTGAAGAAGTCGACCCAGGAGGTCGGGGAGGCACGTACCCTGCTCGCCGGCCTGGGCGACGCCTTCCGGCAGGCAGCGGTCCAGGTGGCGAGCAGCCCGGCTGCTCCCGTGGTTGCTCCGGCCGCAGCGGCGGCTCCTGCTGCTGCTGCTCCTGCGCCTGCTGCGCCGGCCTTCGCCACGCCACGCCCCGGCCCGTTCGCCCTGCCCGACGACGCAGGTCGCCGACTGTCGGTGAGCGCGTGATGGTGCACCCGCCCGATGCGGCCGAGGCCGTCGCGTTCGAGCTGTGGGAGGACCTGCTGCGCGCCTACGCGGAGGTGATCGAGCAGCAGCGGTCGTTCCTGCTCACCGTCGGTGCTGTGGAGGGTGCCGACGACGCCGCGTTCGAGCCGCCCCTGTTCGGGATCCCGCTCGATGCCCCGCCGATGCCGGCGGCGCTGGAGTCATGGGCGACGTCGCTGCTGACGGAGACCGCCGGCCTCGCCGAGATCGCCCATGAGATCCTGGCCGCTCGTCCGGCCAACGTGCGTCCGCAGCTGTTCGCGCCGTCGGCGGGGGGATCGACGCTGGACCAGAAGATCTGAGGCGTCGTGCTCGGAATCGACCTGCTCACCGTGCTCCTGGTGGTCGGGCTGGTGGTGCTGGTCGTCAGCACGACCGTGATGATCCTCACCACGGCACCTGCGCGTCGCGATCGACGTGACCGGCGCGACCGGCGTGACCGGCGCGAGGGCGGAGCGTCGGGCGCGCTGTCGCCCTCGGCCCAGCACGCGATCGCGCTGGCCCGGGCGCGTGCGGCGGCGCACTCCACCGACGCGGCCGCGGCGAGCGTCCCGCCCCTGCTCATCCCCGCTGGACAGATCATCGACATCTCGGACGGTCTGGTGCGAGATCGGGGACAGGCCCGCGAGATGACGGTCGAGGACGCGCAGGCGCTCGCCGAACACGTCGCGGAGACCGACCCCCAGTTCGTCGCGGAGGTCATCAGCCAGTGGATCAGAGCAGACTCGAGCGGACCCGACGTGCGTCCCTGACCACCAGGTCGGCCGCTCCGGTCCTGCAGCCGCTGCGCTTCGAACCACCCAAGCTCGCCACCACCAACGGCGGCCGTATGGCGCGCGATCCCGCCGACGAGGCAGCGCTCGCCGAGGCCTACGCCGCCGGTCGTCGCGAGGCCGAGGCCGAGCTCGCCGTTGCCGTCGACGCCCACCGCCGGGCCACCGAGCAGCAGCAGTACGCGGCCGCCGCACTCGCGAACGCACTCGACCGGATCGAGCACGTCGACCTCGGCACGCTCCACGACTTCCAGCAGCAGGTGCTCTCGCTCGCGGTCGCGCTCGCCGAGGAGCTCGTCGGACGCGAACTGCAGGCGTTCGACGACGTGGTGCTGGCGAACGTGGAACGGGCGCTCAGCCTCGTCCCTGAGCGAGGCGACGTGGTGCTCCGCGTGCACCCCACGGATCTCGCCGGCGTGCTCGAGGGCGCCGCGATGATGGGACACCGCGCGGGCGACGTGCAGGTGGTGGCCGACCCGTCCGTGCAGCGCGGCGGCTGTGTCGCGTCGTGCGGTCCGCTGCAGGTGGACGCTCAGTTCGACGGCGCTCTCGCACGGCTGCGCGAGGCGTTCGCCTCGTGAGATTCTTGACGAACCAGCAGGTGGACGCTGCTTGCATTCCGGCAGCAGTCCACACAGTCACGGTCGTGACCGCCCAGCCGAGCAACCAGCCGCCGACGAGTCGGCAGCAGTGGCGTCAGCCGAGCGACCACGGGGGCATCCGATGATGGTCTCCGGCATCTCCGACGGCACCACCCTCGCGCTGCGGATGGCGATCAACGGGCTCGACGCCCGCCAGCAGTCGATCGCCGCGAACATCGCGAACCTCGAGACGCCGGGCTACCGCGCTCGGATCGTCAGCTTCGAGGACAGTCTGCGCGCCGCCCTCGAGAACGGTACCCCGACCGACACCTCGGTGATGGTCGACCAGTCGCTGGCCCCCACCCGCTCCAACGGGAACAACGTCAACATCGACTTCGAGTTGCTCGCCGAGAAGGAGAACGTCCTCCGACAACGCCTCGTCGTCCAGGCGCTCAACGCGAAGTACTCGCTCTTGCGAACAGCGATCACCGGTCAGTGACCGGTCGGGCCACGGATGGCCACACCGACGCATCCACCCACCCGCACCACCTGTCCCTGTCCGTCCCGCTGAACCCGCGGCACTCGAAGCACTCGAAGCACCGTCGCAAGGAGGAACCCGATGTCGGAGATCTTCTCCATCCTGGGAGTCGCCACGTCCGGAATGGGCGCCTACAAGACCTGGCTCAACGCCGTGGCCGACAACGTCGCCAACATGAACAACGTCGTCCGCACCGACGAGCCCGCCTTCCAGGAGCGCTTCGTCGAGGTGCGTCCGATGATGGACGAGGACGGCCTCGGTGACGGTGTGATGGTGACCGGCGCGATGTTCGGCGATCCCGACGGCCGCGTGGTCTACGAGCCGAACCACCCGCTCGCCGACGAGGAGGGGATGGTGCGCCGGTCGGCTGTCGACCTCACCGACCAGATGGTGTACATGCAACTCGCCCAGCGTGGTTACCAGGCCAACGTGCGCTCGTTCGAGAGCGCCAAAGAGGCCTACGAGACCATCCTGTCGATCGGACGCTGACGATGGCACTCCCGATCATGCCGATCTCGCCGATCTCCATCCCGGGCATCGTCCAGCCGGGCAACCGCACAGCGGCGGCCCCGACCCAGGTCGACGGACCGTCGTTCGGGTCGGTGCTCACCGATCAGCTCGACCGTGTCAACGCCGCCCAGACGAAGGCCGACGACCTGGCGCTCAAGGCCGCGACCGGCGACCTGCAGTCGATCCAGGACTACACGATCGCCTCCACGGAGGCACAGCTCCTCACCCAACTCACCGTGCAGGTGCGCAACCGCGCGGTCGAGGCCTTCAACGACATCATGCGCATGCAGATCTAAATGCCCACGAACGAACGACCCAACGCCGTCGGCCGCGCCAAGGAGCTCGCCGGCAAGCTCACCCCCGTCCAGAAGATCACGCTGGGCGCCGTGGTGCTCACCGTCATCGCCGGCACGCTCGTGTTGTCGCGCGGCGGCGACCAGGTGCCGATGAGCGCGCTCTACACCGATCTCAACTCGGCCGACGCCTCGTCGGTGGTCGACTCGCTCGCGTCGCGCGGTGTGCAGTACGAGCTCACCGACGCGGGCCGGACGGTGCTCGTGCCGAAGACCGAGGTGTACGACCTGCGCGTCGCCCTCGCGGGCGAGGGGTTGCCGACCTCGAACGAGGGCTACGCGCTGCTCGACAACCAGGGCATCACCACGTCGGAGTTCCGTCAGCGCATCGACTACCAGCGTGCCCTCGAGGGCGAACTGGCCAAGACGATCTCGGCGCTCGACGGCGTGCAGAGCGCGACGGTGCACCTCGCGCTGCCCGACGACTCGGTGTTCGTCGACGAGCCGGCCTCGCCCACCGCCTCCGTGCTGGTGGTGGGGTCGAGCATCGGCGGCCTCGCGAGTGGCGAGGTCGAGTCGATCGTCCACCTGGTGGCGTCATCGGTGAAGGACATGACGCCCGCGAGCGTCACCGTCGTCGACGCCAACGGCACCGTGCTGTCGGCGGGCGGCGGCGAGGGCGCCGCCGGCGGGATCTCCGTCGGCGGGACCAGCGACCGTGCCAAGGCGACCGCCGACTACGAGTCGCGGATGGAGGCGTCGATCATGGCGCTGCTCAGCCGCTTCGCCGGCCCCAACAAGGCCGCCGTCACGGTGACCGCCGAGCTCGACCTCGACGCGCGCCAGACGACGTCGGAGGACTTCGGCACGATCGGGGAGGAGCCCGAGGACCCGTACGTGCTGGTGGAGAAGTCGTCGCGTGAGATCTACGGCAGCGAGGCCGGCGGAGCCGACGGCGCGACCGGCGTGCTCGGCCCCGACGGCGTGGTGGCCGACAACATCACCGACCCGGACGCGATCGCCGAGGCGACCGACTACTACAAGGACGACATCGACACCCAGTTCGCGATCGACCGGATCGTGGAGCAGACGACCGAGACGCCGGGCGAGGTGACCCGCCTCAACGTGGCCGTCGTGCTCGACGAGGCCACCGTCACCGAGGACCAGGTGACCGAGATCCAGGCGATGATCGAGGCGGCCGCCGGAGTCCAGGCGGAGCGTGGCGACTCGGTCGTCGTGTCGCTGCTGCCGTTCGACACGTCGGCGGCCACGGCAGCCGAGGAGCTCGCCGCCGCCGAGGCGGCCGCGGCGTCGTCGTCGCAGATGATGGGCATGATCCGCACGATCGCGATCCTGCTCGTGATCCTGATCGCCCTGTTCCTCGGCTACCGCAGTGCCAAGAACGCACGCAAGGTGACGGTCGAGCCGATCAACATCGGCGAGATCACCACCGGGCCGCGCCCGTCGCTCGGCCCCGGCTCGGCGGTCGGCCCCGGCTCGACGGTCGACCCCGACGAGCTCGAGACCGAGATGGTGCCGATCGCGACCGCCCGGCCACCGGATCGTGACGCGATCGTGATGAACGAGCTCATCCAGATGGCCGAGCGCCGGCCGCAGGAGGTCGCGAACGTCCTGCGCGCCTGGCTCGCCGAGAACAAGACTGGGGCCCGCCGATGACCGACATGTCCACTGCGGTTCCTGCCAAGTCCGCCGCGCCGGCGATCCCGCAGAGCAATCTCAGCGGCGCGCAGAAGGCGGCGATCCTGCTGCTGAAGCTCGGCCAGGCGCACTCGGCCAAGGTGCTGAAGCTGCTGGGCGACCAGGAGGTCACCCAGATCACCGCCGAGATCGTGAAGTCGCAGACGATCAAGAAGGAGGACAGCGACGTCACGCTCACGGAGTTCGCGACGCTCGTCGTCGCCGGCGATCACATGCAGGCCGGTGGCTTCGCGACGGCACAGCAGCTGCTGGAGGCGTCGCTCGGTCCGCAGCGCGCCCTGGAGATCATCGAGAACCTCAAGGAGACGATGGCCAAGGCGCCCTTCGAGTTCCTGAAGAACGCCGACCCGAGGCAGATCCTGAACTTCCTGTCGTCCGAACACCCGCAGACCATCGCCCTCGTGCTCGCGCACGTGAACCCCGACATCGCCTCGATGGTGGTGGGCGGTCTGCCAGAGGAACTGCAGCGCGAGGTCTCGATCCGCATCGCCACCCTCGACCAGACGTCGCCCGAGGTGATCACGCTGCTCGAGGGACAGCTCGAGAAGCGCATGTCGTCGGTCGTGAAGAGCCAGACCAACCAGGCTGCAGCCGACGGCGTGCAGACCCTGATCGCGATCCTCAACCGCTCCGACCGAGCGACCGAACGGTCGATCTTCGAAGGACTCGAGCACCACAACGAGGAGCTCGCCGACGAGGTGCGCTCGCGCATGTTCGTGTTCGAGGACATCGTCACCCTCGACGACCGCGCGGTGCAGCTGGTGCTGCGCCAGGTGGACGCGAAGGAGTTGGCGACCGCCCTGAAGGGCGTGCGCGCCGAGGTGAGGGAGAAGATCATGCGCAACATGTCGGAACGTGCGGCGCAGAACCTCGCCGAGGAGATCACGCTCCTCGGCGCGGTGAAGATGAAGACCGTCGAGGAGGCACAGGGCGCGATCGTCCGTGTCATCCGGGCGCTCGAGGAGAGCGGCCAGGTGGTCGTCACCCGCGGCACGGACGAGTACGTGTCGTAGCCCGCGGGCACACATCACTCCCGGGTCACCCGTGCACGACGGCACGGACCCGGACCATCCATCAACAGCGGGCCAGGGACGGCACCGTTGGAGGAACCCACGGATCGGGGACCGACATCGACAGGAGCCCACGTGCCCATCGCTCTCCCCGAGCTGCACCCCGACCTCGCCGACCGCCTCGACCGGGCGCGCCCGGCGATGTGGCCCGTACGGTCCGGTGCGATCAGCCGGGTGCTGGGTCTGCGCTTCGACGTGGAAGGCCTCGACCTGCCGATCGGCGCCACCGTGCGCATCGCCGAACCGGGCATCGACCTCAGCGGTGAGGTGGTCGCCGTCGGCGACGGCTCGGTCACGTGCATGCCCTTCGGCGAGGTGAAGGGGCTCCGCGTCGGCGCTCGCGTCCAGGGTGACGACCGACCGAGCTCGATCGGTGTCGGCCCGGCGCTGCTCGGACGCGTGATCGACGCCCTCGGCCGTCCGCTCGACGACCGTGGCCCGATCCCCGGTCTGGTGGACGTGGAGCTCGACGGTGATCCGCCGCACCCGCTGCGCCGCGCGATGGTGGACACGAAGATGTCGCTCGGGGTGCGCGCCTGGGACGCGCTGATCCCGGCCGGCCGGGGCCAGCGCGTCGGCATCTTCGCCGGCTCGGGCGTCGGCAAGTCGACGCTGCTCGGCATGATCGCCCGCAACACCGCCGCCGACGTGAACGTCGTGGCCCTGATCGGCGAGCGCGGTCGCGAGGTACGCGAGTTCGTCGAGAACGATCTCGGCCCCGAGGGTCTCGAGCGCTCCGTGCTGGTGATCGCCACGTCCGACGCGCCCGCCCTGGTGCGGTTCCGCGCGGCGTTCGTGGCCACGCGCATCGCGGAGTACTTCCGCGACCAGGGCGCCGACGTGATGCTGATGATGGACTCGCTCACGCGCTTCTGCATGGCCCAGCGCGAGATCGGCCTCAGCGCCGGCGAACCGCCCACCAGCCGCGGCTACCCGCCGAGCGTGTTCTCGCTGCTGCCCCGCCTGCTGGAGCGTGCCGGTGCCGCCGAGGTCGGTTCGATCACCGGGCTGTACACCGTGCTCGTCGACGGCGACGACCACAACGAACCGATCTCCGACGCGGCCCGGTCGATCCTCGACGGTCACGTCGTGCTCTCCCGCAAGCTCGCCCACGCGAACCACTACCCGGCGATCGACGTGCTCGCCTCCGTCTCGCGTGTCACCGGTGCGGTGACCACCGAGGAGGAGCGCGACCTGCTGTACGGGCTCCGCCGGTTGATGGCCGCCGAGGCGGAGGCCAAGGACCTGATCGAGATCGGCGCGTACGTGCCGGGCACCAACCCGACCGTCGACCGTGCGATCGCGATGCGGGACACCATCCGCGGCTTCCTCACCCAGCGCACCCACGACCGTTGGGACGCCGAGCGCTCGTTCGCCCGGCTGCGCGAGATCCTGGGTCCGAACGGGGGTCGGTCGTGAACCGCGCCCGGTTGCAGGCCGTCCTGCGCGTCCGCTCGCTGCAGGAGCGCGGGGCGCGCGGCGAGCTGGCCCGGCGCAGCCAGGAGCACCGGCGGGCCGCGGAGGCCGAGGAGCGCACCTGGCAGCTGCTCCAGCAGCTGGCACCCTCGCCCGACTCGCCCGTGGGCGACCTGCAGGCCCTGCAGGCCGTTCGCAGCGCCGGGACGCTCGCCGCCGTCCGCCAGCACGGCGAGACCGACGAGGCGCGCGAGCGCACGGTGGTGGCTCGCGACGAGTGGACCGTCGCCGCACGCCGCGTGGAGGCGCTCGACCGCCTCGGCGAGCGGCTGCTCGAGGCCGAGGAGGCCGAGGAGGAGCGCAAGCAGATCCTGGAGGTCGACGACCTCGTCCTGGCCCGTCGCGGTCGCACGGCGTCGGGCACCGTGGAGACGGCGCCGTGAGCCCGGTGGCCGCGATCACCGCGTCCGGCTCGCTCGCGGCCGTGCAGGCGCGCATCGAGATGCTCGAGCAGCGCCTCGGCATGCGGCGTCCCGCGGGCACGGATGTGGCGAGCACGGCCGGAACGTCCGGCGCTGGAGCAGCCGGTGCGGACGGCGCGGGTGCGGTGTCGGCCGATCCCGTGTCGCCGTCGTTCGGGGCGACCCTCGACGGGGTGCTGACCGGTGACGGGAACGATCTCATGACGGCGGTGACCGAGCTCCTCGGCGGTGGCACGGCCCTGCCGGGCACCGCGACCGCGGCGACCACCGGGGCCGGCGGATCTGCGGGATCGTTCGACGCCGCCTTCGACGCTGCCGTGGCACGGCTCCGCGCCGGCTGGTCCGGCACGGTGCCGGTCGGAGCGGTGCCGGGGACGTCCGCCACGCCGGTGGTGGCTGCGGCCGGCGGTGTCACCGGGACGCCCGGGATCGCCGGCAGCGTCTCACCGGCGACCCCGTACGCGTCGCTGTTCGAAGAGGCCGGTGCCCGTCACGGGATCCCGCCGAAGGTGCTCGCCGCGGTCGGCTGGGTGGAGTCGCGATTCCGCCTCGACGCGGTGAGCAGCGCCGGGGCACTCGGGATGATGCAGTTCCTGCCGTCCACTGCCGCGGGCATGGGGGTCGACCCCTGGGACCCGGCCTCCGCCATCGACGGCGCGGCGCGCTACCTGCGCCACGCGCTCGACCGGTTCGGCTCCCTCGAGGAGGCGATCGCCGCCTACAACGTCGGCCCCGGTGCCGTCGCCCGTGCGGGCGGCGTGCAGCCCGGTACCCAGGCCGAGCGCTATCTCCAGAAGGTCCTCGAAGCGACAGGACGCGTGTGATGACCACGATCAGGAACCTGCCCACCGCCGCGACGATCGATCCGTCGATGCTGCCGAACACTGCGTCGGAGACGGCGCGACAGCGGCTCGCCGACCACGCCGATCGGTTCGCCGAGTTCTTCGAGCGGGCGCTCGACGACCGGCCGCGCGACACCGGCGTCGGGTCCGACCGGCGCCACGAGGTGCGCGACGACCGGTCGGACGATCGGTTCCGCACCGGGTCGACGGACGACCGCGATGCGGTTGGCCGCACCCGCTCCGACGAGGTGCGCGACCGTGAGCCGGACCGCGCACGCGACGACGTCGCCGGTCGCGGCGACGGCCAGCGGGTGGACGGCGCGAGTGCGCGCCGTCGAG
>WLDE01000135.1 GCA_009704985.1 Actinomycetota bacterium | reverse complement strand
GTTCTGGCGGTTCGATTCGTCCGGTCCATCTCGTGCACCCCCGTGGTCGTGTCGGTGCGAGGGAGGCGGTGAGCAGGTGCTCGACCGCGACCCCACCATCTTCGTCGTTCGCGGACGACGGAGTGCGGATACCCGAATCCTGCGGTGTCCCGTCATCGGTCGGCCATCTCCTGATCACCGGCTCCTGATCACCGGCTCCTGGTCACCGGCTCCTGGTCACCGGCTCCTGGTCACCGGCTCCTGGTCACCGGTGATGCCGCGCCAGGTACTCCTCGATCGCCCGCACCGTCCGCAGGCCGAGCGCATCCCGATCGGAGATCTCGATCCCGGAGGCCAGGCTGATCGACGCGGCGAGGTACTGGAGATCGCCCGTGGTCAGACCCAGGTCGGTGTCGAGGTCGTCCGGGTCGACACCCGGAGCGACGAAGGCCAGGGCCGACGACACGTAGCGGTGGGGTGCGAACTGGTCGGCCATGGCTGCTCCTTTCGTCGCATGCCATGTTCGGCGCGAGGCCCCCTCGGCTCTAGGGCACTTGGTCCCCGGTCGGCGGGTCCGCCGTCCCCGCCACCTCACCGGCGGCACCATCCGCGACCTCACCCGCGACCTCACCGGCGGGCGCTCCCGCGACAGCGAGTCGCTGTTCGGCGCCGGCGGCGCGCATCTCGGTGACCGCCGCAGTGATCGCGGCGATGAGCGGTACGGCCAGGAACATGCCGAACACCCCGCCCAGGCTGCCACCGGCGATCACCCCGAGCGCGACGACGAGCGGGTGGAGGCGCACGGCCCGTCCCACCAGGACCGGCTGCAGAAGGTTGCTCTCGAGCTGCTGCACCACCACGACCACCAGCACCATGAGCGCACCGGTGCCGAGCCCGCCGTCGGCGAGCGCGATCGCCACGGCGATCGCGCCGGCGAAGAAGGCGCCGAAGAACGGGATGAAGCTGAGCGTGAACGTCAGCACCCCGATCGCGAGCACCGAGGGCACCCCGAGGATCCAGGCACCGAGCGCGATGCCGACCGCGTCGACGAACGCGACCGCAGCGGTGCCGCGCACGAAGGCGTTCACCTTCTCCCACATCGCCCGACCGACGCGGTCGACGGTGTCACGGTGCTGGTGCTGGTGCCCGAGGAACCAGCTCCACATCGTCGGCCCGTCCTTCAGGTAGAAGAACACGACGGTGAGCGTGAGGAAGCCCATCGTCACCAGGCCGACCGCCACGCCGAGCACGCCGAGCACGCCACCGAGCAGGGTCATCGCCACGCTGCCGATGCCGCTGCGCAGATCGTCGGACACACTGGTGATGTCGCCGTCGAAGCGCTCGTTGAACTCGCGCACCAGCACGTCGATGCCCTCGCCGATCTGTGCCGAGATCGTGCTCCACGGTCCGACGAGCGCGGCCAGGAGGAGCCACACCATCGCGGCCACGAACGCCAGCAGCACCAGCAGGCCGACGGCCGCCGCGGCCGCGGGCTTCCATCCGCGCCGCCGCAGCGACGCCGTGATCGGTGACAGCACCGCGGTGATGATCAGACCGAGCAGCAGCGGGAGCACCACGGCGCTGAGCGTGCTGAGGGCGAACACCGCGATCGCGCACGCGGCGACGACCACGAGCAGACGCCACGACCAGCCGGTGGACACCTCGAGCCATCGGGGAGGCCGCCACGCCGCGCGCGGGACGTCGTCCCGGCGGGTGCGATCGTCCGGTCGGGTGGGCATGGGCGGCATGGTACGCGTGCGGACGGGACCGCTCGCGCAGCCTCAGCCTGCGAGATCGGCGACGAGGTCGGCGAGGGTGGCGATGCCGTCGTGGACGTCGACGAAGCGGGTGGTGAGCGGCGACATGCCGAGCCGTACCACGTCGGGCTCGCGGAAGTCGGGGATCACGCCGCGCTCGATCAGCGCCGCCGTGAGCTCGCGGGCGCGGGGGTGCACCACGGACACATGGCCGCCGCGGCGAGCGGGTTCGCGCGGTGTGCAGACCGACAGCCCGAGCGCGTCGCAGAGCTCGATCGCGTACCCGGTGAGCGCCGAGGCCTTCGCGGCGATCGCGTGGATGCCGGCCTCCGCGGACAGCGAGATGCCGCACTCGGCGCCCGTGAGCGCCAGGATCGACGGGGTGCCGATCAGCATCCGGCCGATGTCGTCACGAGGGTCGTACACGGGGCCCATCGCGAACTGGTCGCGCTGGCTGAACCAACCCCAGATCGGCTGGCCGATCATGCCCTGCAGGTCGCGCGCCACGTACGAGAACGCCGGCGAACCGGGGCCGCCGTTCAGGAACTTGTAGGTGCAGCCGACGGCCAGCTGGGCACCGCCGGCACCCAGGTCGATCGCGAGGACGCCCGCCGCGTGCGACAGGTCCCAGACCACCATCGCCCCGGCGGCGTGCGCACGGGCGGTCTCGGCGGCGACGTCGACCACCTCGGCGGTGCGGTAGTCGACGACCGATCGCACCACCACGGCCACGTCGTCGAGCCGGTCGAACCCGTGCCGCACCGTGCGGTCCGTCGCGCGGGCGATGCCGTCGACCACGTACCGGTCGCTCGGGAAGTCGTGCGGGTCCACGGCGAGCACGGGCCGGTCGGGCCGCAGCGCAGCGGCGCCGTGCACGAGCTGGTACAGGTTCACCGTCGTCGAGTCGTGCACCACCACCTCGCCCGCACCGGCTCCGATCAGCGGCGCCAGACGGTCGCCGACGCGCTGGGGCAGGTCGAGCCAGTGCGACCACGAGCGGATCAGGTCGTCCGCCCACTCGCGCTCGAGCACCTCCTGCAGCCGGGTGATCGTGCGCCGCGGCGTGCGGCCGAGCGAGTTGCCGTCGAGGTAGACGACCTCGGGGTCGGGGATCACGAACTCGTCGCGCCAGGCGCGCAACGGATCCGCGAGGTCGAGCTCGATCGCGCGATCACGCGGGACACGCGGGACACGCGGGACACGCGGGACATGCGAGGCGCCGGAGGTCGTGGACGTCATGGGCGTCAGCCTGCCAGACCGTCAGCGCATCTCGACGAAGCTCGCGTGGCGCACGAGGCCGTCGTTGGTGAACTCGGCGATGTCCACCACGGCCGTGTGGTCGGGTCGCACCCACACCGCGTCGCGGGTGTACTCGCGCGGCGGCGCCGGATCGAACGGGCAGGTGTCCACGACCAGCGGTCGCAGCAGGGCGAGCAGCTCCTCGAGCCGACGCTGCGTGAAGCCGGTGCCCACCCCGCCGGCGAAGCGCAGCGCGTCACCGTCGCGGGTGCCGACGAGCAGCGCGCCGAAGGTGGAGCTGCGGTTGCCGCTCCCCCGCGTGAACCCACCGACCACCACCTCCACCCGCACCCGGTTCTTCACCTTGCGCCAGTTCGGGCTGCGACGGCCGACGAGGTACGGGCTGCCGAGCCGCTTCGCCATCACCCCCTCGAGGCCGCGCTCGGCGGTCGCGGCGAGCAGCTCGGCGCCACCGCCGACGCGGTGTGAGGGCACCGTCCAGTTGTCGCCCGCGTCGAGCACGTCCGCGAGCAGCGACCGGCGTTGCTCGTAGGGAAGCGCTGTGACGTCGGTGCCGTCGATCTCCAGCACGTCGAACGCCTGGAACACCACCTGGGTCCGGTGACGCTGCAGCGCCTCGAAGCTCGGACGCCCGTCGTCGCCGAACACGACGATCTCACCGTCCAGCACGGCACTGCCCGCGTTCAGGTCGCGCCACATGCCGCCGAGCTCGCCGTAGGTGCCGCTGACGTCGAGGCCGCTGCTGCTCTGCACGCGCACCTGCTGCTGCTCGGCGTCGACGAACACGATGGTGCGGTAGCCGTCCCACTTGATCTCGTACGCCCACTGCTCGTCGTCGACCGGCAGGGAGCCGATCGCGGCCTTCATCGGGGCGACGGGGAACCTCACGACCTGCCGGGTACCCGACTCGACAGCACACCCTTCGCGTCGAGCTCGTGGAGACGGTCGTCGGACAGGCCGAGCACCTCACGCAGCACCGCGTGGTTGTCCTCACCGCGGTAGCGCGGCTCGCCGCGCACACCCACCTCGCTCCCCGCGAACCGCCACGGCGCGTTGGGGATGCGGAGCGTGCCGGACCCGCGGTCGCTCACCTCCACCACCACGCGGCGCGCGGCCGCCCAGTCGGTCGCGCAGATCTCGGCGACGCTGCGCAGCCGCCCGCACGCGAGTCCCTGCGCGGCCATGCGCTCCTCGAGCTGGTCGGGATCGGGCACCGTGGCCGCCCAGGCCCGCATGCGGTCCATGAGCGCGCCGTAGTTCGCGAGCCGCGACGGCACGTCGGTGAACCGGGGGTCGTCGAACAGCTCGGGCGCGTCCATCGCGCGCACGAAGCGGTCGAACGTGCCCCGCTCGGCCGGGTGGCCGGAGATGATCACGGTCTCCCCGTTGGCGCAGGTGAGCACCGGGTAGTCGCCCGGCTGGAAGCTGCGGATCCAGTCGGCGGGCACGTCACGGTCCCACAGCTGGTCGTGCACGTGCTCGTTCACGTAGAGCATCGTCTGCGCCATCGCGACGTCGATGCGGTCGCCGCGCCCGGTGCGCTCACGCTGGAACAGCGCGGCGAGCACCGCGGAGGCGCACTCGATCGCGGTGTACACGTCGGCGTGGCTGAGCGGGTCGTTCGCGTACTGGCCACCGCGGGCGTCGCCGGACAGCTTGGTGGCGCCGCTCTCCGCGCCGACCACCGGGGCGTAGGCGCGGCGGCCGACCCACGGTCCGGTCTGGCCGTAGCCGCTGATGGAGGCGTAGACGATGCGCGGGTTGCGGGCCGCGATCGCCTCGTACCCGATGCCCATGCGATCGGCGACACCCGGCCGGAAGTTCTCCACCAGCACGTCGCAGCGCTCGGCCAGGCCGAGCAGCAGCTCGACGCCCTCGGGCGTGCTCATGTCCAGGCTGACGTTGCGCTTGCCGGTGTTCTGCTGCACGAAGTAGGTGGACAGGCTGTTCACACGCGGGTTGGCGAACCGGGTCATGTCGCCGTCGGGCGGCTCGACCTTGATCACGTCGGCGCCGAGGTCGCACAGCATCCGGGTGCAGTGCGGGCCCGAGAGCACCCGGGTGAGATCCAGCACCCGCACACCCTCGAGCGGCCGCGGCGCGTTCGAGGTATCAGGCGCGGCCGGGGTGTCGGAGGCGTGCGACGGGTCGGGTGCGTTCATCGAGCGCACCGTAGTGGCCAACCGTCGAGCCGGGAGCGGTCGGCCGGTGCGCGATCGGGTGGTCAGCGGTTGAGCAGTTCCCGGCGGAGCGCCAGCAGCTTCGGTGACGGCTCGCCGTCCGACCAGGCGTCGGCGGTGATCGCCCGTTCGTAGCTCTCCCACTCCACGCGCACCCCGGCCAGATCGCCGCGCTGCGCATGCGCCCGCATCCGGAGACAGATCAGCTCCTCGTGGCCGGGGAGCGCGAGGAGCCCCTGCCCGGTGGCCCAGAAGACCCCGTCGACGTCGCCGAGCTCCAGGTGGAGCCGGGCGAGTTCGGTGGCGGCGGCCGTGGCGAGCTGGGTGAGCGCGGAGGTGATGCCCTCGGCGGCGGGCCACAGGAAGTCGGTCCCGGCGAAGGGGAGGTCGCGGATCAGCGCGACGCCGGGCCGGAGCACGCGGATCGCGTCCTCACCGCGGAGCGAGCGTGATCGGTCGAGCCGCCGGCGGAGCACCTCCGCATCGGTGACGACCAGCGGGTGCAGCGGCAGATGGGCCGCCGTGCTGCGACCCACCCAGTCCTCGCCCTCGGGCGCCGCGACCGCCCGTCCGAGGGAGCGGCGGGCATCGCTGACGACGTTCGCGAAGGTGGCGTCGCGCACCGCGAGCTCCCAGAGCGCCGTCCGAGCGCCGATGCGCGTGGCCTGGGCACGGTGCTGCCCCAGCCACGCGACCAGCTCCAGCGACTTGCCCCGCTCGAACTCGACGGGTTCGCCCGCCGACGTCACGACCTCGACGGGACCGAGCACCCGGATCATCAGCGCCCAGTCGTCGTCGACGCCCGTCCCGTGCTCACCGAGCCGGCCGCCCGCGACACGGTCGGGAACCGGATCGACGACGCGGTCGATCGTCCAGTCGAGCGTGCCTGTCCGTGTCATGTCGATCGGCATGTCGATCGGCGTGTCGATCGGCGTGTCGATCGGCGTGTCGGGCAGCGGCATCGCTGCGGCGGCCAGGAGCCGGTTGAGGCGGGCGACGTGCTCGTCGTCGACGCCGACCGGCACGATCGTGAGGCCGAGCGGCGAGAGCTCCCACCCGAGCGCACCGGCGCGGACGGTGAGCGACGCACCGGGCACGGCGTGGCCGAGCACGACGGCGAGGCTGCGTCCCCCGGCACGCGTGAGGTCGAGCAACTCGCGGGTCGCCTCGGTGGTGAGGCATCGCTCGGTCGACACCACCACGACCGGCTCCCAGGCCTCGCCGCCGACACCGCGGGCGCGCAGCTCGCTGGTGCGCATGCCGCCGATCGCGGTCGGGGTGGACCCCAGCGCGACGGCGGCCAGGTCGAGTGCGTGCTCGAGATCCGTCGCCTGCTCGGCGTTGGGGTTGCCGAGGTGCACCGACGAGTCGAGCCCGTGGGTCACCAGCCGCAGGGTCTCCGACATCGGTGACGCCGCGAGCGACGTCGCGATCGAGCGCACGATGGCCGACGTCGCCCCGGGGGTGCCCACGTCGTCACCGACTCCCACCCCCGGTCCCACCCCCGGTCCCACCCCCGGTCCGGCGTCGATGCAGACGAGGCCGAACGCCTCGAGGTCGATGAACAGCTCGCCCTCGGCCGGCAGTCCGCCGTCGTGGACGAGACGACCGAGGTGCACCAGCGCCGGGCAGGGTTGACCCGCGAGACGTGCCGTCGGGACGAGGTCGGTCGTGGCAACCGTGGCGTCGAGCACCCATCGGTCGCCGGCCCGGCCGGGCTCCGCGTCGGACCAGGGCGCCGCCGGGCGCCGACCGGGTCGGTCGAGCAGCAGGGTCACCGTGCCGACGTCGTCGACGATCGCGGCGCGGACGTAGCCGCCCGTGCCCACCAGGAGGTGGCCGGCGCAGCGCAGCGCGAGGTCGAGACGGGCAGCGCGCTGCGCAGCGTCGAGCGACCGGACGAGTCGTTCCGTGTGCACGAGATCCGCGGCCGGGACCGGCACGACCGACGTCGGACCGCTGCGGCGAAGCTGCTGCCGGCGTCGCGACTCCACCAGCCCCAGCGCGCCGGCGCACAGCAGGACGGCTGCGGCCAGGCTGGTCGTCATCGGCGAGGAGGCGGACGCCGCCACCTCGGCGACGGCCGGTGCCGTCGGGACCGGCGTCGGAACCGTCGTCGGAGACACGGTCGTCGCGGGCATCGAAGTCGCGGGCATCGAAGTCGCGGGCATCGTCGTCGCGGGCATCGTCGTCGGGACCGACGGCGTCGCGCCAGGCTCCGCGACCGGCTCGGCGACCGGCTCGGCGACCGGCTCGACCACGGGTTCGACGACCGGCTCGGCAACCGGCTCGACCGGCTCGACCACCGGCTCGACCACCGGCTCGGCGACCGGCTCGGCGACCGGCTCGACCACGGGTTCGATGACCGGCTCGACGACCGGCACGAGCAGTTCGTCGCCCGGGTGCAGCATCGCCGGGTCCTCGTGGCCGAGGCGGTCGACGTTGATCGACTGCAGGCACCCGGCGAGCGACGCCACGTCCGCGGCGGTGTCGTTCGGCGGCGTCACGTGCTCGGCCGCGATGCTCCAGTACGACTCGCCTCGCTCCACCACGTACGCGAACCTGGTCGACTCGGCGCTGGGGTCGGCGCCTGCGCCGGCGTGGGCCTCGCCGACGACGTGGCCGGGGGCCGGGTGCGACGCATCCGCGGGCACGTCGATCACCCAGCCGATGCGCACCAGCGACGGGTCGTCGAACACCACGCCGTCGGGCATCGTGCGACCCAGGTTGCGATCGATGATCGCGTCGGCGATCTCGCGCACGCGACGGTGGTCCCCCGCCGCGAGCCGCGTGGCGATCCGGTACACGGAGTCGCCCTCCACCACCTTGTAGGTCGTCCAGTCCGTCGTCCGGGCGAGCTGCACACCGTCGGGGACGCGCACCACCATGCCCGCCGGGAACACCCCACCCGTCCACGGCACCCCGTCGGGACCGGGCACGCCGTGGTTGAGCTCGATGATCCGGTCGCGCAGCGAGGCATCACCGAGGCGCACGGCCACGGAGTACGGGGTCTCGCGTCCGTTCGAGCGGACATCGGTGCGTTCGTGCGACGGATCGCCCCGACGACCCGACCCGTCGACCAGATCGAGGGTGAGGTCGAGGGTGGGGTTGCCCGTGGTCCAGGTCGCCGGCACGAACCCGTCGCCGCGGACGTGCTCGGTCGCGGCGCGCACCGGCGACGTGGCGGGCACCACCGACGCGAGCGATGCGAGGCCGGCGCCCACCACCGTCGACGTCGACACCAGGACGATCCGCACCAGGCGACGGACCGCACCGCTCGGGGTCGGCTCGATCGGCGTGAGCGTGTGCGTCCCACGGCGCCAGGCCATCACCCGCACGATCTCGCCGGCGGCGATCGCCACGAACCACATCCACAGAGCGGTGAACACCAGCAGGCCGAGCGCGACGACGGTGTCGCTCACCACGCGACCCGAGCCGAACGCGGCGCCCCAGTCGATCGAGTCCGGACCGCCGACAGCGGCCCACACCCCGACGGGCAGCACGACGAGCACGGCGATCAGCACCAGGGCGGCGGTGCATCGGGCGAGGCCGGTGGTGAGGCGGCGCATCGGAGGTCCTTTCGTGCGGGCGGGTTCGGGCGGGTTCGGGCGGTCAGGGGGCGAAGACGGAGGTCGCGGCACCGGTGCTGCGCACCGTGAGCTCGTCCGCACCCCCGAGGACGAGGAAGACGGTGGTGCGGCGTGCGGTCACGGTGACCACGACCTCGGGAGCCCCGGTGGGGCCGTCGCGCACCTCGACGTCGACGTCCTCGGGATCGACCCCGGCCCGGCGGGCGTGGTCGCGCGCGAGGTCGGCGGCCAGGGCGGCGTCGAACCCGCCGGTCGGCGACTGCGCCGCGATGGCATGGCGTGCGGCGGCCTCGGCGGTGTTCGCGGCGTGGCGACGCGCCGCCATCGCTCGACCCCCGTCGACGATCAGCGCGGCGGCGCCGAGCGTGACGGTGAGGAGCACCACCAACATGATCGACAGCGAGCCGCGGTCGTCTCGGCGGGGTGACGCGGTCGCGGCGCTCATCGCTGGTACCGGTCGATCGGCTGGGTGTCGCTCGCGCGCAGTGTGCGGGCACCCGGCGTCCAGAAGCCGGCCAGGTCGTCGTTGGCCACGACGCAGCTGATCGTCACCGTCACCGACCCGCCCTGCCACGTGCCCGACGGCGAGGGCTCCCACGTCAGCTCGGCCGCCGGTGCCGTGCGGCAGCGCGTGGCGAGCGACGAGGTGGCGACGGTGTCGAGCGCCGCCCGTCGGGCCGCGTCCGCGTCGCCCTCCAGCGACGCCGCGCGCGCCGCGGACTGCGACGTGTTCGTCACCTGCACGCCTGCTGCGTGCAGCCGGCCCAAGAAGCCGAGGAACGCCACCGCGAGCAGCACGAACACGACGACGAACATCGTCTCCACCGGGGTCACCACCCCGTCGTCGCGCCGCCGTCCGTCCACGACTCATCGCTCGCTCGGCGCCGACTCGGACACGGACGCGCGCATGCCCAGCCCGTCGCCCACCACACCGGGTGTGGTGGCGCGGATGCTCACCACCACGAGCGGCCCGTCGGTGCAGACGATCTCGACGTCGTCGGCCCACGATCCTGCGTGGCGGTCGACCGCGGCGCGCGCCTCGGCGATCCCGTCGGTGCACGATCCGTCGAACGCGGCAGCGACACGGGCGCCGTCGGCCGCGGCGTCGTCGAGCACGTTGCGGGCATGCCAGTACGCCGCCGTCTCGAACACGAGCAGCAACGCCATCAGCACGGTCACCGTGCCGAAGAGCATCTCCACCGACACGTCCACCGCGCCACGATCACGTGGCGGGGAGGTCACGGCGTGGGTGCCACCGGGTCGGGCACGTTCGCCTGGGCGTCGTTGAAGACACCGACGAAGAACGTGGTGGCCGCCACCGCGACGGCGATGCCGACGGCGAGCCAGACCATCTTCGTGACGGCCTCGTCGAGACCGGTCTCGTCGTGGCGGTCGTCCCAGGTGCGACGCAGCTTGTCGCGCACGCCGGCGCGCACGCGCTGGGCGCGCGTGGTGGCCGGGACGATCACCGGGAGCAGCAGTTGGTTCAGATCCGCCATGGCTGAGGTCTTTCTGTGGGTCGGGAACGGTGTCGGGGAACGAGTGGGTTCGAGTGGGTTCGGGTGGGATCAGGTCGGAACGGGTGTGATCGGGTCGGGAGCGGTCAGCCGCCCCCGAAGGCCTCCGAGACGCGGACGGCGAGCGGGTAGGCGAGGAAGACCATCGTCGCCACGACGAACCCGATCGTCGGGCCGGAGAGGTTGGCGTTGGCGCGGTCGGCGTCGCGCTCGAGTTCGTCGAGCGCCGACGCTCGCATGGACGCGGCCAGGCTGTTGACGGTGTCCGTGATCGAGACGCCCTGGGTGCCCTGTCGCTCGACCGATGCGGCGAACTCGCACAGCTCGCGTTGGTCGAAGGTGCGACCGAGCTGGTCGATCGCCTCCCACAGCGGCACGCCGCGCAGCGGCGCCGTCGCGAGCTCCTCGCGCAGCAGCTCGAACAGGTCGCTGTCGCCGATGTCGAGCGCGAACTGCACGGCCTCCTCCACGCTCTGATCGGTCGTCAGGCCGACGGCAACGAGCTGTACGAAGTCGGTGACGGTGCGCCGGAACTCGCGACGCCGGCGGCGCACGCGCGACGAGGTGTCCTGCCACACGACGACCGATCCGGCGAGGGCACCGAGGGCCACCACGGCGAACCACCACGGCGAGGCCGGCAGCACACCGGTCGACATCGCAGCGCCGAGGCTGCACAGCGCGACGAAGCCGATCGCGACGCCGCCCACCACCACGCGAGCGGCGACGTCGGCCGGCTCCGTCCGCACGAGCCGCAACCCGTCACCGAACGACCGGGCGACGTACTCGGTGAGCGGCCGGACCAGGGCCTGCACCCGGTCGAGGTGGTCGCCCCGGTCGCCCCGGTCGCCCCGGTCGCCCCGGTCGAGGGATCGCACCGGATCGCCGAGGCCGTTCGACGGCTGCAGGGTCGAACGGACCTCGGCGATCGTGCGACGGCGCGGGCGCATCCCCAGGACGAGAGCGCCCACCGCCGAGGCCGACAGCACCGCGACGAGCGCGGCGGTGGCGAGCTGTGACGAGCCGGAGGTCATGCGAGGCTCCCGGCGATCCGGTACCGCGCCGGCGGCTCGTACCGGCACAGGCTGCGCATCCATGCGAGGCAGCCCGCCCACATCGTCAACGGCACGAGCAGGATCACCTGCCCGAGCGGCGTCGCGTAGGGCTCGAGCAGCTCTCCGGCCGCGAGGCGCAGGTACACGAGCAGCGCGACGGCGATCATCACCAACCGGGTCATCGAGGCCCGGTACAGCGCCCGTGTGCGATCGACGCGCTCGCGAGCACGCACCTCGTCGCGCGCGGCCGCGGCGAGCGCCGACACCGTCGGATGGAGCCGGCCGGCGCCCGCCGAGCCGCTGACGACGAGCCGGATCGCGGCGATGGCGGCGTCGCTCGTCGGGTGTGCGAGCGCGTCCGCCAGGTCGGCGAGCGCGTCCTCGGTGCGGAACCCCTGCCGGCGTCGGAGCACGAAGGTCGCGAGCGGCGCGCGCACCGCCTCGGGTGCGCGCAGCGCCACCTGTTCGAGTGCCTCCTCGGTGCCGACCGACGAGCCGCGCAACGTGTCGCGCAGGTCCTCGAGCCACTTGGCGATGCCCTCCACGCGGCGGCGCTCGTCGGCGGCCGCGTCGTCGCGCAGCCATCGTGTCCAGCACGCCGCGAGCAGAACGGCGGCGAGGGCGAGCACCGGCCAGCGGGTGAGGGCCAGCACCGGGACGCCGACGGCCACGCCGAGCCACACCCTCGGCGCCGACCGGGGCGTGACGGTGCGGTCGTGATCACCGCCCGACGGCGAGGGCTCGTCCGAACCGTCTCGCACCGCCACCAGGGACGCAGCGATCGCACCGGCGACGAGGACCATCGTGACGAGCACGACGGCGGGGGCCGGGATCACGGCCG
>WLDE01000134.1 GCA_009704985.1 Actinomycetota bacterium | reverse complement strand
TGCGGCGCGGCGGCGCACCGGCGAGGGTGAGAGCCTGGTGAGAATCGCGCCGGCGGGACCTTCGTCCCCTTCTCGTGACCACGGGCGAGGCGTACGGTCGCCCGCATGGATCAGATCGCCGGCGTTCCCTCACATCCGTTGTTCGTGCACGTCCCCGTCGTGCTGCTGCCGCTCGCCGCGCTCCTCGCGGTGGTGCTGCTGTTCAAGCAGGCGTGGTTCGAGCGCTACCAGTGGGTGCTGCTCGGCCTCGTGGGGCTCGGTGCGGTCGGTGCCGTGCTCGCCGCGGCGTCGGGCGAGGAACTGCAGGAGGCGGGTGAGCGGAGCTCGGGCATCGCCGAGCACGCCGAGGCGGGGGAGATGGCCCGCAACGTCAGCCTGCTGTTCCTGCTGGTGGTCGTCGCCTGGATCGTGGTGCCGAAGTTGCTCCGGCGACGCGCCGGCGGGTCGAGCACCGCCGGAGGTGCGATGTCGAAGTGGTTCCGCCCGGTCGTCGCCGCCGCCGTCGTGCTGGTCGGGGCGGGCAGCGTCGTCACCATCGTCGACGCCGGTCACAGCGGTGCGGAGGAGGTGTGGAACGAGGACGACGACGATGGTCGGGGCGACGAGGACGACGACGAGGACGACGACGAGGACGACGAGGACGGCGCGCCGGCCCTGCCGGCGGCCGAGGTCGTGGTCGTGAGCGACGTCCCGGCGACCTGACCGACGTCGCGGTCGCGTCGGTCGCGTCGGTCGCGTCGGTCGCGTCGGTCGCGTGCGGGGTCAGACGCCGTCGAACTGCAGGAGGGCGTTCTCCACGACCTCGCCGAGGGCGGGGTGGATGTAGTACTGACCGCGGGCCATGTCGTCGATCGTCGCGTCGTACCGGAGTCCCTGGACGAGCTGCTGGATCAGGCTCGACGCGTGCGGACCGATGATGTGCGCGCCCACCAGCCGTCGGGTGGCCCGGTCGGCGATGAGCTTGCAGAAGCTCGTGGTGTCCTCGAGCGCCCAGCCGTAGGCGACGTCGGCGTAGCGCTGCACGGCCACCATCACGTCGATCCCGGCTGCCCGAGCCTCGTGCTCGGTGAGGCCGACGGCGGCGATCTGCGGGTTGGTGAACACGGCGTGGGGAACGGCGCGGTAGTCGTTCGTGCGCAGCACGTCGGGGCCGAGCAGGTTGTGCGCAACCGTGCGGCACTCGTGGTTCGCGACGTGCTTGAGCATGTACGGCGAGCTGATGTCGCCGAGCGCCCACACGCCGGGCACCGAGGTGGCACCCGTCTCGTCCACGACGATCCGACCGTCGGGGTGCAGCGTGAGTCCGCCGGCCGCGGCGTCGATCACGTCGCAGTTGGGGACGCGGCCCGTCGCGACGAGGATCTCGGTGCCCTCCACGATGCTGCCGTCGCGCAGGGTGACGAACACCCGCTCACCGCGCCGCTCGACCCGGTCGGCCGCGTGGCCGAGGCGCAGGTCGAACCGCTTCGAGAACGCCTCGGTGATCGCCCGGCTCACGTCGTGGTCCTCGGCGCGCAGCAGCTGCTCGCCGCGCTGCACGATCGTCACCTTCGACCCGAACGAGCCGAACACGTGGGCGAGCTCGCAGGCGATGAACCCGCCACCGAGCACCACGAGGTGCTCGGGCACGTGGTCGATGCGCATGATGTCGTCGCTCGTGTGGTAACCGGCCTCGGCGAGCCCCGGGACATCGGGGATCATCGGACGCGCGCCGGCGGCGACGACCACCTGGCGGCCCTCGACGAAGGTGGTGCCGGCCGGACCCGTCACCCGGAGCTTGCGCTCGCCGACGAACGCGCCCCTGCCCTGGTGCACCGTGATGTTGGGGCACTCGTCGCCCACCCGGTAGCGCTCGCCGCCGGCTGCGATCGGGTCGATGCGGCCGAACACCCGGTCGCGGATGTCGAGCCAACGCACCTGATCGACGTGGGCGTCGACGCCGAGCGGGGCGGCGTGGGCCACGGTCTGCACGATGTCGGCGGCGTGCACGAACATCTTCGTGGGGATGCAGCCGCGGTTCAGGCAGGTGCCGCCGAACACCCACTCCTCGACGATCGCGATCTTCCAGTCGTCGAAGGCCGGGCCGACGATCGAGTTGCCGCTGCCGGCGCCGATGATGACGAGGTCGTACTGCTCGAACTGCTGCT
This sequence comes from Actinomycetota bacterium, assembly GCA_009704985.1. GTDB lineage: Bacteria > Actinomycetota > Acidimicrobiia > Acidimicrobiales > Ilumatobacteraceae > VFMC01. The sequence continues at coordinate 10,057 of WLDE01000134.1, read as the reverse complement.
CCATACGACCGGTCACCGTACCTGGACGGGCGGCTCCGAGGTCACGGCGGTCCACATCGCCTGGTCCGGCGCGCCGAGCATCGCCCGGTACACCGGCTCGGGGTAGGCGAGGTGCGGCTTGGTCGGGTCGAACGCCGGCTGCGGCACCGGCTCGGCGGGACGCTCGAAGTCGGCGGGGCGCACGTAGCGGGCGAGGTCGTCGTCACCGATACCGGCGAGGGCCTGCACCTCGGGGTCGATCCAGGCGCGCTCGTCGATCCCGCCACCGGTGGCCACCTCGAGCGCCAGGCCCTCGGGTCCGGCGAAGTACATGGACGCGCACATGCCGTGGTTCATCGGCCCGACCACCGGCACACCGCGGCTGCGGATGCGGTCGCGCAACGCCAGCAGGTCGTCGAGAGTGTCGACGTGGAACGCGAGGTGCTGCATCGTGCCGGCCGTGACCTGCCCGCCCGCGTTGCCGGCGTGCGTGACACCGATCGTGCCCTCGGCCGGGTTGTCCGGGTGCTGCTGGAAGGCCACGTAGCACTGCGGGCTCAGCTCCACGAACCCGTGGAACGTGTTCTCCACGCCGTGCATCCAGTAGAGCGCCTTCAGCTCACCGCCGAGCACGTCGGTGAAGAACTCGATCTGCGCCTTGATGTCACGCGTCGCGATCGCGATGTGGTGGATGCCGTTCGGGTGCAGCGCCATGGCCGAAGCGTACGACCCGCCGGCGGCGCCGGACGTCAGCGGACGGGTCTCAGCGGACGGGTCTCAGCGGGCGGGGGTCACGCGCTCGTGGCGGTGGAGGTCGGCGTGCAGCGCGTGCGGGTCGCCGATGTGTTGGGCCGCGGTGATCCGGTAGGTGCCGCCCTCGGTGACCCAGGTGTCACCGGCGCGCACGTCGAGCTGGCGCAGGTCGAGCCTCACGGTCGTCACGATCGAGGCGCCGGCGGGCACGTGCACGCGGGCGAACCCGACGAGCCGCTCGAGCGGGCGCTCGTACTGCGACCCGGGCACACCGCCGTAGCACTGCACCACCGCATCGGCGTCGACGGCACCGGTGTTCGCAACGGTGACCTGGGCGCTCGTTCCCTCGGCGTCGACCACGAGGTCGTGCAGCTCGAAGGTGGTGTACGACAGCCCGAAGCCGAACGGGTACGCGGCGGTGTGGCCGTCGCGTGTGAGCTTCCAATGACCGTGCCAGAGGTCGTAGGTCTCCGTCGTCGCGTCGGGATCCCAGTGCGGCAGGTGCGACTCGTCGGCGGGGATGCTGAAGGGCAGGCGGCCACCGGGAGCCACGCGGCCGAGCAGCACGTCGGCCAGCGCGTGGCCGCCCTCCATGCCCGGGTACCAGAGCAGCACGATCGCCGGGACCTCGTGGCGCCAGGCCTCCATCAGCGTGGCGCTGCCGCCCATCACCACCACGACGGTGTTCGGGTTCGCGTCGACCGTGGAGCGGATGAGCGCCTCGTCGTCGCTCGACAGGCGCAGCGTTCGGCGATCGCCACCGGGCGCGAACCCGCTGCTGTCGACGGCCTCGTCGCGCGACGGAGCGGTGGTGGGCCGGTCGGGCGGCACCAGCCGGGCGATCGCCTCGCGGTCGGCGTCGGTCATCGGTGGGAAGTGGTGCTCCATCAGCCCGGCGGTGCCGGCCGCGTCGATGTACTCGCCCTCGTCGGCGTAGGTGGTGCCGACCACCACGATCGCCACGTCGGCAGCCGCGGCGATCGAGGTGTCGCGGTCGTCGTGCTCCAGGCGCACCCCGGGCAGCGCGGCGCGCAGCCCGTCGAGGGGGGTGACGACGTCGGTCACCACCACGTCGCTCGATCCGCGGTCGCCCAGGTTCCGCACCCGGGCGAGGCGGCCGACCACGGCCACGTGCTGCAGGGCCGACGCGTCCAGCGGGAGCGTGCCGAGGTTGCGCAGCAGGACGATCGAGCGTTCGGCCGCCCGCCGAGCGAGGGCGCGGTGCGCGTCGCCGGCCGCCGACGACGGGTCGCCGGGACGCGACGTGATCGGGTGGAACCGCAGCAGTGTGGCGACGGTGCGGGTGACGGCCGCGTCGACGTCGGCGACCGACAACCGCCCGTCGGCCACGGCATCGGCGAGCACCATCGCCCGCTGCTGGCGGAACGGCATCTCGATGTCGAGGCCCGCCTGCACCGAGGCAACGGCGTCGCGGAGACCGAAGATGAAGTCGCTCGTGACGAACCCGTCGAAGCCCCACTCCTCACGGAGGATGCCGGTGAGCAGCTCGGGGTGCTCACCGCAGAACGCGCCGTTCACCGAGTTGTAGGCGCTCATCACACTGGCGACGCCGCCCTCGACGATGCGCCGGAAGTGCGGCAGGTACACCTCGTGCAGGGCGCGCTCGTCGGCGCGGACGTCGACCGAGAACCGGGCGTTCTCCATCGAGTTCAGCGCGAAGTGCTTCACGCACGCCATCACGTGCTGCTGGGCGCCGCTCGCCAGCGCGTGACCCATCTCGCCGACGAGGTACGGCTCCTCGCCGTAGCCCTCCTGCGCGCGGCCCCAGCCGGGGTGGCGCAGCAGGTTGACGCACACGCCGCCGTAGTAGGTGGCGCCGACGGTGCGCAGCTCGGCGCCGATCGCGTCGCCGATCTCGCGCTCGAGCTCGACGTCCCACGAGGCGCCCCGGGCCATGCTCACCGGGAAGCAGGTCTTGGGCCCGATCACGCAGCCGCGCGGGCCGTCGCTGAAGTGGATGCCGGGGATGCCCAGCCGCTCCACCACGGCGGCGGGGAACGTGTGGGCGTGGTAGCCGCCCTGCATCATGTCGAACAGGCCGGGCCAGGCCTCGGTGTCGCCGTCGAGGCACCACAGCCGCTCCTCCAGCGACATCTGCGCGACGAGCGCGGCCGCCTCCTCGTGGTGGTCGCTGCCCGCCGCGATCCGCGCGGCCGCCTGCTCGAACGGAGTGCTCATGGGAGGCAACGTACCCTCGGCGCCAGGCCCGCCGGGTGGTCCGCGCGTCAGGAGGACGTGGCCCGCAGGAACTTGCCCATCAGGTGCGGACCGGCGAGCACCGGCTCGTGCCGCGGCGCCTCGCCGGGCTCGACGCACGACGGGATCACCTCGATGCGGGCGTCGACGTTCGCGTTGTGGAAGAACGCCATGCTCTGGCGACGCGACGGCCCGGACCCGGCCGGGGGCACCACCACCCGGTGCAGGGTCGACCGCCACCGGTCGTTCGTCCAGCGCTGCATCAGGTCGCCGAGGTTCACCACGAACGCCCCGGGCGTGGCCGGCACCGGCGTCCACTCGCCGGTGGTCGGGTCGAGCACCTCGAGTCCGCCGGGAGCGTCGTCCTGACGCAGGATCGTGAGGGTGCCGTAGTCGGTGTGGGCACCGGCCCGGAGCTGGCCGGGCGCTGGTCGCCGGTCGCCGAGGTCGGGGTAGTCGAGCGCCCGCAGCGCACCGGGTGCGTGGTCGACGAACGGCTCGAAGAAGTCGTGCGGCTGGTCGAGCGCGAGCGCCATCAGCGACAGCAGTCGCCGGGCGAGCGCGTCCATCGCCTCGAAGTAGGCGCGCATGGCCGGCTCGAGCTCCGGCAGCGCAGGCGGCCACGGGGTGGGGCCGAACGCCCAGTCGGCCACCGCTCTCACGGCCGGATCCGCAGAGGCCGAACCCCGCGGGTGGGTGGGCCACGGCCCGACGTTGAAGGTCTGCTTCAGGTCCGATCGGGCCGTCGCCGTCTCGTCACCGAGCGATCGTTCGAGCGCCTCGGCCTCCATCGGCAGGTAGCCGTAGGCGTCGTCCGCGTGCTGCTGCGTCGCGGCGAGCCGGTCGGCGAGCGGCAGGTCGAAGAACCGCCGGCACGCGGTCCAGGCGGCGTCGATCACGTCGTCGTCGACCCCGTGGCCGACGACCTGGAAGAACCCGACGCGTGCACACGCCCGGCCGATCGCAGCCGCGGCGGGCGCGTCGAGGTCGATCGTCGGGATGCCGTGATCGGCGTGGTCGGCCTGGTCGGCGTGACCGGCGTGACCGGCGTGACCGGCGTGGTCGGCGTGACCGGCGTGACCGGCGTGGTCGCTCATCGGACCGGCCCGAACGGGGGCACCGCCGCGCGGGCGCGGCGCGGACGGGACCACAGCGCCTTCAGGTACGCGCCCTCGGGGAACCCGACCGGATGGTCCATCGCGTGCTCGGTGCGACGTTCCTCGTCGAGCTCGAACCCCGCCCGGGCGGCGCCGGCGTGGACGGCTCGGACGAGGTCGATCGTGCTCACCCGCGACGAGCAGGAGGCGGACACGAGCAGCCCGCCGATCTCGACGAGCGGCGCGGCGAGCGAGGCCAGCCGCTCGTACGCGGCGATCGCCCGGGGCACCGCGGCGGCGTTCGACGCGAACGACGGCGGATCGACCACGACGACGTCGAACCGGCGGCGCTCGGCGCCGAGTTGTTCGAGGACCTCGAACGCGTCGCCGACGATCGTCTCGTGGCGGCACGCGGCCACGGCGGGCCGATCGGCGTTGCGGGCCATGTTGGCCACGGCGGCCTCGATCGCGTGCGGACTGGAGTCGACGCTCAGCACCGAGCGTGCCCCGCCGGCTGCGGCGTGCACCCCGAAGCCACCGTTGCAGCAGAAGACGTCGAGCACCCTCGCGCCCGCGGCGCGCGCACCGACCGCGATCCGGTTGTCGCGCTGGTCGAGGAAGTGGCCGGTCTTCTGCCCGTGCACCACGTCGGCCTCGAAGCGCAACCCGTGCTCGAGGAAGGGCACGGGGTCGCGGATCTCCGGGCCGGCCAGGGTCATGCCCTCGGTGAGCCCGTGCAGGTCGGCGTCGAGTGCGGCGCGTGAGAACCGGAGGACCAGCGAGCTGGCGGGCACCACCTCGCGCACGGCGGGCACGAGGTCGTGCAGGTGCGGGATCCACGCCGCGGTGTAGAGCTTCATCACGAGCACGTGGCCGTAGCGGTCGATCACCACGCCGGGCAGCCCGTCGTTCTCGCCGTGCACCACCCGGTACGCGGTGGTGGGCGGGGTGGGCGGATCGGTGACGGGTGGTGCGATCAGCGGTGCCCGCCGGGCCAGCGCGTCGGTGAGGCGAGCCCGGAAGAAGTCGGCGTCGATGGTGGTGGGCCGGCCCTGGTGGAGCACCTTCACGCGGATCGGCGAGGCGGGGTCCCACAGGCCGATCGCGACGAAGCGGCGCTGATCGTCGAACACCACGGCGAGGTCGCCGGGGGCGCCCTCGTGGTTCACCGAGGTGATCGAGCCGTCGAACAGCCAGGGGTGGCCGGAGCGCAGGTTGCGGATCGCGTCGGCGGTGACCCGGACGGCGAGTCGACGTTCACCCGGACGGGGGAGCGAGGCGAGCGCAGGGACCGGGGGCACGTCCCCATCGTGCCGCACGGACCGCTCGGGTGGCGCGATCGTCCCGAAATCGCGCGCACCGCGCGAGCGGCCACGCACAGCGAGGCGCTCCCGACCACCGGGGTGTGACATCGGTCCGGACCATCCGCCAGCCGGGGCCCGCGCTGTCACCGTCGGCGCGCCGGAGGGTCAAGAGCAGCACGAACAGTGCCGATAGGACCCTGTCGCCGGCCTCCGAGGAGTCCGTACAATTCCATTCCACGGGCTTCCCGGCCCCTGACAGAGCGGACGAGATGACGATGACCTCTGGTGCCGATGCTGCTGTGTCCTTGCGTTGCGTGCTGATCGGCGCGGACAGCCTGCTCGTCGAGTGCGGCGAGTTGCTCCGCTCGAGGGGGCACGAGGTGGTCGCAGTGGTGTCGGGCGGGTCGCGGGTGTCCGACTGGGCGCGCCGACTCGGGCTGCCGTTGCACGACGCGGCGACGAACGGCTGGGTCGAGGCGCTCCGGGACACCGCCGTCGACCACCTGTTCGCGATCACCCACCTCGCGATCCTCCCGGACGAGGCGCTCTCGCTGCCCTCGCGGGGCGCGATCAACTTCCACGACGGGCCGCTCCCCGCGTACGCGGGCCTGAACGCGCCGGCCTGGGCACTGCTCAACGGCGAGACCACCTACGGCATCTCGTGGCACGAGATCACCAGCGGTGTCGACGAGGGCGACGTGTTCAAGCAGCGGTTGTTCGACGTCGCCCCGGCCGAGACCTCGCTGTCGATCAACACCCGCAACTTCGAGGCGGCGATCGACACCTTCGCCGAGCTGGTCGACGAGCTCGTCGCCGGCACCGTGCGCCGCACCCCGCAGGACCTGACGTCGCCGCGCACCACCTACCGACGCAACGACCGGCCGCCGGTGCTGTGCCGCCTCGACTGGCGCCGACCGGCCGCCGAGCTCGACCGTCTCGTGCGTGCCCTCGACTTCGGCCGCTACGCGAACCCGCTCGGATCGCCCACGATCGTCACGCCGGCCGGCGCGGCCATGGTCACCCGGGTCGAGTTCCGCGACGAGATCGGCGAACCGGGTGAGGTGATCGACGTCGACGGCGAGATCGTGGTCGCCACCGGTGACGCCTCGCTGGCGCTCACGGCGTTCACCACGCTCGCCGGCGACGACCTGGGAGTCGACGACGTCGTCGCCCGTCTCGGGATCGCGCGCGGTGCCCGCCTGCCCCTGCTCGACGACGACACCGCCGCGCAGCTCACCTCGCTGGGCGCCCGACTGGCCCGCGCCGAGCGCTTCTTCACCGGCCGCCTGTCCGCCCTCGAGCCGGTCGAGCTGCCGTGGGCCTCCACCCCTGCGGCGGGTCACGTCGCGCTCCACGTGGCCTTCCCGGTCACCGTGCCGGCCGGCCTCGGCGCCGACGGCGACGTCGCGGCGGCCGTCGTCGCCGGGTTCGCCACCGTGCTCGCACGCCTGTCCGGCAAGCAGCAGTTCACGCTCGCACTCACCACGCCCGGCACCGCCGAGCTGGCGGCGAGCGCTGCGCCGCAGGTGTCGTCACAGGTGCCGTTGTCGGTCGCGCTCTCCACGTCCGAGGCCGCCGGCCCCACCATCGAGGCCATCCGCGCCGAGCTCGCCCGACTCGACGAGCGGGGCTCGTTCCTCCTCGACCTCGTGGGCCGCGACCCCGACCTGCGCAAGCACCGCGAGCTGGTGGCCGGCACCATCGCCCCGATCGCCGTGCGCCTCGGCGGTGCCCGCACCGACGTCGCTCCCGGCACCGTGGTCGAGCTCGTCGTCGACGGCGCGCAGGTCGTCGTGAACGTCGACGAGGGCCTCGTGTCCGCCTCCGACGCCGAGCTGTTCGTGGCCTGCCTCCACGCCGTGCTCGCGTCGATCGCGTTGCGACCCGACACGCCGCTGTCGCACGTCGACCTGCTCGGTCCCGACCTGCGGCACCGGGTGCTCGAGTCGTGGAACGACACCGTGGTGCCGTTCCCGAGCGAGGCCTGCATCCACCACCTGTTCGAGGAGCAGGTCGACCGTGCGCCCGACACCATCGCGGTGGTGTTCGAGGACCGCTCGATCTCGTACCGCGAGCTCGACACTCGCGCCAACCAGCTCGCCGCGCACCTGCGCGGCCTCGGTGTCGGCCCCGACTCGCTCGTCGGTGTGCACGTCGAGCGCGGCATCGACCTGCTCGTCGCGGTGCTCGGCGTGCAGAAGGCCGGCGGTGCGTACGTGCCGCTCGACCCCACCTACCCGGCCGACCGCATCGAGCACATGATCCGCGACAGCGCGTGCGGCGTGATCCTCACCCTCGGCAAGCTCGAGCGCATCCTGCCGCTGCCCGAGGGCAGCACCGCGAAGGTCGTCCGGCTCGACACCGACGCGGCAGCGATCGCGCAGCACGGCACCGAGCGCGTGCGAGCCGCGACGGGTCCGTCGAACCTGGCGTACTGCATCTACACGTCGGGCAGCACCGGCCTTCCGAAGGGCGTGCTCATCGAGCACCACAACGCCGTCAACTTCTTCACCGGCATGGACGCGGTGGTGGCCCACGATCTGCCGGCCACGTGGTTCGCGGTCACCAGCCTGTCGTTCGACATCTCGGTGCTCGAGCTGCTGTACACGCTCACCCGCGGCTTCACCGTCGTCGTCTACCTCGATCACGACCGGGCGGCCGACCAGCCCGGTGCGGGTGGCGTCGATGCCTTCGTGCCCACCTACGGCGAGCGGCCGATGGACTTCTCGCTCTTCTACTTCTCGGGCGATGCCGCCGAGGGGCACGGTGCCGGCAAGTACCGGTTGCTCATGGAGGGCGCCAAGTTCGCCGACACCCACGGCTTCGTGGCCGTGTGGACGCCCGAGCGCCACTTCCACGCCTTCGGTGGCCTCTACCCGCACCCCGCCGTCGCCGGTGCGGCGCTGGCCGCCATCACCGAGAACGTGCAGATCCGTTCGGGTTCGGTGGTGCTGCCGCTGCACCACCCGATCCGCGTGGCCGAGCAGTGGAGCATGGTCGACAACCTCTCCAACGGCCGTGTGGGTCTGTCGATCGCATCGGGCTGGTTCCCGCGCGACTTCGTGCTGATGCCGCAGAACTACGCCGAGGCCAAGAAGGTGATGTTCCGCGACATCGAGAAGGTGAAGGCGCTGTGGCGCGGTGAGACCGTCACCTTCGTCGGCGTCGACGGGGCGGAGGAGCACATCACCACGCTCCCGCGGCCCGTGCAGCCCGAGCTGCCGGTGTGGGTCACCACGGCCGGCAACCCCGAGACCTTCGTCGAGGCCGGCCGCATCGGCGCGAACATCCTCACCCACCTGCTCGGCCAGTCGGTCGACCAGCTCGCGCCGAAGCTCGAGGCCTACCGCCGGGCTCGCGCCGAGGCCGGCCACGACCCCGACGCCGGCATCGTGTCGTTGATGCTGCACACCTTCGTCGGCGCCGACGACGACGAGGTGCGCGAGACCGTGCGCCAGCCGCTGAAGGACTACCTGGGCACCTCGGTGTCGCTGGTGAAGGAGTACGCCTGGGCGTTCCCGACGTTCCAGCGTCCCGCCGGGTACGACATCGCCGACGACGACGACCTGATCTCCAGCCTCAGCCCCGAGGACACCGATGCGGTGCTCGAGTTCGCGTTCCTGCGGTACTACGAGTCGAGCGGCCTGTTCGGCACCCCGGAGAGCGTCCAGCCGATGATCGACGAGCTCAAGGGCATGGGCGTGAACGAGATCGGCTGCCTCATCGACTTCGGCGTGCCGACCGACACGGTGCTCGAGAGCCTGCCCCACCTCGACCGGGCGAAGAACCTCGCGAACGCGCCGGCGCCGTCGCTCGCCACCATCGCCCACCCGTCGTCGGAGCTCGACCTCACGCCCGCCGCGCAGCTGCGCCGCCACCAGGTCACGCACCTGCAGTGCACGCCGTCGATGGCGCGCATGTTCACCCTCGAGGACGACACCCGAGCGGCGCTCGCCGACGTCGCCCACCTCTACGTCGGTGGCGAGGCGTTCCCGGTGCAGCTGGCGAAGGACCTCGTGGCCAACTCGCGCACGGGCAACGTCACCAACATGTACGGCCCCACGGAGACCACCATCTGGTCGACCACGTGGAAGCTCCAGGGCTCGCTGGACACGATCCCCATCGGCACGCCGATCGCGAACACCCGCATCTACATCCTCGACGCGAACCTCCAGCCGCTGCCGCCGGGCGTGCCCGGCGACCTCTGGATCGGCGGTGAGGGCGTGGTGCGCGGCTACCACCAGCGTCCCGAGCTCACGGCCGACCGGTTCCTCGACGACCCGTTCGTGACCGGTGGGCGCATGTATCGCACGGGCGACCTCGCCAAGTGGCGGGCGATGCCCGACGGCAGCGGCATGATCGACTTCCTCGGCCGCATCGACCACCAGGTCAAGATCCGCGGCTACCGCATCGAGCTCGGCGAGATCGAGGCGCGGCTCGGCCAGCACCCCGACGTGCGCGAGTGCGTGGTGGTGGTGCGCGAGGAGATGCCGGGTGACCAGCAGCTCGTCGGCTTCGTGTCGCCGAAGGACGGTGCGAACCCGCAGCCGTCGGAGATCAAGGACCACCTGCGCGTCAACCTGCCCGACCCGATGATCCCGGGGCACATCGTGGTGCTCGCGGACCTGCCGCACACCCCGAACGGCAAGATCGACCGCAACGGCCTGCCGACGCTCGCATCGGTGCTCGGCCAGCGGGACGGCGGTG
>WLDE01000133.1 GCA_009704985.1 Actinomycetota bacterium | reverse complement strand
GCACTCCCACCTGCCCTCGGCGCCCGCTTCAACGGCGCGGCGTCCGCCGCCACCGCGGTGGCGTCGGGCACCAACGGCACGACGGGCACCAACGGCACGACCGGCACCACCGGCACCACCGGCACGACCGGCACGACCGGCACGACCGGCGCCTCGCCGCACACCTCGGCGGGCGCTGCGGGTCGTGCCCGCTCGGCCGATGCGCCCACCAGTGAGCGACTGCGCTGGGTGTGGATCGGCGCGGGCATGGTGGCGTCGTTCACGCTCGGCGCGCTGGTGTTCGGTGGCCGAGACGGCGGCGACGCACAGGCCGTCGACACACCGGCGGTGACCACGGTGACGGTGCCCGTGACGGTGCCCGAGACGGTGTCCGAGACGGTGTCGACCACGGTGCCGCTCACGGTGGCGTCGACGTTGCCGCCGACGCTGCCGGAGACGTCACCGCCCACCACGACGACCTCGCCGGTCGACCCGGCGCAGGTGGCCGGCAACGACCGCCAGATCGACGACGTCGAGTGGTTCGTGCTGACGGCGAACTTCCGGGACCAGTTCGGGTTCGACATCCCGCCCCGCGACGTCGCGACGACGCTCGGCACCCAGGCCTGCGACGCCGCTGCGGCGTCCACCACGGCGGTCGAGTTCGACGCCGCGCTGCGGCCGCTGATCGCCGCGAGCGGCCTGTCGTTCACCCGGGCCACGCAGGCGATGGGCGCGTTCGGTGGCGTCATGTGCGTCGACGAGTTCGTGAAGTTCCTCCCGCCGCCGAGCGGCGGCTGACGACTCGGCCTCGGGCGGAGCCGGGCAGGCTCGGTCGCGCCCGGGTGCGACCCTCGGGTGCCGTTCGGCTCATCCGGGACCATCCACCGGGTGCGACGTGCGCTCCGCGTGGGAGGCTGCGGGTGATGACCAGGCAGCAGCCGCACTTCCGCAACCCCTCGACGCTCACGTTCGCGACCGAGCCGGTCCGCGCGGCCGGGGAGATGCTCGCGTTCACCGCGCTCACGCCGCTGCTCACCCGGCTGCCCACCGGTGACGGGCGCCCGGTGCTCGTGCTGCCCGGCTTCACCGCGTCCGACCAGTCCACGGCGTCGCTGCGGTACGTGCTGGCACGCCTCGACTACTCGGTGCACGGCTGGCACCTCGGTCAGAACCTCGGTCCGTCGCAGCGGATCGTCGACGGGATGATCAACCGCTTCCACGAGATCCACCAGCGTCACGGCGGCCAGCCCGTCACGCTCGTCGGGTGGAGCCTCGGCGGGCTGTACTCGCGGGCGCTCGCCGCACGGTTCCCCGAGCAGGTGCGCCACGTGATCACGCTCGGCAGCCCGTTCCGGCTCACACGTGCGGAGGAGACCAACGTCGGCCGCTGGTTCGACCGCACGGCGCCGGTGCACGGGTTGCGGCGTCCGCACTCGGTGGACTTCCGTCGCGAGCCCTACACCGGCGTGCCCGCCGTGCCGTCCACCGCCGTGTTCACGAAGGCCGACGGGGTGGTGCCCTGGCGGTCGTGCGTCGACGTGCCGGGACCGCGCTCGGAGAACATCGAGGTGTTCGGCAGCCACTGCGGGCTCGGGTTCAACCCGGCGGTGCTCGGCATCGTGGCCGACCGGCTGCGGCTCGGCGTCGATGAGTGGCGCCCGTTCCGCCCGGCGCCGTGGCACACCGGCCCGTACCGCACGAAGGTGCACGTCGAGCGCAGCTGACCGGGCAGCGCGTGCGGCCGCGGGGAGCGGCACCGAGGCTCACAGCGGACGACCGGGCGGCGCGGCACCGTGCGATGTGCCAGCATCCGGGCGTGGGTCTCAACAACGACATCGCCCGCTCGCACCTCGAGACGTTGCTCGAACGCATCAGCGGCCAGGAGAAGGCGCTGCCCGACGCGCAGGGCCAGTACTTCGTCAAGACAGAGGGTGCCGGGTTCTTCGCCCGTGTGGACGGCGAGGACGTGCCCGTCATCCGGGTGTTCTCGGTGGTGGCGAAGGATGTCGAGAAGTCGCCGGAGCTGCTCGAGTCGCTGAACGAGATCAACGGTGCGCTGTCGTTCGTGCGGACGATGTGGTCGGGAGGTCAGGTGATGATCGAGGGGGAGTCGATCGCGCTGTCGACCGACCTCAGCGAGTTCACCCAGATCTGCCGCACCGTGGCGATGGCGTCCGACCACTTCGGTCCGCAGATCGTGCAGCAGCACGGCGGCAAGCCGTTCTTCGAGGAGTCGAAGGAGGCGTCGTACGAGCCGCTGGAGCCGAAGCACCCCGGCTACCTCTGATCGCACGCGGCCCGCGGGCTCGGGCCGATCGTCCCGAGGAGGACGGCGGGCGAGCTGCGACACTGGCCGCATGGCTGCGGTGTCCTCCCTCGACGAGATCGGTGCGCGAGCGCAGGAGCTGCTGCGCGAGGGACCGCGCACGCCGGCCGAGCTGGTGGCAGCACTCACCGCGTCCGGGTTGCGGCTCGGTGCCGACGCGACCGACCTGCTGTTCGAGGTGCTCGACGACGAGCACGCGCCGATCGGCGACCGGTGGGTGCACCTGCCCTCCGCGCTGCACGGCTCGCGCTGGTGGATCGACGTCCCCGCCGATGCGGACGACGCGCTCGTGCTCGACCACGGCGTCGACGTGCTCACCTGGTTCCCGTGGGAGCGGACGGCGCTGCTCGACGGCGACGGCGCCACGATCGGCGACGTGCGTGCGGAGCGGGCCGCTGCCGGCACACGGCTCGTGGGGCCGAGCGGGTGGCTCACCGCGGTGGCCGGACGAGCGGCGGTGCTGGAGTACCGGTGCGACGGCGTCGTGCTCACGGCGGCCGCCGACCTCGGGTACGCGGACGGCATGCCGCCCGAGCCCGCCGCGGCGCTCGCCACCGCGATGCGCGAGGCGTTCGACCACGAGGCGGAGCCGATCGAGTCGCCGTACACCTCCGACGACGAACCGCTGCTGGTGGCCGAGCCGGGCATCACCTTCGTCCGGGCGTTCACCGACGCGGGCGAGGTGCTGCGGTCGCAGGTGCTGCCGCCGATCGACCGGCTGGTGGACGCCGTCGGGCTCGAGCGGCACGAGCACCTGCTCGGCCCACGAGGCACCGACTGGGGTGCGCTCGCGACGTCGCAACGGTTCCACGCGCTGAAGAGCCACCACGACCTGTCCGACGACCAGACGTCGATGCTGATGATGCTGCTGGGCGCGAGCGCCGCGGTGCGCGACGGCGACCCCGATGCACTCGGCGAGGACGACGAGGAACGCCGCACGAACGCGCAGGGCCTGGGTCGCATGCTCGGTGGCCCGGCCGTGTGCCGAGCGTTCGTGCACGAGTCGATCGAGCGGGGTCGCACGCCCGACGAGGTGCTGCGGTTCGCCGAGCTCGTGCTCGCCCACGCGGGTGAGGGGCCGAGCGCGTCGGGTCTGCTCGCCGTGCAGGCGGAGTGCCTCGACCTGCTGGATCGCACCCCGGAGGCGATCACCGCGCTCGAGCGTGCCGTGTCGCTCGCGCCGCATCCGCGTGCCCACGTGATGCTGGCCGGGTTCGCTGCCGACCGCGGCGACGCGGCCGAGTCAGCCCGGCTGCTGCGGGCGGGCGGCGTCCGGCCCGACGACGAGCGTCTCGGCGCGGGGCTGTGGGCGGAGCTCCAGCCGTTCCTCGCCCGACCGAAGGCGACGGCCGGCCGCAACGATCCGTGCCCGTGCGGGTCGGGCCGCAAGTACAAGGCGTGCCACCTCGGCCGCGAGGTCGTGCCGCTGGCCGACCGTGCCGCGTGGCTGTACCGGAAGGCGTCGCGCTTCGTGGCCGAGCACCTCGGCGGCGAGCACGGCGGACTGGCGATGGCCCTCGTCGACGCTGCCGGTGGCGGCCCCGAGCTGCTCTCGCAGGTGATCGACACCGAGCTCGTGTACGACGTGACGCTCGACGAGGCCGGGGGTCTGCGCCGGTTCCTCGAGCGGCGCGGCTCGCTGCTGCCCGACGACGAGCGCGAGCTCGCGTCGCTGTGGCTGCTCGCCGACCGCGGGCTGTACCGGGTGGACGACCAGGGGCGCGACCACCTGGTGCTCACCGACCTGGCCGCCGAGCAGCCGGTGCGCATCGACCACGTGCGCGGCATGCGGCTCGACGTCGGGTCGCACGTGATGGCGCGTCTCGTGCAGGTGGGCCCGGACCTGGTGTCGTTCTTCGGCTACGTGCCGGTGCCGAGCCGGTTGCTCGACGAGGTGGCCGACGTGCTCGCGAACGGTGACGCGGACGACGTCGCCGAGGTGATCGGCCGCTGCTTCGCCCCGGAGTACCAGGACGACTGGCTCGACGACACGCTGGACGTCTGACGAGGTGACTCCGTGACCGTCAGACGGTCTTGACGATGAGCACGCTGCAGGGGGCGCTGCGCAGCACCTCGTTGCCGACGCTGCCGAGCACGCGGCTGATGCCCTGCATGCGCACGTTGCCGACGACGATCAGGTCGGCGCCGACGAATTCGGCGTGACTGAGCAGCGCACGCGCAGGCGAGGCCTCGACGACGGTGATCGTGTGCGGGAAGTCGACACCGAGCGAACGGACGAAGTGCTCGACGCTCTCCCGGGCGAGGTCGAGCGTGTCGATCACCACGGTGTCGGTGGTGACGCCGATGGTCTCGCTGGTGGCTTCCTCCACCGCGGTCACGAAGTGCACGCGGGCGCCGGAGAGCAGTGCGATCTGCACGGCCTTCCGGGCCGCGATGTGCGAGGTGGGCGCGTCGGAGATGCCGACCACGATCTCCTCGATGTCGTCCGAGATCCCGCTTGCCGACATGACGTCACCCGTCCTCTGCTCACCGGTCGTACCGCTGCGCCTGCAGCACGGGCACCACCGCGGTGCCGCCCTGCGAGGGATCGTACCGACTCGCCGGTGACCCGCCGGACGGGTCCTTCGGCACGTTCGCGTGACCCCGGTGCGGTGCGGGCGGCGGGATCAGAACGGGATCAGAACGGGATCAGTTGGACCGGCCGGGCTCGGTGCTCGGATCGGGAGGTGGCGCGGAGCCGGTGAAGGGCGTCCAGGTGCGTCGCTCGTCGACAGGGTCGTCGACAGGGCCGTCGCATGGATCGGTGGCGAGGTCGGCGGCGCGGTCGATCTCGTCCTCGTACCGCAGGCGGGCGCGCCATCGGAGCTCCTCCAGGAGCGCGATACCGGTGGTGACGGGTCGTTCGGGGAGGGGTTGCGTGTCCGGCCCGCGCAGGTGCGGGATGACGTTGTGCACCTTGCACCGCAGACGACCGTTGAACTGGCTGGTGGGGCCGCCCTGTGCCCAGGGGACGATGTGGTCGACGTGGCACTCGTCGGCTGGCACGTCGCAGCCCGACGGGTGGGTGCAGTGCCGGTCGCGGGCCTCGATCGCGCTGCGCAGCGCACCGCGGAACGTGCGCTGTGAGGAGACACCGAGGACCGTGGTGGTGCCGTCGAACAGGATGGACTCGAGCATCGAGCCGGTGAGGTGCGGCACGAGCTGCGAGGGGGACACCACCGCACCGGTGGAGAGCTCGCACAGCTCGCGGAACCGGTCGTAGCCGATCAGCACCTTGAACAGCGGTGCGGGCCGCTTGCCGTCGGCGGGTGCCGTGCCGGACCGGCGGGCCATCTCCACCAGTGCGGCCGCGCGACGTTCGGCGGCCGTGCGGGTGCGGCCGGCGGCGACGTCGGCCTGGCGGATCTGCTCCGCCAGGCGGTGCAGCTCGCGTTCGATGATCGCCGCGTCGATCGGAGCGAAGGTGCCCTGCAGCTCGAGCACGTCCTCGAACCCGCGACTCGCGAACAGCTTCGACTCGGGCTGCGACGCCGTGAACTCGTCGGGGTCGGGGAACGGTGCGCCGTCCGTGTGGCCGGCCGGGCCCTCGGACGAGCCCTCATCAGACCCTGCGCCACCGGAGCCCTCGCCACCGGAGCCCTCGCCACCGGAGTTGGACGGCGTCGCATCGTCGCTCCACCCGTCGCGGGCGCGAGCCTCGGCTCGGTCGTGCTCGAATTGTCCGTCGGCGAGCTGCGCCCAGTAGCGCACGGCCTTGCACGCCTCGAAGAAGTGGAGCTCCTCGCACCGGGCGATGAGCATCGCCTCGTCGCGCTCGAACAGGGCACGACGCTCGACGGTGTTGACGGAGCCGAACAGGTCGAGGTGGTCGACCGACAGCCGGCCCTCGAGCACGGCCTGCACGGTGAGGGGCATCAGATCGATCCGCCGCGCACGGCGCACGTCGACCTTGCGGTCGGACACGGACGAGCGCAGCTCGCGGGCGAGGCGGTGCGCCGGCGAGCGCGACCCGTCGCGTTCGAAGATGCCGCGCTGCTCCCACTCGCGCACCTGCTGCGAGAACACGACGGTGAGGCGGGCGAGCTCGCGGCCGATCGCGACCACCTGGTCGTGCAGCGACCCGTCGTCGATGAGCCCGAGATCGGTGTCGCGCAACCGCTCGACGCACTCGTGGAGATCCGCCAACTCCATGGGCCCATCATGCCGAAGGGGTGTGACGTCGTCGCCCGCCCACGCGGCCGCCGCGCTGCCGGCACGACACACCGATCCCGTCGACGATTGCTGTTCGAACGCCGCCACGTCCATGCCACCCAGCGTGCACGACCGGTGTGACACGACCCGTGTGACATGCCCGACCTGCGTGCCCGACCCCGGACACGCGGATGGAGACGTGATCGGTCAGGCGACGGCGAGCCGTTCGACCATCAGCCGCATCGCGTCCTCGAGCACGCCGACCGCGAGCAGTTCGTCCGCCATGAGGTCCACGTACACGGCGGAGATCACCACGTCACCCACCTGCACCATGGCCGTCACGGTCGAGCCGTCGTTCCACGTGCCCGACCCGTCGAGCACGACGTGGAGCGCGACCGACCGGTCGCCGAGCTCGGGGAACGGATGACGCGTGACGGTGTAGGTGCCGCCCTGCCAGCTCGTCTCGGCGTCGCAGGCCAGGGCGGCGTCGAGCACGGCCTGCAGGTCGACGGCGGTGCTCGATCGCGAGGCGAGGACGGTGAACCACGGTCCGAACGACGACAGCTCGAACGCGCCGATCGCCTCCGCGGTCGCCGGCACCTGCCTGATGTAGCCCTTCACGTCGTCCAGGCAGTCGCCGTACGACTCGTCCTCCGGGAGCGTGGTGGCGGGGGCCTCCTCGGCCGGCAGTGCGTCGAGGTCGAGCGGCATCGCCGTCCAGGGCGCGCCGAGGTCGTCGGCGGTCACGAGCACGTCGGCGAGGTCCACCGCGACCGGCTCCACCGGCTCGGAGGAGACCACCGGCTCGGCAGGCTCGGCAGGCTCGGTCGACTCGGTCGACGCCTCCGGCGCTGCGGTCGTCGGCGGTGGCGCGACGGGGTCCGAACCGGCGACACCCGCGGTCGCGCCAGGAGCGTCGGAGGACGGGATCGTGCCGTCGGACGGCTCGAAGGCGGCCTCGCGTCCGGCCACCACGCGCTCCCCCCGCCCGCACGACGCGGCGACGAGCGATACGAGCGACACGAGCAACGCGGCGCAGCCGGTGCGCACGATCGATGACCGACGCCGTACCACCGGACCTGATCGCTGGTGGCCGATCCGCCGGCCGGGCGTCTGCGTGATCATGGACCTCACCGTTCCTCGAGCGGGACGGGGGCCGTGCCGCACCCGGAGGTATCGGCGCGGATCGAATCGAGCACGAGTCCCAGATGTGGGTGGTGTGCCGCAGTGTTGGCAGAAGGTGGCACGCGCACCGTCACCGGTGTGGCGGCCTGCGCGGGGCGCTACCCGGTCGGGTCGGGGGCGGGGGGCGCGGGCGGTGGTTCGGGTGCGGGCGCCGGAATGGCGGGCGGGTCGGTGGGTCGCGGCACGCAGGTCCCGTCGGGGCCGAGCACCTCGTCGGATCCGCAGCTCGGCGGCGCGGGCGGCGGCGTGGCATCCGGAGCGATCGGTGCGACGGTGGTGGTGACACCGGCGGGCGCGGTCGCGGTGGGGCGACCGGCGGGGGTGGTGACGCGCGGTGCCGGGGTGCCCGACGTGGCGGGGCCGGTGGTGCTGGTGGACGATCCGGGCTGCGACGCGAGCGTGCGCTGCAGCTCGTCCCACTCGTCGGCGAGCGCCTGCAGCGCGACCGGGTCGTTGATGCCGAGCGTCTCGCAGGTGCGGCGGAGCTCGTCGATGTCACGGCCGGCCTCGATCCACATCGCCATCATCTCCGGATCCTGTGCGAAGGCACCGAGCTGCACGCGGTCGATGCATGCGGCGACGAGCTCGCGGTCGATCGACCGGTTGAGCGTGGGTGCGGGCACGAGGTTGGTGACCGCCGCGACCGGCTCGGCCTGCGGAGCCGTGTCGGCCGGGGTGGGCTCGCTGCATGCGCCGGTGAGGACGGCGAGCACCGCAACGGCTGCGAGCGGCATCCGAACCTGCATCCGAACCTGCATCCGAACCTGCATCGCGCGGCGGGCACGCATCACACCGAGAGCACGCGAGCCGGCCATGCCGAGACCGTACGCGCACGCGCCGTCCGTGCTGCGTCACCCCGGCGGGCGGATCAGCCGAGTCGGAGCGTCTCGAGCGGTTCGAGCCGTGCGGCTCGAACGGCCGGCGAGAGACCGGCGAACACGCTGATCACCACGGCGATGGCGATGCCGGCCGGCACCAGGATCGGCTGCAGCGTGAACACCCAGCCCGCGGCGACCACCCCGACCCCGATCGCCGCCACGCCGACCGCCACGCCGAGGATGCCGCCGAGCACGCCGACGACCACCGCCTCGAGCAGGAACTGCGCGGCGATCGTGCCGCGGGTGTGGCCGAGCGCGCGGCGGATGCCGATCTCGGCCGACCGTTGGATCACGGAGATCGACATCACGTTGGCGATGCCGATGCCGCCGACGACGATCGCGAGCAACCCCATCGCGACGACGATGAGTTGGAGCTGGCGGTCGCTCTGCGACGCGAGCTCGAGTGCCTCCGACTTCAGCTCGGTCGAGATCTCGTCGGGTCCGCCGAGGTTCACGGCCACCTTGAGCGCCTCGGCCGTGGTGTCCTCGGTGCCCTCGCGGGCTCGGACGTACAGCTTGTTCGGCAGGATGTCGTCGGCGACGAAGTCCTCGTCGGCGGCGCTGAAGGGGATGAACACGGCGTTGTCGAAGGCCGGTTCGAGCTCGACGCTGTCGAGCACGCCCACCACCGCGTACTCGTGGTCGCCGAGCACGATCGAGCGCACCTCGCCCGGCAGCACCTCGAACTCGCGGGCGAGTCCGATGCCGATCACCGCGCTGCGAGCACCGGAGACCTCGTCGAACTCGTCGATCCACCTGCCGCTCACGAGCGGCACCTCGAGCACCGCGGGGAGGGCGTCATCGGCGGCGAGCACGGGCACGGGCACGGTCTCGAAGAACTCCCGCACCGCCTCGTACGGGGTGACGACGACGTTGGTGAGCTCCACCACGGCCGACACGCTCTCCACGTCGACGACGGTGCGTGCGCGTTCGACGGCGTCCTCGGGCAGGGTGGGGTCGGACGTGCCGAAGCTGGAGGCGGCGGTGGCCTCGATGAGGTTGGTGCCGAGCTCGGCCACCTTGCGCTTCAGGTCGCCCTTCGCGGAGTCGGTGAGGCCGACGGCGGCGATGATCGCGGCGACGCCGATCATCGGTCCGAGCAGGAGCAGCGCGGTGCGCATCTTCCGCGCGACGAGGCCGGAGAAGGCGACGCCGACGAGGTCGCGGGTGCCGCTCACGACACACGCTCGTCGCTGACGATGCGGCCGTCGCGCATGCGCACCCGTCGCTCGGCCATGTCGCCGACGTGGGGGTCGTGGGTGACGAGCACGATCGCCCGCTCGGGCGACTGCAGCGACGTGAACAGCCCCATCACGAGCTCGGCGTTCTTCGAGTCCAGCGCGCCGGTGGGTTCGTCGCCGAGCACGATCTTCGGTTCGGTGACGAGCGCGCGTGCGAGGGCGACGCGCTGCTGCTCGCCGCCGCTCAGCTGCACGGGGCGGTGGTCGTGGCGGTGGCCGAGCCCGACCCGCTCGAGCGAGGCGAGCGCACGGGCGCGGCGTTCCTTCGCGGACATGCCGCGGTACAGCAGCGCGGTCTCCACGTTGCCGAGCGCGTCGAGGTGCGGGATGAGGTGGAACTGCTGGAACACGAAGCCGATCTCGCGGCCGCGGACCCGGCTGCGTTCGGCGTCGTCCATCGCGGTGACGACGTGGCCGCCGACGCGGATCGTGCCCTCGGTGGGCACGTCGAGGCAGCCGAGCAGGCCGAGCATCGTGGACTTGCCCGAGCCGGACGGCCCCATGATCGACACGAAGTCGCCGGGCATGATCGCGAGGGAGACGTCGTCGAGCGCGGTGACCTGTGCCTCGCCGCTGCCGTAGCGGCGCGACACCCCGGTGAGCTCGAGGAGCGGTTCCAGCCGGGTGCCGAGCGGTGGGGTCGGATCGGCCGTGGTGACGGCGACGGTTGCGGCACCCGTGTCGGGAGCCGGGTCGGCCGTGGTGACGGCGACGGTTGCGGCACCCGTGTCGGGAGCCGGGTCGGAGTCCGGCGCCGCGGACATCGCACCGTCGGCCATCGCACCGTCGGCCATCGCACCGTCGGCCATCGCACCGTCGGCAGGCTCGGCCGAGTTCGGCTCGGCTGCGGTCGGCTCGTCAGCCACCGCCGTCGCCTCCGCCTCCGCCTCCGCCACCGCCACCGCCGGTCGGTTCGGCGGCGGCGTCGACGTCGACGATCACGAGCTCGTCACCGACGAGGCCGCTGGTGATCTCCACCCACTCGCCGTCGACGAGCCCGATCGTCACCGGGATGCGCGTGATCGTGCCCTCGTCGTTCACCACGCGGACCACGTCGCCGCCCGCCGAGCGGAGCACCGCGGCCACCGGCACGGCGAGGACGCCGAGGCGTTCGGAGAGCGTGACGTCCACCGTGGCGCGGGCACCGTCAACGGCGTCGAGCTCACCCTCGACCACGACGGTGCCCTCGTAGGTCTCCGCGCCCTGGTCGTCCACCGTGGCGGTGTCGTCGAGGGTGGCGATCACGCCGGGGAGATCTTCGTCGAGGGCGTCGAGCGACACCATCGCGGTCTGACCGACCTCCAGCTCGGCCCGCTCGCCGGGGCCCACCTGCAGCGTGATCGTGAAGACCGGTTCGGTGAGCGTGAGCACCGGCGCGCCCTGCAGCACGAACTCGCCCTCGTCCACCTCGACGGTGCCGATGCGGGCCGGCCAGTCGGCGACCACCATGTCGCTCGGCAGGAACACGACGTCGTCGTCGATCGTGGTGATCGGCACGGTGACCTCGGAGCGACCGGCCGGCAGGATCACCGTGCCGGAGAGCGTGTCGAAGTCGTCGCCTGCGTTGGCGGTGCCGCCGAGCTGGTAGTTGACGGAGGTGTCGGCGGTGACCGGTGCGTCGGCGACGATCGTGAACGACGTGGCCTGGCCCTCGGCCACGTCGCCGCCACCGCGCAGGGTGAGCTCGGGGAGGTCGTCGGACTCGATCACCACGGACGTCGAGGCCGGGTTCCCCGGCAGGTACGACGGGTCGGCCGGGTCGTCGTCGGGGTCGGGCACGACGGCGAGGGTGAGCCGCTCGTCGCCCTCGACGACGCCGTCGGAGCGGAGCTGCACCTGCACGGTGGTGGAGGTCGCGCCGGCGGGGATTGCGATGTCGTCGAGCTCGATGACGCCGTAGTCGCTACCGGATCGGGCCGAACCGCCCGTCACCACCGTGAGGTCGAGGTCGCGGTTGGACTCCACGGTGGAGCGGAAGGTGAACGTGACCGTGGCGCCTTCGCGCACGACGGCCGAGGACGACTCGAGGGTGATCACCGGGACGAGGTCGTCGCCGTTGGCGCGGATGCGGACGCGGACCTCGTTCTGCGGGCCGACGACGTAGTTGGGATCGTTGCCGAACTGGTCGGTGAGCGACACGTTGATGTCCTCGCGGTCCTCGATGACCGAGTCGACCCAGACGGGGAGAGTGATCGTGTAGGTCGTCGCGCCGGCGGGGAAGACGAAGCTGTCGTCGATCTCGCCGTAGTCGTCGCCGTCGTCGGGGTCGTTGCCGCTGGCGGCGTCGCCGCCGATGGTGAGGTCGACGGTGAGCGGGGCGGTGGGTGCGGGTTCGGCCCGGAAGGTGAGCACCACCTGGCCGCCCTCGTCCACCTCGGCGACGTCGCTGCTGAGGGTGATCGTCGGTCGCACGGGTGCGGCGGCTGCACCGACCGGCGCCCCTGCCCCCGGTGTCGTGGTGCCGGGCGTGGTGGCGCCGGGCGTGGTGGCGCCGGGCGTGGTGG
>WLDE01000132.1 GCA_009704985.1 Actinomycetota bacterium | reverse complement strand
GCAGCGCCGTTCGACCCCCCGGCCGCCGGCCGCCGACCCGGTTCGGGCACCGGCGGGTCGTGGGTGGGCATCGGGTGGGTGGCGGCCTGGTCGTAGGGCTTGCGCAGCGTCGGGTCGATGGGGGTCGGCCGGGGTGCGCTGCCGGAGGCGGTCGTGTCGAGGAGCGCCGTCTCGTGCGCGCGAGACGCGATCTCGGCGAGCGCCGCCTTCACCGCGGCACCCGACGCGTACCGCTGGTCGGGCCGGCGGGCGAGGAGGCGGTGGATCAGCTCGGGCAGCCCACGGGGCAGGGTCGGCCGCAGGCGGGTGATGTCCGTGGGGTCGCGCTGCAGACGAGCGAGCGCGGTGTCGGCGTCGTTCTGCCCGAGGAACGGCACGCGCCCGGCGAGGCACTCGTAGAGCACGAGGCCGAGCGAGTAGAGGTCCGCGCGACCGTCGAGCCGCTTGCCGCGCACCTGCTCCGGCGACAGGTACTTCGCCGTGCCCATCATGATGTTGTCGTGGGTGAGGTCGTCCCCGGTGGGCTCGAGGCCCTTGGCGATGCCGAAGTCGGTGAGCAGCACCCGACCGTCGGGGGTGATGAGGATGTTCCCCGGCTTGACGTCGCGGTGCACCATGCCCGCCTGGTGCGCGGCGTCGAGTGCGGACGCGACGCACGAACCGATGTGGATGGTGAGCTCGGGGCTCAGCTTCTTCTGCTCGTCGAGCAACTGGCGCAGGCTCTTGCCGTCGACGAGCTGCATCACGACCGCCTGGCGCCCGCCGTCCTCGATCGCGTCGTACACGGCGACGATGTTCGGGTGGTTGAGCTGCGCGACGGCGATCGCCTCGCGACGGAACCGCTCGGCGACGACGGGGTCGCTCGCGAGGTTCGGTTTCAGGAGCTTGATCGCCACCTGGCGTGACAGCGAGAGGTCGGTGCCGAGCCACACCTCGGCCATGCCTCCCTGCGCGAGACGACGCTCCAGCCGGTACCGCTGGGCGAGCACTGCCGGCGGCAGCGGAGGGGGGCTGGTCGTCATGGACATGTCCGGTCGTGAACGCTAGTGGTGCGCAGCGTCCAGGTTCCGGCAATCGACGGCCGGTGATGCGCGGGCGGTTCGCCCGTGACGGGCCGGAGCGCCGCGGCTCAGCGCCGGCGCTCGTGGAATGCGATGCCGATCGTGCCCCGGCCGGCGTGGGTGCCGACCACCGGTCCGATGTCGCCGATCACGATGTCGCCGCGGTGGTGGGGTCGGAGCATCTCGACGAACAGGTCGACGTCGCTGCAGTCGGCGTGGAGCACCGCCAGGTTGTCCACCTCGCCGTAGCTGCGCAGGGTGTCGACCAGGAACGCGAGCGCCTTCGACCGGGTGCGCTGCTTGCCGCCCTGCTCCACGACGCCGTCGCGGACCTCGATGATCGGTTTGATCGCGAGCGCGGAGGCCAGCAGGGCGCGTGCCCCACCGATGCGCCCGCCCTTCTTCAGGTTCTCGAGCGTGTCGAGCGCGCCCCACACGCGGGTGCGCTGCGCGAGGTCGCGGGCGCGGTCGGCCACCGCGGCGGCGTCGGCACCGGATCGGGCCGACCGGGCGCAGTCGGCCACGATCATCCCGAGCCCGAGGGTGCAGTTGCGGCTGTCGACGACGGTGACCGGCACGTCGCCGGCGACGGCGCGGGCCGCCAGTTCGGCGCTCTGGATGGTGGCGGACAGGGCGCCGCTCAGCGAGACGACGACGATCTCGCCGGCGCCCTGCTCGGCGAGGCGCCGGTAGGCGGCCTCGAACTGGCCCGGCGCGGGCGCGGCGGTGGCGGGCAGCTCGGGCGCTGCGGCGCTGCGGGCCCAGAACTCGGCCGGCGTGAGGTCGCGGCGGTCGACGAACTCCTCGTCGCCGATGCGGATGGTGAGCGGCACGATCTCGATGCCGAGCTCGTCGACGACGGCCTGCGGGAGGTCGCAGGCGGAGTCGGTGACGATCCGCACCCGACCGGTCGGGGCCGCCGGGCCGGTGGGGTCGTGATCGGGGGTCGGACTCACGAGGGCGGCAGGCTACTGGCCGCCGCGTCGGGCGAGACTTCGCGCCGGTCGGGCGTCGGGTCGGGCGTCGGGTCGGGCGTGTCGTCGCCGTCGCCGTCGCCGTCGCCGGGCTCGGGCTCGGGCTCGGCCCGGTCCGCGGGCTCGTCGTGGCCGTCGTGGCCGTCCTGGTCGTCCTGGTCGTCCTGGTCGTCCTGGTCGTCCTGGTCGTCCTGGTCGTCGTGGTCGGGCGGCGGGGCGGCGGCAGCGGCCGCGTCCGGCGAGGTGGCGCCGGGTGCCCCGACCGACGCCGTGACCCGCCGCGAGGCCGGATGACGCGACTGGTGCCGCTCGGCCTGCTGCGACCGTCGACTCCGGCGGACGTGGTTGGCCCACCACGTGACGATCAGCAGCAGGCCGGCGCCCGTGATGAGTTGACCGATGCCCGCGAAGGAGGTGACGCGAGCGGTGAGCACGACCTCCGGCACCACCTGGACGTCACCTTCGCCGCCCGGCGTGAAGATCCGGAGGAACACGCTCGACTTGCCGTTGCTCAACGCCTCCGCTCGCACGACCACGTCCGTCTCGGACCTGGGCGGGAGCACCTCGATGCGATCGCCGTCGGGGAAGCGGATCTTGGGCGAGCTGAGCTGCACCCGGACCGTGAGCTCCTGATCGGAGGTGTTCGCCAACGAGAACCGAAGGTTGCTCTCGCGGCCGGTGAGCGTGAGCGAGAACGGCGGGGGCGGGACCACGGCGGTGCGGATGGCGGTGAAGTCCTCGCGGATCGATGCCATGGAGGCGTCGACGTCGTCGTCGGTCATCGCGCTCGACGGATAGGCATCGATCGCGGCGGTCCAGCGCGCCACGTCCTCGGCGCCCTCCGGCAGCATGGTGGCGTACGCGAGTACCTCGGCGGAGATCTCGTCGATTCGGTCGACGCGTGACGACAGGTCGGGTCCGGCGGCCGCGGGGAGCGTGACGGTGACCAGCCGGCCGTCGTTGAGCAGGGTGGTGGTGATCCGGGGGAGGTCGCCCGGCTCGACCAGCTGGAGCCCGGGGGTCGAGAGCAGCAGCGAGGTGAGCTCGGACATGAGCGCCGGATCGGGCACCCCGAGATCCGGGAGGGCGAGCAGGACGCTGTGCCGGTCGACGACGAGACCGTCGTCGTCGATGTCGCCGGCCAGCACGACGAGCTCGGCGACGACCTCGACGGCGCCGAGCACCGGGTCGTCGGCGCCGGCCTCGAGCTGCGCGGCGAAGTACGGGTCGACGATGGCGGCGGGCACGGTGTTGCCGTCGGCGAGCCCCACGGTGACGAGCTGGGAGATGTCGGTGAACCCGCGGAGGCTTCCCTCGAGGCCGTCGTAGAAGGGGTACGGGAGCACGAGCAGCTGGGTGCCGAGGTTGCGCACGAGCTCGGCACCGCGGTCGTCGAGGGATCGCTCGACGACGTGCACCGAGCGATCGGTGGGGGTGACCGGCAGGATCGATCGGAGTTGGTCCTCGCCGGAGCGGAGCCACGTGGCGTAGGTGGCGTCGAGGTCGGCATCGGCGGCACTCGACGGATCGAGGGGGAGCCGCGGTGCCGACAGCAGCACGCTGCGCTCCAGCCCCGGCAGCAGATCAGCGGCGAGCTCCGCGTCACTCGCGACGAGCGAGCCGACGACCGACGGCTCGACGAGCACGCCGCGGGGCACGGCGACGTCGGTGACGCCGGTGACGTCGGTGACCTGCGCGGCGGCGGCGTCCATGGCCGCGAGCGACTCGGCCAGGCGGACGAGCTCGGCGCGGGCCGCGGCGGGCACGGCGACTGCTCCGTCGGGCTCGATCGTCGGGTCGGTGGTCTCCGTCATGAGGAACGCAACGGCGAGATCGCCGGCCGTGGACGGGGTGGACGGGAGCCGGTTGACGAAGGTGGTGACCTCGCCGACGGCCCGGTCGCGCAGTCGCAGCTCGAACACCACGGGGTGCACTCCGGCCTGGCCGAGTTGCAGCGCCTGCGGGGTGCGGGTGAGTGCCTCGGTCGGCACCCGCACCGTGATCGTGGTGCCCTCGACGGCCAGCAGGTTGGGGTCGGCGATCAGCGGGTCGAGCGAGATGTCGAAGGTGTCCTCGGTGCGCGTGAGCTCACCGTCGAGCACCTGCTGGAAGCCGACGCGGTCGTCGATCGCGCGATGGCTGGTGACGACGAGCACCGAGCGGGCGTCGAAGGCGGCGGGGTCCACGCCGTCCGGCAGCACGAGTCGCACCTCGACCACGCCCTCGGACGCGAGTGTGAAGGTCTGCGCGGCGATGCCGAGCTCGCCATCTCGCGGCACCGGGACCGGTGCCGAGCGAGCGGGTGCGGTGACCGGCCCGGTCGGTACGACCTCGCGCTCCGCCGACACGGGCGGTCCGCCCAGGGCCGCGAGCGCACCGCTCATCAGCACGACCGTGCCGATCCGTCCGATCCGTCCGATCCGTCCGGCCCGCCGGCGTCGGACGCTCCCGGTCACGCCGGTGCGGTCGGTCGGACGGGAGGACCGGTGGGATCGCGCCGGGCGGGACGAGGTCGACCGCACGGTCACCTCACCACCGGGCCCTCGTACACGCGGAGCCGCTCGGGCAGTTCGACGAAGCCGTGGCGGCGGTACAGCTCGAGCGCGGCGGTGTTCTCGACGTGGGTGTTCACGAACGCACGGCGCACCCGGCCGCGGCGCATCCAGCGCAACGAGTCGCGCAGCAGTGCCGTCGCCAGCCCGCGGCGATGCAGCGTCGGGTCGACCGCGAGGCGCTGGACGTACCCGGTGCGGCCGGCGCGACCGGACACGAGGAAGCCGGCGACCCGGCCATCGGCCATCACCACGCGTGCGCGGTGCGACGGCGTGGCGGTGCGGATGTCGGCGAGCATCGTGGCGTCGAGCGCCCAGGTGAGGCCGAAGGCGGCGGCGTCGATCTCCGCGGCGATGCCGAGCTCGGACTCGCGCAGCCGGCGGGTGCCGGTGGTGACCTTGCCGGTGGTGACCTTGCCGGTGGTGACCTTGCCGATGACGAACGGTGCGGACACGTCGAGCAGGGCCAACTCCTGCACGCACACCAACCCGGCCTGCTCCGCCTGCGCCGCCTGACGTGGTGCGAGTGCACCGGTGCGCAGCGCGGTGAAGCCGTGTGCCGCGAGCGTGGCCGACCAGGTGCGGTAGTGCGCGGGGGTGGGCACCGCGGTGCCGTCGAGCACCACCACCTGCGCCATGGTGGGCGTGCCGGGACACGCGTGAGCCCGGGCGGGTACCTCGGTGCCGCGAAGCACGACGTGACCCGTCCGTTCCGCCGCCGCGTGCGACGCGGCGCTCGTCGGGCGAGGGGTTCGGAGCACCGGGCTCATTCTCCCAGGACGGTAGCGTCGGAGACGTGTCCGTGCTGTTCAGTACCCATGCCGCGTACCTCGAGCACCTCGCGGGTCCGCGGCACCCCGAGCGGCCGGAGCGGCTGCAGGCGGTGCTGTCGGGCATCGAGCGTCACGCGTCGCCCGACGCGCTGATCCCGCTCGAGCCGATCGCAGCGTCGCGAGCCGACCTCGAGCGGGTGCACCCGGGCGCCTACCTCGACCGGATCGAACGGATCTCCACGTCGGGTGGCGGCCGCCTCGACCCCGACACCTATGCGTCGCCGGGCACGTGGCGCGCGGCCACGCTGGCGGCCGGCGCCGGACTCACCGCCGCCGAGGCGTTGCGTCGCGGGGAGGCCGACGCGGCCTTCTGCGCCGTGCGGCCGCCGGGGCACCACGCGAACCAGACCGAGTCGATGGGCTTCTGCCTCATCTCCAACGTGGCGGTGCTCGCGGCGTCACTCGCCGACCAGGGCGAGCGGGTGCTGATCCTCGACTACGACGCCCACCACGGCAACGGCACGCAGGACGTCTTCTACCACGACCCCCGCGTGCTGTTCGTGAGCCTCCACCAGTGGCCGCTGTACCCGGGCACCGGTCGCCACACCGAGATCGGCGCCGGCGCGGGGGAGGGCACCACCATGAACGTGCCGCTGCCACCCGGCACCACGGGCGACGTGTACCTGCGGGCGTTCGACGAGCTGATCGCACCCCGCGTGGAGGCGTTCGCACCGACGTGGCTGATCATCTCGGCCGGGTTCGACGCGCACCGGTTCGACCCGATCACCGAGCTGGGGCTCACGTCGGGCGACTACATCGCGCTCACGCGGCGGGCGATGCAGTGGGTGCCGGCCGGCCGGCGGATCGTGATGCTCGAGGGCGGCTACGACCTCGACGCGCTCGCGTGGTGCAGCGCCGGGGTGGTGGGGGTGCTGGCCGGTGAGGATCCCGAGCCGGTCGACGTCGCCGAGGCGGAGACGTCGGGTGGGCCGGGCCACCGCCAGCTCGACGTGATCAGCGCGTTCTGGCGCGAGCGGCACCAGGGCTGAGCCGGCAGGTCGATCGTGACGGCGCCCGTCGACCGCGACGGTGACGACCCGGCGGCCCTCGTCGCCGGTGACCCGGACGGTGCGGCCGGTTCGGATGGTGCGGCTGGTCCGGCCGGTTCGGATGGTTCGGATGGTTCGGATGGTTCGGATGGTTCGGACGTCGGGGCCCGGGTGGTCGAGGCCGTGCGCACCACGCTGTGGCCCGAGCTGCACCCGCTGGCCGAGCGGTTCGCCGCCGCGGGTCATCGGCTCTACCTCGTCGGTGGCACGGTGCGCGACCTGGTGGCCGGCGACGACCGGCCGGCGTTCGACCTCGACGCGACCACCACGGCGCGGCCGGCCGAGATCAAGCGGCTGATCGCCGATTGGGCCGACGCGGTGTGGACGCAGGGCGAGCGCTTCGGGACGATCGGCGCGATGAAGGAGGCGCCCGACGGAGGGGAGCCGCGGATCTACGAGATCACCACGCACCGGGCGGAGGCGTACGCGAGTGACTCGCGCAAGCCCGACGTGGTCTTCTCCGACGACGTGGTGGCCGACCTGTCGCGGCGCGACTTCACGGTGAACGCGATGGCGGTGGAGATCACGACGCCCGCTCCCGTGCTGGTCGACCCGTTCGGTGGCGCGGCCGACCTGGCCGCCGGGGTGCTCCGCACGCCGCTCACGCCGGTCGAGAGCTTCGGGGACGACCCGCTGCGGATGCTGCGAGCGGCGCGCTTCCTCACGCGCTACGGGCTCGAGCCGGTGCCCGAGCTCACCGCCGCGGTCCGGGAGATGGGTGCGCGCCTGTCGATCGTGTCGGCCGAGCGGATTCGCGACGAGCTCGACAAGCTGCTGGTCACGCGCCGCCCCGGTCCGGGCCTGCGCTTCCTCGTCGACACGGGGCTCCTCGCGCACGCGGTCCCCGCCCTCGCCGAGCTCCACCCGGTTCGGCTCGACGCCACCGTGGCGGCGGTCCCCGCCGCCGGTCCGGCACCGGCCGGGTGGTGGGGCGATCCGCCCGTGCTGCGGCTCGTGCGGTGGGCGGGATTGCTGGCCGAGCTCGACGCATCCGACGCGCGCCGGGTGCTGCGCGACCTGCGCGCCTCGAACGAGGACGTCGGCGCGGTGTCGACCGTCGTCGACTGCCATCGCCGGTGGTTCGCCGGCCCGGTGTCCGGCGCGACCTCCTCCGATGCGACCTCCGATGCGACCTCCGATGCGACCTCCGATGACGGCGCCTGGTCGCCGGCCGACGTCCGCCGAGTGGTCCGCGACGCCCGCGGCCATCTGGCGGAGGTACTGGCGCTGGCGCACGCGATGGGTGCCCCGGCCGGTCCCGTCGGAACGGTGCCGGGCCGCTCGGCCGCGACGTGGCTGGCGGGGGCGGAGCTGCTGCGCCGGTCCGGTGAGGACCTCGGCGACCTCGCGCCGCCGCTCGACGGCGCGGCCGTGATGGCGCTGCTCGGCATCGAGCCCGGCCCGCTGGTGGGGCGGGCGTTGGCGTACCTCGCGGAGCAGCGGATCGTGGACGGTCCGATCCCCCCCGATCGAGCGGGCGCCTCTCTCCGAGAGTGGTGGCGTCACCACTCTGAATGATCTATCGTGACATCGTGACATCGTGCGGCGGTGCGACACCGTTGTGACGTGACACGACACGACCAGAGGTCGCCGGACCGGGAATGCCGGACCGGGACCGGACCGGATGTGCCAGAGCATGTCGTCCGACCCGTCGTCCGGACGGGCCCGATCGTCGAGCGGTGGTGAGGCATGGTGGACGCGCAGGGTGGGCACCTCGAGGTCGTGTCGCCCGACGCCCCCGCGCACCGCATCGACGCGACCACCGCATCAGCCGCATCAGCCGCGTCAGCCGCGTCGGCCGCCCTCGCTGCACCGGACGGGTCCACCGGGCCGCCCGTGACGAGCGAGTCCGTCGCGACCGGGCGCGCCGTTCCCGCCCGCGCCGCGGACCGTCTGGCCCTCGCCGCAGCGGTCGCGATCGCCGCCGGCGCCGCTGCCGACGCCGTCCGCGGCGGCACGCACCTGGCCGGTTGGGGTGCGGGGACCCACGTCGGCCTCGCCGTGGCGGGGGTGCTGGCCGCGGTCGCGACGAGCTGGCGCTGGGCGCTCGACCGACGTTCGGTCGCCGCCGGGCTCGCGATCGCCACGATCGTGTGGGCCGCGCTCCAGTGCGGGCGTGCCGCGCTGGCCGTGGGGCGCACGATCGGCGCACCGCCGACCGACGGGACCACGCCGGCGTCGCTCGTGCTCGATGCGTGCTTCCTGGCGGTGCCCCTGCTCGTCGGTGCCGTGCTCGTGATGCGCCTGTGGCGCTATCCGGCGGTCCGACGCTTCGCGATGGCCACGGACGCACTCGTGGTCGCGCTCGCGTCGTCGTTCGTGCTGTGGGAGTTCGCCCTCCGGCCCCACGTCGAGGGTCGATCGGTCGACGAGCAGATCGTGACGGTGGCAGGGCCGGTCTGCGCCGTCGTCGTCACCGCGCTCGCCGCCGTGATCCTGCTCCAGCAGCGGTCGCCGACGATCGAGCCACTCGTGGTGCTGCTCGCCCTCCACGCCGCCGGCGGGGTGTTCGACGTGGTGGCCGGCGGACCGGTCGGCGACGGGCTCGGCGTGGCTGCCGCCGCGTGCTGGGCCGGCTTCGTCGTCCTCCTCGTGCTGCTGTCCGGTCGGCCGTCGCGACCGACCGACGACCACCACCGACCCGAGGTGATCCGGATGGTGGTCGTGGTCGCGGCCACGGCCGTCGCCCTCGTCGCCGGCCTGTGGGCGTCGCTCGTCGAAGGTCATGCCGTGAGCGGCGTGGGGACCGCCCTCGCGCTGGCGCTGGTGGCCGCCGTGAGCGTCGACCAGGTGGTGCGCGCCTGGGAGACGTCGGAGTACTCGCAGCGCCTGTCGCGTACCATCGCCGAACTCGGTGCGACGGAGCAGCAGCTGCGCGGCCTGCTCGACGACCTGCCCGAGGCGGTGGTGGTCGTCGACCGCCAGGGAGTGATCCGGGGTGCCAACGCCGTCGCGCGCACGCTCACGGAGCGAGCCGACGACGAGCTGATCGGACGCGCCGTGGTCGACCTCGTGCGTGACGACGCACGCGACCTGGCGAGGCTGCTGTGGCGCGACCTGCAGGCGGGGCGTCGGCCGGCCGGCCGTTCCGTCACGCTCCCGCTCGCACCGCCCGCCCCGCCCGAGGTGATCGTCGCCGTCGACGCCATGCTGCCCGTGCGCGATCCCGACGAGGTCGTGATCACGCTGCGCGACGTGTCCGCCAGCGTGCGCGAGGCCGAGGCGCTCGAACGCGCCCGTGAACGCTTCCGGCTCGCGTTCCACGGAGCGCCCACCGGGATGACGCTGTCGTCGGTCGACACCGGGGTGATCGTCGACGTGAACGACACGATGCTGACGATGATGCGGACCGGGCGCACCGAGTTCGTCGGTCGCACCATGCACGACATCACCCACGCCGACGACCGTGACCGCCATGAGCACCTGGTGCACCGCGCCGTCACCGCCGTCACCGGCGTCACCGGCGTCACCGGCGTCACCGGCGACGCCGAGGGCGGGGCGCGCGAGCACCGGTTCGTGCGGGCCGACGGCAGCGTGCTGTGGGCGCAGACCTCGATCTCGGTGTTCGAGGACAACGGTGAACTGCTCGCGATCTCCCACGTGCAGGACGTCACCGAACAGCGACGCTACGCCGAGCAGCTGCGCTGGGCGGCCACCCACGACGAGCTCACCCGCCTGCCGAACCGGTCACAGTTCACCACCGAGCTCACCGAGCGGCTCGCGTCGTCCCCCGTCGGCAGCACCGCCGTGCTCTTCGTCGACCTCGACAACTTCAAGGTCGTGAACGACTCCCTCGGCCACGCGGTCGGCGACCAGTTGCTGCGCGGCATGACCCAGCGACTCCGCGCCGTCCTGCGCGACCACGACCTGCTCAGCCGCTTCGGCGGCGACGAGTTCATCGTGCTGCTGAGCGACCACCACGGCGACCAGCCGCCGCTGTCGATCGCCGAGCGGCTGCGTCGCGAGATCGCTCGGCCGCTCACGATCGACGGTGAGGAGCTGTTCGTCACCGCCAGCATCGGCATCGCCGTGGCCGACCGGCCCGACGCGACCGCGAGCGATCTCCTGCGCGACGCGGACGCCGCGATGTACCGGGCCAAGGCGCGTGGCCGCGACTGCGTGGAGGTGTTCGCCCCGGGCGTGCACGACGACTCGGTCGCAACGCTGCGCACCTCGAGCGAGCTGCGGCGCGGCATCGAACGCGACGAGATCGTGCCGTACTACCAGCCGATCGTCGACCTCGCGACCGGGGTGCTCACCGGGTTCGAGGTGCTCGCCCGCTGGCGTCATCCCGACCGCGGGGTGCTCGGCCCCGACCAGTTCCTGCCGATGGCCGAGGAGACCGGCATCATCGGTGACGTCGGCGCCGCGATCCTGCGCGCGTCGCTCGCCCAGCTCGGCCGGTGGCGCGAGCACGTGCCGGTGTTCGCCGACCTGTCGATCGCGGTGAACGTCAGCAGCCGGCAGCTGCTCGGCGACGGCTTCCTGCCCACCGTGGAGGAGGCACTCGCCGAGACCGGGGTGCCGGCCGACGCGCTGTGGCTGGAGATCACCGAGACCGCCCTCATGACCGACGTGAAGGCGGCGTCGGTGGTGCTGCGCGAGCTGCGCAGCATCGGCCTGCACCTCTCGGTCGACGACTTCGGCACCGGGTACTCGTCGCTCACCTACCTGAAGCGCTTCCCGGTCGAGGCGATCAAGGTCGACCGCAGCTTCGTGAACGGCCTGGGCATCGACAACGAGGACTCCACCATCGTCGAGGCCGTCGTGCGGCTGGGGCACTCGCTCGGGCTGGCCGTCGTGGCGGAGGGGGTGGAGACGCCGTTGCAGCTCAGCCGTCTGCGCGACCTCGGGTGCGACCGGGCGCAGGGCTACCTGTTCGGTCGGCCGCGTCCGGCCGAGATCGTGGAGGCCGAGCGCACCATCGTCTGACGGTGCGGACCGTCAGACGCCCTGCTTGCGGGCCCGCAGCAGCAGCACGGTCGGCACCTTGGCGTCGCGTGTGGTGATCGGGGCGAGCTCGTGGACCACGTCGAGTCGGAAGTTGCTCCGCTCGAAGCTCATGAACAGCTCGCCGATCGACCGCACGGTGCTGCCATAGGCGCGGCGGGGGGCGTCGGTGCCCGGGTCGAACATGGCCGCCACCGGATGGGTGAGCGACACCACGAACGCGGCGTCCGGCCGCAGGATGCGGTGCACCTGGCGCAGCAGCCGGGGGAGGTCGTCGACGTCGTCGAGGGTCTGGGTGGCCACCACCAGGTCGACCGACCCGCTGGTCGCGAAGCCGAGGTCGGCGAGTTCGCCCTGGTGGCACTCCACGCGTACCTCGGCGGTCTCGGCCTGGCGACGCAGCTCGGTGATCCGCGCCGCGTCCGGGTCGACGACGATCGACTTGGCGCCGGCGAGGGCGAGGGTGACGGCGTTGGCCCGTCCGGGGGACGGCACGGGGGCGATGCCCAGCTCGACGGGGCGCTTGCCGGTGACGTTGCCGCAGAGGCGGAACTCGCCGTCGTCGGCGACGCCCCGTCCGTACCACACGTGGCTCGAGGTCATGCCCGCCAGTGTGACCGATGCGGAGCGGGACGTCGGGGATCGCCCGTGCCTGCACGAAGTGCGTGTGACGGGGGTCGATAGCCTGTCCGACGATGTCGTCGCAGGGCCAGTTCTCCGCAGGCGCCCTGCGCGGCGCCGGGCGCGGTGTGGTCGACCACCGTCTCGCGCGCCGGCATCTCGTCAACGAGTTCCGGCGCGGCCGGCTGCGTCAGGACCAGGTGTGCGACGCCCACCCCGAGCTCATCCGGGCGGCGCGCAACCTCGGCACCGAGAGTCGGTCCACGTGCCCGATCTGCCAGGAGGCCAAGCTCCGCCTCGTCACCTACGTGTTCGGGTCG
>WLDE01000131.1 GCA_009704985.1 Actinomycetota bacterium | reverse complement strand
TAGCCCTCGTGCGGATCGACTGACACCACCTCGATCCTTCGCACCCACTCGACCGGCTGATCCTCAAGCCAGGCTTGGAGATCAGCGGCGTTGCGGCCTTCGAACACGTCGAGGATCCGACCATCGACGACATCGACCGCAGCCGTGATTGAGCATCCCCCCGTTGGGCGGACACCTCGTATAGGAGGATGTCCATGTCCAACAGTAAGAAGCGTCGGCCTGGGCGGCCGGCGAAGTATCCGCCGGAGTTCCAGCGGGACGCGGTTGCGATGGTGCTCGATGAGGGCCGCTCGATCGCTGATGTCGCCCGCTCGTTGATGGTGAACGCGGGCACGCTCGGGAACTGGGTCGACAGGGTCCGCAAGGAACGCGAGCGAGGGACCGGTCTCGACACCGATGAGCGGGCCGAGCTCGTCGAGCTGCGCCGGGAAGCGGCGCAGTTGCGGATGGAGCGTGATCTGCTCAAACGATCGCTGGCCTTCTGGGTGAAGGAGTCGACATCGTGAGCCGCTACGCGTGTGTCGCCGACCAGAAGGCTGCCGGGTTCCCGGTCACCGCAGCGTGCGAAGTGGCGGAGGTGTCGACGTCGGGGTTCTACGACTGGTTGAAGCGAGAAGCGGCCGGGCCAACCGCACGCGAGATCGCTGAGGCCGATCTGGTCGAGTTGATCCGTGAGATCTTCGACGCCGCCGACGGCAACTACGGGGTCCCGCGGATGCATCGCGAGCTCCGCAGCGGCGGCGTGATCGTGAACGTCAAGCGGGTACGCCGCCTGATGCGCCTGCACGGCATGGCTGGCCGGTGCATCCGCCGTCGGGTGCGGACCACGTTCCCCGGCCCGGACGGGTTCACGATCCCCGATCTGGTCGGCCGCAGGTTCACCCCGGGCGCACCGGACGTCGCGTGGGGTCAGGACATCACCTACATCCCAACCGGTGAGGGCTGGCTCTACCTCGCATCCGTGCTCGATCTCGGCTCGCGCCGACTGCTCGGCTACTCGATGGCCGACCACATGCGCACCGAGCTCGTCACCAACGCCCTCGAGATGGCGATCGCTGCCCGCGGTCGCAAGGTCGCCGGTGTGATCGCCCATGCCGATCGCGGGTCGCAGTACACCTCGAACGACTACCTCGACTTCTGCCAACGCCACCAGCTCCGACCGTCCGTCGGACGCGTGGCAACCTGCTTCGACAACGCCGTCGCCGAGTCGTTCTGGGCATCACTCAAGCGCGAGTGCCTCCAAGACCGCGTGTTCGCCACCCGCGCCGAAGCCCGCCGGAAGATCTTCACCTGGATCAACTGGTACAACACCCGCCGACTGCACTCCAGCCTCGACCACGTCCCACCCAACACCTGGGAACAGCAGTACCTTCAAGCGTCATAACCACCGTCCGCCCGACGGGGAGATGCCCACATCTCTTGCCCAGCGCGCTTTGCGCCAATTCCGCCGTCGTCACCACCGCGCGATCCGAGCAACCGCAATTCGAGCTCTTCGTCTGGACTCGGTCCGGCCAAGACGCTGCGAATCAGCTGGAGCTCTGCGTCCGCGAATAGCTCATCGAATGCATCAGGGCCCTGCGGGAACTCTGCGCGAGCGCTCGCCGTGACGTCGTTGCCGGCGTCGTCGAAAACCCTGAAGCCCCCAACCATTCCGAAGGCGCGCGCGACGCCCCAGTCGAGATAGTCCATCGAGTTGATGGGCCGAGAACTGGGGCCCACCAGCTCATCGAGCGCGGCTTCGATCTCATGCGTCGCAATGACGCTGCGAGACGTGACGACGGAGTAGCCCGAGACCATCTCGATGACGTCGCGAAGATCTCGACGCTGTCGGAACTGCTTGATCTTGGACACCTCAAAGAAGGTGGAGTCGGAGATCGGGAAGACGGCACCGCCGGCGCTCCGCGCGTCGACAAGAACGTCCAGCGCTTGCCGGAAGCGCTCACCGTCTCGATGCCCACAGTTGGCCTTGGCGAGCGACACCCAATGGTTCAGATCGAGGTACACAAGCCTCGGCGGCCGAGTTGGTACCCGCAGGGTCGATGCCCAGCGGTAGGGAACCTCCGAACGAGCACGACCTTCCTGCACGAGTTCGATCCTCGCACGACGGTGTCACGGCATGGCGGCTACTTCGGAGCGCGACACTGCCCGGCCCATCGGACCGGGCAGCGCCGTGTGCGCTTCACATCTCGATGTCAGCGAGTGTGACGGTTCACAACACCTGGAGCCGCACGCCCGTGGCCACCCGCGGCCACATCGAGGCGAGGTTGTGCAGGACGGCGAGATCTGCCGGAGCCACCTTGATGCAGCCAAGGCTCCGGTAGTCGTCTGCGTCGCCCCACAGGGCCGAGGAGTCCCCACTCGACTTCGTCTGGCCGATGAACGACAGCACGGACCCGTTGGGCAACGTCACCGGCGGGGGCACCTGGCCGACAACGTAGGCCTTGGTGAAGTCGCCTGTCGCGGGCATCTCGGAATGCAGGTACAGCGCGGTGCGGGTCACGAAACTGCCCCTCGTGTTCTTGCCGTTCGACTGGGCTGCACCGGTGGTCATGCTGACTGCCGTTCCGTTGGCCTTCTCGAACATGGTCAGCGGGGCCCGCCAGCCCTTGATTTCTGTACCAGCTTCGTCGAAGGCACCGATCCGGTACTGGCCGTAGGGAATCGGATCGACCTTCGCCACCCAGTCGGTCCTCGCCCTTCCATTAGGTGCGCTGGCACCGCTGCCAGCCTTCATGCCCAGGGCACACGCCGTGGCCGGCCCCGTGCGGATGAAGACCTGGAGTTGTTCCTTCTCGCGATAGAACAAGATCCAGGCCGCCTCTCCCGCCCGGCCGCTCGTCGCAGCCGTCCGCACGGTGCCGCTCGGGCAGACTGGCCACGCCGACGCCGAGTTTGGCGCCGCCGCGACGATCCCCGCTGCGGCGGACGTCACCGCGATGAGCAACGCTCTAGTCCGACGAATCTTCATTGAATACCCCCATTTGGTGCGCTGTTCGACGGGTGCCGAACGGCCTCCAGCGTCGACCAACCGGTGGTGCGCGGTCACGCGAGACAACAAATTCGCGGAATCGCGTGACATTGGCGCGGACGTCGCGGAAGATACACGGTTAGCGCCGAAACCAACTCGTGCCTGGCGCCCTTAGGAAGTCATCTCAGCTGATGAAGTGGAACGCCAAAGTCTTGTAGGGACGCGACCTCAGGGCGATAGGGCCCTGTTCGCCCTTGTCGACCACAGTGTCCAGAACGTCCGAGAAGTCAGCCGTGAGGCCGAGCGCGGCCTTCGCACTGTCAGACAGGTACGTCGTCTCCGAGACGCCTGCGAACTCCTCGCGAAGGATCGAGCAGTATCTCGATTCGGTACCGTCGCTGCGGAAGAGCAACGAGCCGCACACGACAACACGCTGTCGGCGCGCTTCAGGAAAGGCCAGAACGGTACTCGCCAGGCTCTTGGCCGACGTTGCGATCAATTCCCGGGCGAGAGCCGACGAGTCTGACTGCCCATCAGCCTCCTTATCGATCTCACTCGCCATCTCTGCGACCTCCTTAACGTAGGTGCCGGCAGCAAGTGATCGGAACCACGATGGAAGCTCGTCGACGTCTGTCCGCCCGGAAAGCTGAAGTCCCAGGACAAGCGCGGGATCCCTTGCAATGTTGCGCTCGAACGCGGCGCCCGACATACGGGCTGCGTCGAGCGCAACCTGGATCGATCGGAGTGCTCGACGCGCAACGTCGAAGGCCGAGCCGGTGAAGTCGGAGGCGACCCACTCGGTCCCACCCTGACGGATCCACCGGCCGCTCACGTTCCGTCCGAGCACAACACTTCCCTGGCCGGCGATGGCGACGAGCAAGTCGTCGGGAAGGCATCCATCCTCGCGAAAGGAGAGGAGCAGGGTCGTCGCGTCGTTGGCGAGAAGCACGGTCGACGGCTGTCCACTCGCTTCGATCGCTCGACGTAGACACCGTTCAAACCGAGCAGCCGACGATGAGTTGTAGAGCGCTGCGCCGATCGCAGCCTTCACGCTGGCGTTCTCGTGGCCAAAGGTCAGCAAGTGACGAAACGCCTCCGTGAGCTCCTCCTCGTTCGTGATGGACGGAATCGACCTGGACAGCAAGACCTGCGCCGGTGCGGTCTTCTCCGGCCCGAGCGCGATGGTTGATGCCGAACCGCTCGCATCGACTCCGATGTGAATCGAGTTCTGCTCCGTCTGAAACCACTGCCAGACCCAGTCGGCAGGCGCTCTCAGCTTGAGCTGTGTCGGGTCCAGGTTCAGTCCGTCGACCGAAAAGAACCGCCTGACCATCTTGTTCCGCTTCGCCACGTCGGACTCGATCTCGACCCACCGGGTCAACAGGGCGTGGCACACGAACAGCACCTCGAGCAGGGACCCGTCCGATGGGATCGACGTATCCCACTTGGCGGCCCTCTGAGCGAGGACTGCGTGCTCACGGCGAAGCAACACGCTGAGCGTTTCGCTGTTGTCTCCAGGGAGCTTCGCATCGAGCAACCGGCGAACGGCCCCGAGAACCTTGTGCTTCGCCGCGTCGGGGTCGCGTGTCGTAGCCACGGCTCTGATTCTCGCGCGGCGCCGTGGACAGCGCAAAGGAGGACGCCGACCGAATGTCGGCGAGCCGCCGGGGTGTCGCTTGCGTACCCGAACCTTGGTCAGTCACGCGGCGTACAGCGGAGCCCTCCCACGCTCGTACTGGGAGTGACCGCGCCCGACTTTGCCCGCTGTGCGTAGCCCACTCCTCTTCGGGATCGGGCTTACGGGTGGACGACCTCCAACCTGAGCGTTCAGCCGACGAAGACCTTGTTCGCCGCCGTTCGGCAGGTAGCAGTGATCATTCGAGAGACGGGATCGAAAGACAAACGGTCAACGTTCGTCGAGGGCGAGTCGACAGCCGACCGAAGCGAAATCGCGCTCGCTAGTCGCAGGTCAGTCGCGGTTGAACCCAACCAACCGTTCGACTGCGACTGCCACCTGGCTTCCTCGTGCTCGGCTCGGGCCGACTCGCCCGCCGGCAACCATGTCGCCAGCCGCTACGACGGAGTTCGGGTCGATGTACGCCGCAGCGCCGATGGTGGCGCCAGCGCCTGTGGTGGTGGTTGCTCCGATGTCGGAGCCGGCGCCGATGACTGCACCATCGCCGATGTGGTTACCATTGCGAACGACGGCGTTCGGACCGACGAAAGCACCGGGCCCGACCAAGCTGTGATCACCGACTTGTGCACTCCGGCCGACGTGTGCATGCGGGCCGACGTGGGTGTGCGAGCCGATCAGAGCGCCGGCCTCGATACGCGCTGTCGGGTCGACCGTGGTGGTCGGGTGCAGCCGCGCTGTTGCGTGCACACCGGGGTTGTGAACACGTTCGGTCGTACCAGAGACGACGGAGATGCCGTCTCGACTCTCGGGGCTCAGCTGCCAGGCGTCGCCGACGTGTTCCACGATGTCGCCATTTGCGAGGAGCAGGCGGTCGTCACTGACGTCG
Source organism: Actinomycetota bacterium (assembly GCA_009704985.1). Taxonomy (GTDB): domain Bacteria; phylum Actinomycetota; class Acidimicrobiia; order Acidimicrobiales; family Ilumatobacteraceae; genus VFMC01. The sequence continues at coordinate 6,945 of WLDE01000131.1, read as the reverse complement.
TCCTCGCTCACGAGTTCGGTGCCGAGGACCGCTGCTTCCTCCCAGCTGGGTTTGTCGGTCATGCGAGTGAGTTCGTCGATGAGGTGCTGGGTGCCGGAGTGCATGTCGTGTTCCTTCGGTACGTATCGGTGAGGTCGTGGCCATCGGGCAGTCGGAGGGTGCGCACGGTCGTGCGTCCGTCGAGTTGGTCCGTGAGACGTCGTCGTGCGGCGCGACCGGCTGGGTCGTTGTCGAATGCCAGGACCACGCCATCGACGCCGGCGAGTGCAACGAGCTCATTCGCGATCGCTGGGTTCGCGCTTGCGGCACTCAAGAGCGCTACGCCTCGGAGGCCGGCGGTCGTCGCCGTCAGCGCGTCGGCGATGCCTTCCGTCACGACGAGCGGGCCCCCATCGATGCGGGTTCGCACGTGGGCCAGCAGAGGCTGGGCGCCATGGGCAGCGATCGGGTTTGTGTACTTGCCCCGTGCGCCCGGATCGAGGTGGCGGGTCTGGACGTAGACGGGTTCGCCGTGCCGGTCGAACGACGGGTAGGTGACACCTCCGCGCGTCGGGAGCCCTTCGGCGCGTGCGAGCGTGCGCGGTCCTGGGTCGAAGCCGACCAGGTTGTCGGCGAGCACCTCGTCGGTGAGGCCACGCCGGCGGAGCCAATCGCGTGCGCCGTCGCCAGCGGGCGTCCTCAGCAGGTCGGCACACCGGTTGAGGTAGTCCCGTGCGGCAACGGAGAAGCGCCGCTCGGACGGCGACGGACGTGGCGCCAGAGTTCGAGCGGCGGCAACCCGTGTGGCGCCGATCCGATGCTCGAGGCGCGTGACGGCTTCGCCGACGGAGCATCCGGACGCATCGATGACAGCATCGATGGCAGTGCCGCCATGTCCCCCGGACCAGCAGCGCCAGCGCTCGGTCCCGGAGCGGTCTCGAACGATGGTGACCGAGGGGTGCTCGTCGGCGTGGTCGCGGTGACAGCACCGCCACCGTGGCAGCCGTCCGGGTGTCGGTGGACCCACGAGCTCCGTCATGAGTTCGGCGAGGTCGGTTCGATCGAGCACGTCTCTGATCGTCACGGTCGTGCCTCGTGGTCGGTGAGGTAGTCCGGGTTGCTCCACCACGACCTCACCCTCGGTACAGCGCCCTGTGTGGGTGCAGCCACGGGCGGCTGCGGGCGATGGAGGTCGGGGGTGCATGGCGTGCGCCACAGTCGATCGATCCGACTGATCGCGCAGTCGAGCTCCCGGAGGAACCCGGCCGGTGCTACCGGATCGATGCCAGGCAGCCAGGCGGCTTGCCAGCACAACCACAACGCCATCAGTTCCTCGACGAGCGCCGAGTGGTGCGACCAGCACGGCGGGAACCGTGTCGATAGCCGGAACGTGGCGATCAACCAATCCGCCCAGGCGTACAGGTCGCTCCACCACACGCCGACGTCAGGGCCGAGCACCTCCGGCCGGCGTGGCGCCGTCGGCACCTGACCGTCGAACGGGCCGGGCGTGAGGAACGGGCGATGACGAGGCTCGCCGTAGGCGTAGACCTCGTCGAGGTCGTCGAACTGGCGGAGCCGTTCAAGCCCGTCCAGCTCCACCATCGGTCGGCGGGTGTCAGCGTCCACGACGACGTCCCAGACGTTGCTTGTTGCCGGCGACGCCAGGCGGTGTGCGGTCGTAGATGCGGGGCTGGCGGATCAGCACACCCTTCGCCGATCGAGCGATCAGCAGTGCCTCGCCACGCCGTTCGGAGTCGAGCTCGCGGATCTCGTCGGGGCGCATCACGGGCACCTGACGCCAGGACCACGACTGATCGCCGGGGTCGAGCAGGCCAAGGCGACCGGAACGCGATGCCTGGGCCACCACCTCGTCGCGTTGCCCGAGCAGCGTCGACAGGTCCTGCAAGTCCTGCGCATCGCTCAGCCCGCCGAGCACCAACTTGGCGTTGTTGAAGTCCAACAGGGCATCGCCCATCTCCTTGCCCCAGGCATGCCGGGCTGCTGCCATCGACTGCAACACCACGATCGTCTGGATGCCGGAGCCGCCGCCGGTGGACAGCAGCTGCTCCAGGCGCGGGATCGGCGCCACGTTCACCGCTTCGTCCAAGGCCAGCAGCAACGGGGGTCGCAAACGGCCGCCCTGTTCACGCGCCAGCTGCCGGGCGGCTTCCACGATCGCAGCCGTCAACGCCGTGCACACACCGGCCGCCTGGCGTTGATGCGACTCCGATCCGAGCATCCAGATCGTCCCCGCCTCCACCAAGAAGGTTCGAGGGTCGAACGACTCCGCCATCGGCACCTCGCACATCCGCCGGATCGCTGGCAACCGGAACGGCTCGATCGCCTGCAGGGCCTGGCCGGTCACGCCCGCCTTGAAGCGAGGGTCCTGCGCGATCGCCGCCTCCAACTGCGCGGCGACTGCGAGCAAGGTCGACTGCTCCAACACGTCATCGGGGTCATCGAGCAATCGGGCCACATCGCGTAGCGACTCCACCGGCGACACGTCCGTGTCCCGGTCGAGCCAACCGACCACATCGGCGATCGTGCCGTCTTGCCGGGCAGCCGCCATCAGGTACCCGGCAAGCAACGCATGGCCGGCGGTGCGCCAGAACTCGTCGTTCGCCCCGCCCTTCGGAAGCGCCGAGAACAAAGCCTCGGCGCGGAGGCGGGCCGTCACCATGTCCTCACATCCGGCCAGTGGTGACCAACGAACCTCGAGCACACCGGGCGGCAGCGGACGATCCGTTCGCATCGGCTCGCACACCCACATCGGCGTACCGGCCAGGGCCCTCCACGGGTGGGTCCACGACATGATGTCGTCCCGCACGCCCGTGGCGACCACAGGGCCGTGATGATCGACGACTGCCGGCGCCACCGTCCCCGACGTCTTGCCGCTCCGGGGCGGGGCGAGCACCAACACCGTCGACTCCTTCGGCACCCACACCGCCCGCCCGGAGTACCGGTCCTGCCCGAGCAGGACGCCAGAGCGCTTCGGGTCGGCGTGCCGTTCGCCGAGGATCACCGGCGACCGGTCGACGATCGCCTTCGCCGAGAACCGCTCGAGATCTCGCCCCGACGCCAGACCTCGAGCCGTCGCAACTCGACGACGAGCAAGCCGAAGCCCGGCCACTGCCGCTCCGATCCCGGCGACGAACAGCATGGTCACCGTAGTCGCGCCGAAACCGGCGCCCGCCATCCCAGAGCCGGTGATGCGTTCAGGGCGGAACAGGTTGCGGTACGAGTCAACCAACGTTCCGAGGTGTTGACCGGCATCCCACCCCGTCGACGACCACAGATGCGCTGATGCGGTCGGTGCAGCCCACATCGCGAACGCGATGCCGGCGAGGGCGAACCAGCGGCCGAAGCCGCCGATCGGTGAGCTCGCAGCCCGCCCGGCGCTCATGGCTCGAGCCGCCCCTCGCCGCTGAAGACCACCGAGCCATCACCCAACACCCAGCTCTGGCCGGGAGCGCCGGAGAACAACACCGAGTTGTCGCCGGGCATCGCACGCCACCCTTCGAGCGCGTCCCTCTGCAGCGAGTCGGCCACGGCGTCGACCGGCGCCCGCTCGAAGCCGATGACCACGCGGGTGGTCAACGTGGTCAACGAGCCGACCGACGCCGGACGGGCGAACACCACCGACACCTCCTGTAGATGCCCACCCACGGTGCTCGCTACAGCGACCGCTGAGGGCTCGGCGATCACAGGTTCCTCCGTGGTGAACGCGCCCTCCCGAGCGACAGCGACGGCGTACATGCCGAGCTCGTTCGGATAGGAGCAGCCGTACACCCGCCACGTCGGCGACGGCACGTCAGATGCGGTGTATATGCGGGTGGTGCATCGTGCGCCCTGCACCTCCGACACCTCGTCGGTTCGAGTCCAATCGTCGACACCCGCCGCCACGGCGACTCGATCGAGCAGACCGTCCAGCCCGGCCATCGCGTCGTCGCGCAGCAGCCACTGGAGTTCGTCCGACCGCTGCCAACCACCGGCGACAGCGACAGCCTCTGCCCGAGCACTCACCAGGGCGACACCATCACCGGCGATGCGCGGCAGGCCGAAGGTCTCGAACCGGGCATCCCACGACGCCGTGACCGCCAGCTCACCGCCGCTGCTCTCGTACGCAGCGACCACGTCGCGCGGCAACGCGCCGCCTGCCACCTCGACGACGATTCCTCCGTCGGCCTGCGGCCCAGCCGAGGCCACCACGTCGGGAGGTGCGTCCGTGGTGAGACCCGCCGGCGACCGATCGGGGGATGGCGGCCAGGGTGACACGATTGTTGGCAGCGAGGTGGAGGTGACGGCTGGAGAAGCAGCCTGGCGGTCACAGGCAGACAAGGTCATCAGCAGTGCGACGGCGCCGACAACGAGGTCACGCCGCATGGTGGCCACCCTCGAGCAAGCCGGGGCGCACCGAATTCGCCCACCGGCGTCCGCTCACCATCTCGCCACGCGACGCCCGCCCCCCGACGGTCATCACCTCCACCCAACGCTCCGCTCGCGCCGGCACCGTCAGATCGGCCGCGGCGCGTTCTGCGTCGATCCTCCCGACGAGATCCTCGAAGGGATCACCAGCTCCATCGGCGAACCTGCGAGACGCCAGACGGTGCTGACGCTGCTCACGGCGCGCCGACCGACGTACCGCCACAGATGCGGCGGCGAACAGCTCCGACTGGTCCGAGCGTCCGAGCACCAGCTGCTCCCACACCGCAGCCCGCATCTCCGCATCCACATCCGGCAAGAACCGCCACCGCCGTCGCAGCACCTGCTGCCAGCGCGACCCTTCCTCCCACACGACCTCGAACAACTGACCCGGCGATGTATCCATGACGCCGCATGGTCAACATCACCTGCCAGGCGGCTGCCCGGCAGCCGATGGCTCGTCGCACGCTGCGATCCGATCGACGCCCGGCACCCCCTCACAAGTCCCGACGGAACCAAGCTTCCTCACCGAACGGCCCGTGCGTGGTGAGTGATCGCGAAGCCGCACGACTCATAGATCCACGCGACGTCGGTCCAATCCGTTGAGGTCTCCAGCACCACCGCGGACCGGCGGTAGGTGGCAGTCTTCGCACCGCCGAGTGCAGAGGTACGGGTCAGGCCGCCAGGCCCGCGCTCCCCGTCAACTGGTAGCCATGGAGCGTATGACAGCCTTCCCTGCCTCCAAATCGGGTCGACACGTCATCGCGACGCTGGTGTTGCTGGCGCTCGTGGCGAACGGTGCGTCGGGGTGCGTCGAGTGCGAAGCGGACTGTGCTGTGCCCGAGGTACTCGTGGTCGCGCCGGACCCGGCAGATGTTGAGGTGCGCCTCTGCGCATACAGCAACTGCACCGCCTGGACGAGCGTGGGCTCGGGCGACGCTACACAGGGTCTGAAAGACAGGAGCGTGCTGATCGCAGTGCCCCGCGTCGATGGCCTACTGGAGGCACAGGCTCGCGATACGAGTGGCGTGGCAACTCAGATCAAACCGGTTCCGCAGAGCAGCGCCGACAGCGAGTGCGGCTGTCCTGCCCGAGGTCGAAGGGTGGTCCTCGATGGCAACTGAGGTTCGCGCCTCCGCTCGCCAGGAGCGCGTGGGCATCGTGCAGATGGGTTGATCTGTGTGCTCAGTTGCCTTGCGCTCGAGCGCCATCACTGGGCAATCTGCTCGGGGTGAAGTGGTCCGGAACCGTTGCTCGACTTGCGACGTCGAAGCCAGCATGAAGCTTCGTTTGGCGACCTTGTTCGTGGCCGGCCTTCTTTGCGGTTGCGGTGCGGCTACTACCTCTCAGCCGGATGAAGCTGGTTCATCGCAAGACGAAACAGCGCAGCCGGATGGACTTGCCCCGACCACCTCGCAACCGGCGGCCCCGTTGACGACCGTCGCACCAGAGTTGAGCAGCGAGCAGACGGAGATCGACATCGTCGCAGCCGCTTCCCTCGCACGATTGACAACGGACAACAGCTTCGGCGGGGCCTCTGTGTTCGACCGTGTCAACATCGTCGATCGATACGGAACTCCCACGCCAGATGGATTCCTGCAGTTCGGCCCCGACAGTTCTCTGATCGAACCTGAGGTGCGTGCCGCAGTCGAGCAAGCGCTCAAGCCGATGTCGGTGACGTGGGTCGGCAGTTCGTCTGAAGTCATTGGTACCGGGCAGGAGATTCCCAGCTATCAGGACGTCGGACCGGTCCTCACCCTCGGTACTCCGAGCGTTGATGGCGATCAGGCTGCGATGACGACCGGTCTGTGGTGCGGGGATCTGTGCGGAGCGGGCGGTACCCACAGACTCGAATGGACCGAGTCCGAGGGCTGGCTCATCACGGGCATGGAAGGTCCGCAATGGATCTCCTGAGTAGCCAGGTGTTATCTCGATAGCGCGGATCTGCCGATCGGGCGCATCCGTTGGCTTGCGGGAAGCGACCTCCCCGGGGGTCGGCGCTACCTCGGCGGATCGAGATACTCGACCGAATGGAGGGCATTGCGGACGGTCACCGCGCCCCATTCGCCTTCGATGTGATCGACACCGGACTCCTCGAACCACGCGTAGATGTTCCCGAAGTCCACCCCACCAGTCGCGTCGGTGGCAGGGCGGTCTAGGTTCGGTCCGTCATTCCAATGCACCTCCCCGCGGAGGCACCAGCGCATCCTGGCGTAGGCGTACTGCTCGCCTGATTTGGGCGGCGAGTAGTAGCGAGGATGCTCGGGAGTGAGCACAGCCTCGAGCACGAAGCACACACGGGTGGCGTCTGTCTCGACGGCCAGCACCCAACTGTCAGGCAGGTAGACGTGCTGCATCTCCATGCGACAAGGTTCTCACGCCGAACCCCTCCACCCGCTCCGATCTGCCTGGTTGATGATCTTGATGGCGTTGCGGCTTGTTCGTAGCGTTTCGGTTCGCTCGGCGGGTTGGCTCATGAACTGCCTGCCGCCTGCGGGTTGGCTTCCGATCGAGGTGCTGTCCGTCGGGTGAATCACCGTGGTG
>WLDE01000130.1 GCA_009704985.1 Actinomycetota bacterium | reverse complement strand
CGACGCCCTCGACGCCCTCGACGCCCTCGACGCCCTCGACGAGTTCGAGGCGCTCTCGGGGCGGGCCGGGACGGGTGAGGCGATGGTGATCGTGGGGGACGCGGGCGTCGCCTGACGGCGTCATCCGATCAACTCTCGGCCAACCCGCTGAGGTGCTTGCCCTACCGTCACGACCGCAGGACTGTCGTGTCCGTGATGAGCGACACCACCGACCACGTCCGCGATGCCCTCAGCAGCATGTACGGGGCGGTGGCAGCCCTGGTGCGCGAGGACCGCATCGGCATGGAGCTGTTGCTCGACGATCTGCGCCGCGGCTTCGACGACGTGATCGAGCTGCTCGCGACGATGGCCTTCGCCACCCTCGACCGCCTCGATGCCGCACTCACCACGGGCACCCAGCTCTCGGCGCGGGAGACCCGCTCACTCGCGCAGCACGTGATGACCGAGGCCCACCGCTTCGCGCTCGTGGACGCCATCCCGGTGCAGTCCGCGGCCCGCCGCCTCGACGCCGTGCGCCGGCACGATCACGAGCTGGTCGCGGCCGAGGTGATGCACGCCCGCTCGGTCGCCACCGACACCGAGCTGCTGTGGGGCGCCGTCGCGCTGCTCGCCGCCACCGTGGCCGTGTGGGCCGAACGCTCGAACCGCACGATCCACAAGGCCGTGTCGGATCTCTGCCTGGCCGCCTCGGTCGAGCCCGCCGTCTGATCCCCGACCGCGAAGATTTTTCTTGCGCACCGGCGCGAACGCCGGACGGTCCTCCGTGTCGACAGCAGTGCCCAGGACGGGCACACGACATGTTCACGAGGAGCACGACGACATGGCTGCCACCCGCCCACTGGACGAACTGATCGAGCACACACCGGAGCTGCCGTGGCTGGAGCACGCCGCGTGCGGCGACCTCGAGCTCGACCAGCTGGATCTGTTCTTCGTCGAGGCCGGTCGCACCATCGCCGCCTCGACGGTCGCCCTGTGCCGCAAGTGCCCCGTGCGCCGCGAGTGCCTCGACCACGCCTACGAGCACGAGATCGTGAGCGGCTACTTCGGGGGTGTGTCGCCCGGCCGTCGCCGCGTGCTGAGCCACGCCGAGGCCGTCGCCGAGATCCAGCGCGACACGCGCTGACCGCCCGGGTCCGGCGCGATCGGCGCGATCAGCGCGATCGGCGCGATCAGACCCGGATCAGCTGAGCAGGCCGAGTCGCATCGCCCGCGCCACCGCGTGCGTGCGGTCGCGGGCGGACAGCTTGTCGAGCGTGCGGGCGAGGTGGGTCTTCACGGTGTCGGCCGAGATGCCGAGATCCGCGCCGATCTCCGCGTTCGTCATCCCCTCGGCCACCCGCGCCAGCACCCCCAGCTCACGCGCGCTCAACGCCTTGGCCACCCGGTGCGACTCGCCCGTCTGGCGTCGCTGCAGCAACGCGGCGAGCGCCCGGGGGTGCAGGTACCGCTCACCGGCCGCCACCGTGCGGATCGCCGTGCCCAGCGCGTCGACCGAGCACGTCTTCGGCAGGACGCCCAGGCAGCCGTGCTCGAGTGCGGTGTCGACCGCAACCGGGGTGAGCTCGCACGTGAGCACCGTCACCGCTGCCGACGGATGAGCCGCGAGCAGCTCGTCGACGTGCGCCCACGCAGCACCCTTCGGACCCATCACGGGCTCGATCAGCACGACGTCGGGGTGGAGTTGGTCCACCGTACGCACGAGCCGTCGAGGGTCGTCGATCGTGCCGCACACGTCGATGCCGAGCGCCGTCAGGTAGACGACCGCGCCGCGCACCGCGACCACCTGGTCATCGGCGACGAGGACACGCAGCCGTGCCTCCGACGTCCCACCGGGTGCCGTTCCGGGCGGTGTTCCGGGCGGTGTTCCGAGCGGTGTGCCGAGTGCCGTGCCGACGGGCTCTGCTGCGGACACGTCCGAACTCTATTGCGCACCTCCGGACATGACGGACATTCAGCCATGCGTTGCGACGGAGTGTCGATCGTCGCACCGGCAACCGCAGCGACGGGTCGTGGGACACGACGACCACCGCACGCCGAAGTCTGGGAGGACGGGAGTGAACACGGGCGAGTTCGACGACGTGATGGCGGAGTTCATCACGGAGTCCCGAGAGAACCTCGACGATCTCGACAACGCACTGGTGACGTTGGAGCAGCAGCCGGATCCCGGGGTGATCGCGAAGATCTTCCGGGCCGTGCACACGATCAAGGGCACCTCCGGGTTCCTCGGTCTGCGCACCCTCGAGTCGGTCACGCACATCGGCGAGAACCTGTTGTCGAAGATGCGCGACGGCGACCTCCCGGTCACGCAGGCGAACACCACGGCGCTGCTCGGCATGGCTGACGCCGTGCGCCAGATCCTCGACATCGTGGAGACCACCGGCGCCGAGGGCGACGAGACCTACGGACCGCTGATCGAGGAGCTGAGCCGCCTCAACGCCGGCGAGGCGACCCCCGCCCGCCGCGGTCGTGCGAAGCAGCAGGCGGACGCCAGCGTCACCACGCTGAAGCCGCGCCGCGTGACGGTGACGCTGCCCGCACGGCGAGCCGCCGGCACCGACGCCGTCCCGGACGACCCGCCCCGCATGGGCGAGCAGCTCATCGACCGTGGCCTGATCACCGAGGTGGAGCTCGACGAGGTGCTGCTGCGGCAGCGCGAGGGCGATCCCCGCCACGTCGGCGAGATCCTCGTCGAGAAGGAGTCGGTCAAGCCGTCCGACGTCGTCGACGTGCTGAAGACCCAGGCCGAGGAGCGGCCCCAGACGAACGAGTCGATCCGCGTCGACGTCGGCCTGCTCGACGACCTGATGAACCTCGTCGGTGAGCTGGTGCTCGCCCGCAACCAGATCCTGCAGTACAACGGCAGCGTCTTCGACCCGTCGTTCTCCGCCACCTCGCAGCGCCTCAACCTCATCACGAGCGAGCTGCAGGAGGGCGTGATGAAGACGCGCATGCAGCCGATCGACAACGTCTGGAACAAGTTCCCCCGCATCGTGCGCGACCTGTCGCTGTCGTGTGGCAAGACCGCCCGCCTGGAGATGGAGGGCAGGCAGACCGAGGTCGACAAGACGCTGCTCGAGGCGATCAAGGACCCGCTGACCCATCTGATCCGCAACGCGATCGACCACGGCCTCGAGATGCCCGAGGTGCGCATGGCGACCGGCAAGCCCGCCGAGGGCACCGTGCGCCTGTCGGCCTACCACGAGGGCGGCCAGGTGATCATCGAGATCGCCGACGACGGCGCCGGCATCGACGCGAACGTCATCCGCCGCAAGGCCGTCCAGAAGGGGCTGCTCACCGCCGAGGAGGCAGCCGCACGCCCGGACCGCGACATCGTGAACGTGATCTTCCAGCCGGGGTTCTCCACGGCTGAGAAGGTGAGCAACATCTCCGGCCGCGGCGTCGGCATGGACGTCGTGAAGACGAACATCGAGGCGATCGGCGGCACCGTCGACGTCCAGACCGTCGTGGGTCGCGGCACCACCTTCAAGGTGAAGATCCCGCTGACGCTCGCGATCATCCCGGCGCTGATCGTGCGCGCCGGAGGCGAGCGCTACGCCATCCCGCAGGTGAGCCTCATCGAGCTGCTGCGCCTCGACGGCGAGAGCGCGGTCACCGGCATCGAGAGCGTGCAGGGTGCGCCGGTGCACCGCCTGCGCGGCAAGCTCCTGCCGCTGGTGTTCCTGAACGACGTGTTCGGCACCCCGCCGACCAAGTCGGACGACGCGGTCAACATCGTCGTCGTCCAGTCCGACGACACCCAGTTCGGTCTCGTCGTCGACGACATCAGCGACACCGCCGAGATCGTGGTGAAGCCGCTCGGCCGCCTGCTGAAGGGTGCCGCCGGATTCTCCGGGGCCACCATCATGGGCGACGGCCGCGTGGCGCTGATCCTCGACCTGCTCGGCGTGTCGCAGCTCGCCGGCGTGAGCAACAGCTCCGCCGCACGGGCCCAGGCGGAGGCCAACGCATCTCGGAACCACGACCTGGCCGCCGAGCGCGAGTCGATCCTGATCGTCGGCATCGGCGACCGCCGGTTCGCACTCCCGCTCGCCCACGTCACCCGGCTCGAGGAGCTCCCGGTCGCGGGCGTCCGCCAGGGGGGTGACCACCGGGTGGTGCACTACCGGGACCAGATCCTGCCGCTCGTGTCGCTCGCCGACCGTCTCGACATCGACGCCCGTCCGGAGGACGAGCAGAACCTGCAGGTGCTGGTCTGCGGCTCCGGTGAACGGTGCGTGGGCCTCATCGTCGACTCGGTGTTCGACATCGTCGACGAGCGGCTCGAGTACTCCGACCGCACGGAGACCTACGGCGTGATGGGCACCACCGTGATCGGTGGTGAGGTCACCGACGTCCTCGACATCCGGGCGTTCGTCGCCCACGACATCCTCGTCGCAGCGGAGGCTGCCGCCTGATGAGCACCGCCCTCACCCCCACCCCCACTCACGCCCCGAGCAGCTCGGGCTCCGCCGGTTCACGGTCCACCGTGAACCTCTGCACCTTCCACCTCCACGAGTTCACCATCGGCATCGACGTGACCATGGTGCAGGAGGTGCTCAATCGCCAGGACGCGACGCGCATCCCGCTCGTGTCCGACGTCGTCCAGGGCCTGATCAACCTGCGCGGCGAGATCGTGACCACGATCGACCTGCGCCGGCGACTCGGCCTGCCGCCCCGCGAGTCGGACGCGCTGTCGATGAACGTCGTGATCCGCACGCCGGACGGCCCCGTCGCGCTCACCGTGGACCAGATCGGTGACGTCATCGACGCCGACGAGAGCCTGTTCGAGTTCCCGCCGCCCACCCTGAGCGGCCCGCACCGCGAGTTCATCACGGGGGTGTTCAAGCTCGACGACAGCCTGCTGCTGCTGCTCGACCTCGACCACGTCCTCGACCCCACCACCATCAAGAACCGAAGCGAGGCGCCGGCATGAGCCCGACCACGACACAGGCGACACAGGCGACACAGGCGACACAGGCGACCCCACCGTCCGGAGCGCACCGCGCCCCTGCCGCGTCGCGACCGCGACGCACCGAGACCACCATCACCGCGCAGTCGCTGCTCCGCCTCGGTGGCGTGATCCTCGTCGGGATCGTGCTGCTCGGCGGCGTGGCGCTGTGGAGCGCCTTCAACCAGCGCGACGCCCTCAACCGGCGCAACGACATGGCCATCATGGCCACGCTCGTGAAGGACGCCGACAAGAACCACGACGCGCTGCGCGCCCTGGTGTACGGCTCGGGCCTGGAGAGCCAGCTCGGCACCGGGGCCGTCGAGGAGCTGAAGGCGGAGATCCCCGTGACGGCGCAGACCTTCCTCGACCTCGTCGACGAAGCCTCCGCGCTCGACATCGACCCAGAGATCTCCGAGGCGCTCGACCAGATGCGTCCGCTCGTCGAGCGCTACGGCGCCTCGTCGGCGACCGCAGCGAGCTTCATGGAGGACCTGTCGTCGGCCGACGCCTCGGTGCGTGCGCGGGCCGAGGAGGCATACCTGGCGTGGGTGGCGGACTTCGACGCCCTCGCCGAGGTGCTCGACACCGAGCTCGCCGCCACGGTGGAGGAGGTCGGTCAGCGGATCGTCGACGACGCAGCGTCGACCGCCTCCCGGGCGAAGCTCGTGATCGCGATCGCTGCGATCGCCTGCATCGCGCTGTTCCTGTACGTGGGCCGGCGGGTGCTCGCCGCGGTGCGCCGCATGGTGGACCTGAAGGCCGAGGCCGACCGGATCAGCTCGATGGTCGAGAACTCGCCGACCAACATGATGTTCTGCGGGCCGGACATGACGATCACGTACATGAACCCGGCGTCCACCGCGACGCTGCGCTCGATCGAGCACGAGCTGCCGTGCCGGGTGGACGAGATCGTCGGCAAGTCGGTCGACATCTTCCACAAGAACCCGTCGCACCAGCGCAAGCTGCTCGGCAACCCCGACCAGTACCTGCCGCACCGCGCCAACATCCAGATCGGCAAGGAGACGATGGACCTGAACGTGTCCGCGATCCGCGACGCCGACGGCAACCACATCGGTGCCATGGCGACCTGGGCGCTCGTCACCGAGCAGCTGCGGGTGGAGCGCGAGGCGAAGGAGTTGCAGGAGCGCGAGCGTGCCGCAGCCGCCGAGCTGCAGGCCAAGGTCGACACGCTGAGCGCGACGTTGGCCCGTGCGGCGTCGGGTGACCTGACCGCTCAGGTGACCGTGACCGGCTCGGACGCGATCGGCCAGATGGGCGACGCCGTCGCCAAGCTGCTCGGCGACCTGCGCGGCTCGATCCAGCAGATCGCGCTGAACAGCGAGGCCCTCGCCGCGGCGGCCGAGGAAGTCCAGGTCGTGGCCTCCCAGATGGGCGGCAACTCGGCGGAGACGTCGCGTCAGGTGAGTTTCGTGTCCGACGCGTCGGTCGAGGTGTCTCGCAACGTCGAGACCGTCTCCGCAGCAACCGAGCAGATGTCGTCGTCGATCAAGGAGATCGCCCGCAACGCCAGCGAAGCCGCCAAGGTCGCCTCCCATGCCGTCGACGCCGCCAAGGTCACCAACGACACCGTCGCCAAGCTCGGCGACAGCTCCGCCGAGATCGGCCAGATCGTCAAGGTCATCACCGGCATCGCCCAGCAGACCAACCTCCTCGCGCTCAACGCGACCATCGAGGCCGCACGCGCCGGCGAAGCCGGCAAGGGCTTCGCCGTCGTGGCCAACGAGGTCAAGGAGCTCGCGAAGGAGACCGCCAAGGCCACCGAGGACATCACCGCCAAGATCGAGGCGATCCAGAACGACACCGGCTCGAGCGTCGAGTCGATCACCGGGATCCTGTCGATCATCGACCAGATCGCCCAGTTCCAGGACACCATCGCCGCCGCCGTCGAGGAACAGGCCGCCACCACCAGCGAGATCGCCCGCTCCGTCAGCGAAGCGAGTCGTGGCAGCCAGGAGATCACCACCAACATGCACACCGTCGCCCGCGCCGCCGACAGCACCGCCAGCGGCGCCGACGACTCCAGCCGCGCCGCCAGCGAACTCGCCCGCATGGCCACCGACCTCCAGACCCTCGTCGGCCAGTTCCGCTACTGACCGCCCCGGCCCACCGCCGACGGCACCACGCACCCACGACCCGAGGACCCCGTGACCGACGAACGATCCTCCGCGCGACCCGGCGCCGGAGACGGACCCATCCGCGTACTCGTCGTCGACGATGCCGTCGCAGTGCGCCGACTGATGACGATGCTGTTCCAGAGCGAGCCCGACCTCGCGCTGGCCGGCATCGCCCAGGACGGCGTCGCCGCACTCGAGAAGATCGAGCTGCTCCGCCCCGACATCGTCTCGCTCGACCTGGCGATGCCGAACATGGACGGTCTGACGATGCTGCGCGAGATGCGTGCACGCGGGCTCGACGTGCCGGTGATCATGTTCAGCACGCTCACCCACCACGGCGCGAAGGAGACCATCGAGGGCCTCGCGCTCGGTGCGGCCGACTACGTCACCAAGCCCACCCGCTACGACAACCCGATGGACGCGCTGGAGGCGGTGCGCGCCGAGCTGGTGCCGCGCATCAAGGCGATCGTCGGTGCAGCCCGCGGTCACACGGCACCCACCGCCCGGCCGTCGACCGGCCCCGCCACCGCGACGACGAACGGGGCCGCCGCCACCCGGTCGAGACCGACGACTCCCGACGACGGTGGCCCCGGTGGCCCCGGTGGCCCCGGTGGCCCCGGTGGCGATGGCACCCCGCGCACGCGGGTCGATGCCGTCGTGATCGGATCGAGCACCGGCGGACCGAACGCGCTCGCCGAGGTGATCGGCCGGCTGCCGGGCAACCTGCGCGTGCCCGTGCTCGTCGCCCAGCACATGCCGCCGCTGTACACCACCTACCTCGCCCAACGACTCGACGGCCTGGGTCAGCTCACGGTCCGCGAAGCGGTGGACGGTGAGACGGCGGAGGCCGGGACGGTGTACATCGCGCCCGGCGACCACCACCTGACGGTGCGGTCGACGGGAGCGGGGGTCACCCTGGCCCTCACCCAGACCGCCCCCGTGAACCACTGCCGTCCGGCGGTCGACGTCCTGTTCTCGTCCGCGGCCGCGGTGTGGGGCAAGCACACGCTCGCCGTGGTGCTGACCGGCATGGGCCACGACGGCCGTGACGGCTGCGCCGAGCTCCGATCACTCGGTGCGCAGGTCCTCGTCCAGGACGAGACCACCAGCGTCGTCTGGGGCATGCCCGGCGCGGTGTACGGCGCGGGGCTCGCCGACGAGGTGGTCCCCATCGACAAGGTGGCCGCCGCCGTGATGCGGCTGACCGCCCTCGGATCGGGCTTCCGCCGGAGCCCGTCGGCCGCCGCGAGCGGCTGAGACATGCTGGCGTGGCCGCTCCCGCTCGGGACAGTCCGTCATCGACCGTGGCTCGCTCGTCAGCCGCCACCCGACCTCACGAGACACCGGACGACGACCTCCGGAAACACCCCTAGGAGCTGATGTGCGAATTCTCATCGTCGACGACTCCCGCTCGATGCGGCTCATCCTGAAGCGGATGCTCGCGGAGATGGGCCACTCGGACGTCGCCGAGGCGGAGGACGGCTCGGTCGCGCTGTCGCAGATGGCGTCCTTCAAGCCCGAGCTCGCCCTGGTGGACTGGAACATGCCGGTGATGAACGGCCTGGAGTTCGTCTCGGCGATCCGTGAGTCCCGCGAGTACGACAAGGTGAAGGTGATGATGGTGACCTCCGAGTCCAGCCCGCGGCTGGTCTACGAGGCCCTGAAGGCCGGCGCTGACGAGTACGCGATGAAGCCGATCACGCGTGACGTGATCGAGGAGAAGTTCATGCTTCTCGGTCTGTCTTGAGCGGGCCTCCGATGAGTCGCATCCGCGTGCTCGTGGTCGACGACGCCGTCGTCGTGCGCAAGCTGCTCACCACCGTGATCGATGAGGATCCGGATCTCGAGGTGGTCGGCATCGCCGCCAACGGCGCGATCGCTCTCGGCAAGATCGAACAGCTCAAGCCGGACATCGTCACCCTCGACGTCGAGATGCCCGAGATGGACGGGATCTCGACCCTGCGGGCGATCCGTCAGCGCGACCGGTCGCTGCCGGTCATCATGTTCAGCACCCTCACCGAGCGCGGCGCGACCGCGACGCTGGAGGCGCTCGCGCTCGGCGCGTCGGACTACGTGACCAAGCCGGCCAACGTCGGCAGCGTCACCGCGGCGATGGATGCCGTCCGTCGCGAGCTGATCCCGAAGATCAAGGCGTTCTGCCGACGCAACGTCCCGCCGCCGCCGCCTCCTCCGCTCAGGGTGAAGGTGGTGCCGGCTCCCGCCACCGGCCGCTGTGAGCTCGTGGCGATCGGGTCGTCGACCGGGGGCCCCAACGCGCTCTCGACCGTGCTCGGTCAGCTGCCGGCCGGTTTCGACAAACCGATCGTCATCGCCCAGCACATGCCGGCGGTGTTCACCCGCTACCTCGCGCAGCGCCTCGACGGGTGCTCGCGCATCCGGGTGCGGGAGGCCGAGCACGGCGATCTCCTGGAGCCCGGCCTGGCGCTCGTCGCCCCCGGCGACCACCACATGAGCCTGCGCCGCACGTCCGCCGGCGTGTCGGTGGTGCTCGACCAGAGCGCGCCCGTGAACTTCTGCCGCCCCGCGGTGGACGTGCTCTTCCGGTCCGCCGCCGACGTGTACGGGGGCGACGTGCTCGCCGTCGTGCTGACGGGCATGGGCCACGACGGGCGTGACGGCTGCGCGGTGCTCAAGCAGCGCGGTGCCACGGTCATCGTCCAGGACCAGGCATCGAGCGTGGTCTGGGGCATGCCGGGCGCCGTCCACCAGTCGGGTCTCGCCGATGCCGCCCTGCCGCTCGACGATGTCGGTGCAGCCATCACCCAGCGCGCCTCCAGCGGTGCCCGCACCAGGGAGAGGATCTAGATGTCGATCATCACAGCGAGCCAGTTCGACCACCTTCGGGAGATGGTCCTGCGGGAGTCCGCGATCGTCCTCGAACCGGGCAAGGAGTACCTCGTCGAGAGTCGCCTCGCACCGATCGCGCGCCGTGAGGGCCTCGGCTCCGTCTCGGAGCTCGTCCACAAGCTCATGACCTCGCCGTCGGCGAAGATGACGAGCGAGATCATCGACGCGATGACGACGAACGAGACGTCGTTCTTCCGCGACGTGCACCCGTGGCAGACGCTGAAGGAGGAGATCCTCCCGAAGCTGATCGAGTCACGCCGGATCGACCGCCGTCTGTCCGTGTGGTGCGCGGCCTGCTCGAGCGGCCAGGAGCCCTACTCGCTCGCGATGCTGCTGCGCGACACCTTCCCCGACATCGTGAAGTCGTGGGACGTGACGATCATCGCGACCGACCTCAGCGACTCGATGCTGTATCGCTGCCGTGAGGGCGTGTACAGCCAGCTCGAGGTGAACCGCGGGCTGCCGGCGCCGATGCTGGTGCGCAACTTCCAGCGTGAGGGCGCGGACTGGCGCATCGATCCGGAGCTGCGTCGCATGGTGGACGTGCGCACCTGCAACCTCGCCGTGCCGAACTCGTACCCGCGAGCCGCGAGCCGCTTCGACCTGGTGTTCATCCGCAACGTGCTCATCTACTTCGACGAAGCGACGAAGACGAAGATCCTGAACGAGACGTCGTCGCGGATGCAGTCCGACGGCTACCTGCTGCTCGGCTCGTCCGAGGTGTCGATCAGCTCGGCCACGCGGCTCGTCCGCCACCAGTTCGGTCGGACGATCTACTTCCAGCCGTCCTGACTCCCGGACGTCTCGCCACGCTCCTCGCGGCGTGGCGAGCACGACGGACCGATCCACGACAGCGGTGTCGTGCGGAACGGCCCGCACCGCGA
Source organism: Actinomycetota bacterium (assembly GCA_009704985.1). Lineage (GTDB taxonomy): Bacteria > Actinomycetota > Acidimicrobiia > Acidimicrobiales > Ilumatobacteraceae > VFMC01. The sequence goes on along the minus strand of WLDE01000130.1, from coordinate 1,655 downwards.
CCACCGCTCGAGCAGTCGATGGGTGACGGCGACCAGGTGCGGGCTGCTGCGCTGAAGCTCTGGCGGCGTGACGAGTCGTTCATGCCGGGCCCGGCCGACCGCGCCATCGGATCGAAGCTCTCCAGCCGGCGCGGCGACCGCACGTCCGGCCAGAACCGGCGCCCAGGATCCGGGCGCCGGACGTCGGTGCGCCGGACGGTCATGAAAGACACGGGTGGCCCACCTTCGGGCCAGCCCTGCGCACCTCGAAGGAGCCGGATCCGATGCCCACCAACGTCTTCCTCGGTCGCCAGCCGATCTTCGACCGGAAGCGGAGGACCTACGCGTACGAGTTGCTGTACCGGAACGGCTCGGACAACGCCGCCTTCTTCGAGGACCCGGACGACGCCACGCGCCGGGTGCTCGAGATGGCGATGCTGGAGTGGGGCTTCGATCGGGTGGTCGGTGATCGCTACGGGTTCATCAACGCCGCTCCCGGCATCCTGGCGAGCGGCGTGCTGGAGCTCCTGCCCGCGGATCGTGCGGTGATCGAACTCGCCGGCGACGTGCTCCTCGACGCCGCCGCCGTGGACACCATCCGCACGGCGCACGACGCCGGACTGCGCTTCGCGCTCGACGACGTCACCACCGCCGACCGCGAGGACATCGCCGCGATCGCGCACTGCATCAGCGTGGTGAAGGTCGACCTCCGGGCGCTGGGCGACGGCGATCTCACCGCGCTCACCACCGAGCTCCGTCGGGTGTTCCCCAAGGCCCTGCTGCTGGCGCAGAAGGTGGAGGAGCCCGAGGAGTTCACGCGCGCGTCCGAGCTCGGGTTCGACCTCTTCCAGGGCTACTTCTTCGCCAAGCCCGAGGTGATGAACCGCTCGGAGCGGCCGGCGAACCTCACCGCAGCGCTCCAGCTGATGGGCGAGGTGAACCAGCCCGAGGTCGACCTCGACCGGGTGGAGGAGCTCATCGCCAACGACCCGACGCTGGCCTACGGCCTGCTGCGGCTCGTGAACTCGAGCTCGTACGGGCTGACCGTCCACGTGCAGTCGATCCGCCACGCGATCATGATGCTCGGCCTCGGCCAGGTGCGGCATCTGGCGCTGCTGTTGACGATGGCGACGAAGGGCCAGCGGGTCGACGAGGAGCTGATCGTGCTCGCCGCGACACGGGCGAAGATGGCGGCCGGTCTCGCCGGGGACGACCTGCAGCTCGCGAACGGCTGTTTCACCGCCGGCCTGCTGTCGGTGATCGACGCCGTGTTCCAGGCACCGATGGCCGAGCTCGTCGCCGACCTGCCGCTGCAGCAGGACGTCCGCAAGGCGCTCCTCGACGGCAGCGGCCCGGTGGGCGCCGTGCTCGCCGCCGTGTTCGCCTTCGAGCGTGCCGACACCGCCGCCCTCGACCGCCTGCGGCCCGACGACGGCGCGCAGCTGCGCGAGGTGTTCGGCGAGGGCGCGGCCTGGGGCGAGTCGCTCCGCCGCGAGCTGGTCGGCACCAGACCCGGCCCCTGACCCGGCGCCCCGCGCCACCCCACGTGCTCCTTCGCGCGACCTCGCGCGACCTCACTAACGAGACCTCCCTCGCGCGACCTCACTCCCGCAACTCCCGATCACGCGACCCCCCGGAACGCGAGCGGGCCCGGGGTCGCCCCCGGGCCCGTGTCG
>WLDE01000129.1 GCA_009704985.1 Actinomycetota bacterium | reverse complement strand
GCGTGGGTGGCCACCGACGGCGATCGTGTGGTGGGCGTGCGCATGTTCATGCGGTGGGAGTTCGTGCGTGGTGGCCAGGTGCTGCGAGCCGTGCGGGCGGTGGACACCGCCACCGACCCCGACTATCAGGGTCGTGGGTTGTTCACCGCGCTCACGCTGCACGCGCTCGACGAGGTGGCAGCCGAGGGCGTGCACTTCGTGTTCAACACACCCAACAGCCAGAGCCGCCCGGGCTATCTGAAGATGGGATGGCGCGAGGTCGGCCGTCTGCCGGCAGCGGTGCGCCCGCGTTCGCCGCTGTCGTTGGCCAAGATGGCGAAGGCCCGGGTGCCCAGCGGCCACTGGTCGGCGGATCTGTCGATGGGGCTGCCGTTCGACCGTTGGGCCGAGAAGGCCGAGGTGCTGCCCGGACCCCGTGATCTGCCGATCCGGATGCTCGCCACCAACACGAGCGACGCCTTCTACCGCTGGCGCTTCGGCGGCGATCTGCTGCGCTATCGCGTGGTGGAGGGCCGGGGTGGGGCGGTGGTGGTGCGCGGCCGTCAGCGGGGCCAGGCGCTCGAGCTGGTGCAGCTCGCCTCGTTCGGCCTCGACCCCGACGCAGCGGACGCGGTCACCAACACCGCGCTGCGGCGGTCGGGCGCCGACCACGTCATCCGCCTCGGTGCGCCCGACCCGAAGCGTGGCTTCCTGCCGCTGCCCGGTGGCGGCCCGGTGCTCACCTGGCGCGCCGTGAACGAGCACGGCCTGCCGCCCCTGTCGAACTGGTCGCTCACCATGGGCGACATCGAGCTGTTCTGATGCTGCGATGAAGGTGCTCGTGGCCCTCGCGTCCGCCAACCGGCGCGGCGCGGAGATCGAGGGCACCGAGCTCGCCCGCCAGCTGTCGGCTCGAGGGGAGGAAGCAGAGGTGGTGGCGCTCGCACCGTCCAGCGGTGCGGTGTCGCTCGACGTGGAGGTGCTCGGCGCTGCGCCGCTGTCGAAGGCGACCCTGCGTGCGCTGCGCCGTCGAGCGAAGGGCTTCGACGTCGTGATCGCCTACGGGTCCAGCACGCTCCCGGCCTGTGCGATCGCGCTGCTCGGTTCACGAGTGCCCTTCGTCTACCGCTCGATCGGCGATCCCACACAGTGGTCGCGAGGCGGCCTGCACCGGCTGCGGACGGTGCTGCTGTTCCATCGTGCGAAGCGGGTGGTGGCGTTGTGGCCGGAGGCCGGTGAGGCGATCGGTCGTCTCTATCGGTTGCCGGCGAAGCGGATCGTGGTGATCCCCAACGCCCGAGACGAAGCCGTGTTCCGCCCACCCAGCGATGCCGAGCGAGCGGAGGCTCGTGCCGCCTTCGGGTTGACGGACGACGCGACGGTGGTCGCGTTCGTCGGTGCGCTGAGCGCGGAGAAGCGTCCGCTCCTCGCGATCGAGTCGGTGATGCAGGTGGACGGCGCGCACCTGCTGATCGCCGGCGACGGTCCGCTGCGGGGCGAGGTGGAGGCCGCTGCGAGCGACAGCGGAGGTCGCGTGCACGTGCTCGGGTCGCTGCCCGACGTCCGCCCGGTGCTGTGGGCGAGCGACGTACTCGTGAACACGAGCAGCACCGAAGGTATGCCCGGCTCGCTCATCGAGGCGGCGATGTGCGCTGTGCCCGTCGTGACCACCGACGTCGGTGCGGTGCGTGAGGTGGTCGGTGCCACGAGCTCGGTGGTGGAGCCGTCCGCGAGCGCCGAGACGATCGCCGCCGCGGTGCGAGATGTCGCAGACGGGCCCGGCACCTCAGCGGCGGACGCGCAGCGGTTCTCCTGGGGCGCAGTGGCACCGCAGTGGCTGGGTGCGTTGGGTGACGCCGCCCGCTGAGCGCAGCTCAGGGGTAGGCGCGCAGCCAGCTCTCCAGCATCAGCACGGCCCACAGGCGGTAGTCGTAGTTGCGGGCGCCGGAGCGATGGTCGGCCCAGGTGCGCTGCAGGGCCTGCCCGTCGAGCCAACCGTTGGCGACGGCGTGCGAGTTGCTCACGAGATCGCCGGCCCACTCCTGCAGCGGACCGCGCAGCCAGGTGGCCAGCGGCGGGTCGAAGCCCATCTTGGGACGCTGCACGATGTCGTCGGGCACCACGCCATCGAGCACGCGTCGCAGCACGAGCTTGCCGACGCCACCGCGGGTCTTCACGTCGAGCGGCTGGCGCCACGACCACTCGAGCAGGCGATGGTCGAGGAACGGTGATCGCACCTCGAGCGAGGCGGCCATGCTCGCCCGGTCCACCTTCACCAGCATCTGATCCGGCAGCACGACGGCGGTGTCGGTGAGCATCATCGACTCCACCGGGTCGAGCCCGTCGATGGCCGGTCCGTGCGGGGCGGACCATCCGGTGGCGGTGAGCGCGGTGGCAGGCCACACCTGCGCGAGCGACTCCCACAGCCCGTCGCGATCGGCGTGCATGACGGCCGCGGCCTTCTGTGCCTTGTCGCCGAGGTTCGGGAGCCGGAGACGTACGGGGAGCACGCGGCCGATCCCGGCGCCGATCCGGTCGACGGTGGCGGGTGATGGCGCCAGCAGCGCCCGCCCGACACCGCGGCGCACCGGGGCGGGCATCCAGCCCACCTTGTTCCAGAGCGACGCCCCCAGCGCGTGGCGGTTGTAGCCGCCGAACATCTCGTCGCCGCCATCACCCGCGAGGCACACGGTGAGCTCGCGCTTCGCGGCTCGGCAGAGCAGCAGGCTGGGCAGCATCGACGGATCGGCGAAGGGCTCGTCCCACACGGAGGCGAGCGTGGGGACGGCGTCCAGCACCTCGCGCAGCGGCATGTCCACCGACGTGTGCTTCGTACCGAGGTGTGCTGCCACGCGGTGTGCGTGCTCGCTCTCGTCGAAGCCCAGCTCGGGCATGCGCACGGTGAACGTGCGGATCGGTTCGCTCACGGATGCCTGCTGTGCGAACGCAGCGATCAGGCTGCTGTCGACGCCGCCCGACAGGAACGAGCCGAGTGGCACGTCGCTCTCCATGCGCAGCGCCACGGCGTCGGCGAGCAACGGGCGGAGCTCCTCGGCGGCGTCGTCGAGGCTGCGCTGGTTGGGTCGTCGTGCGATGGCCGTGGCCACGGTGTCGCGCAGGCTCCACCACTCGCGTTCCTGCACGATGACCCGGCCGTCTCTCAGGCGGGCCTCCACCAGGTGACCCGGCGCCAGCTGGCGGACGCCGCGGTAGATGGTGTGCGAGTGCGGAAGGAAGCTCCACCGCAGCAGTGAGTGCACGGCGGCGGGATCGACCTCGGGCCGGAAGTCCGGCAACGTGCGGAATGCCTTGAGCTCGCTGGCGAACAGCAGGCGGCTGCCTTCGTCGAACCAGTAGAGCGGCTTCTCGCCCAGCCGGTCTCGGGCGAGCACGAGCGTCTCGGTCTGTCGGTCCCACGCCGCGAAGGCGAACATGCCGTTCGTCGCCTGCAGGGCACGATCGACACCCCATCGGTCGATCGCCTCCACCAGGGATTCGGTGTCACTGTGACCCCGGAATGAGACGCCACTCGCCTCGAGGTCGCGGCGCATGGCCCGGTGGTTGTAGATCTCGCCGTTGAAGACGATCACCCAGCGTCCCGATGCGCTGTGCATCGGCTGCGCGCCGGCCGGGCTGAGGTCGATCACCGACAGGCGTCGATGCCCGAGACCGATGCCGTCCGAGCCCCACTGATCACCTGCGTCCGGTCCTCGATGCGTGATCGCATCGGACATGGCGCGCACGTGCCGAGTGAGGTCAGCCCCGCCAAGCACGCCCGCCACGCCACACATGACGCAGAGCAGGCTACGCCGTGGGAAGACCTCCCAGAAACGGCGCGATCGAGGGGTGGCCCAGAGGGGTCAGTGGCCGGCGATCACCCGGCGATACATGTCGACCGTGCGCTCGGCGCAGACTTCGATCGTGTACCGCTCGAGGAACAGGAGACGACCGCGCTCCAGCGCTTGCGGATCTCGCCCCCGCCGCAAGGTGGTCTCCAGGGTGGCCGCGAGTGCCTGCGAGTTCCCGAGCGGGACGAACTCGGCGTGCTCTCCGAGCACCTCGCGCAGCACGGGGAGATCGAAGCACACGACCGGACACTCGACGGCCAGTGCTTCGATCACCGTTCCGCCGAATCCCTCCCAGAGCGAGGTGAACGCGAGCACATCGGCGGCCACCATCAGATCGGCGACGTCTTCCCGCCGGCCGAGCAGTGTGACGACATCTCCGAGACGGTGGTGCTCGATCGCCTGTGACAACCGATCGGAGTCATTGCCCTCACGTCCGGCGATCAGCACCCGGATCGGAGCACCCCGCTGCTTCAGCTCTGCGGCGGCCTCGACGAGCTGGCTGAACCCCTTCTGCGGCTCGACTCGCCCAACACCGAGGATCAACCGTGTCTCGTCGTCGATGCCGAGCGATCGGCGAACTCGGGCTCGACGCTCCTCGGAGTACTCGCCGAGCAGCCTTGCGTCACGCGCTCGATGGATCACCTCGATCTTGCTGGGCGAGATGTGCAGTCGAGACGCCATCACGGAACCGACGGTCTGACTGATCGCATGGAATCGATCGACGAACCGTGCGGTCGCGATGTCGACCGCCTGCGCAGCCCGAAGCTTCGCAACCGGCACGCCGGCTGCGATCTGCCGCGGGCCGTACATCTCGTTGACGAGCGACGAGATCACCGGAGTCCGGCACAACGCCGCCGCGGTGCGGCCAGCGATGTCTGCCTCGTAGAGGGTGGTGTGGACCATCTGGGGGCGCAACTCGCGTATCAGCCTCCGAGTCGCTGCGACTCGCTGCCGTCGGCCGCCTGCGTCGAACATCGGCCAGAGGTGGGCGCCCGCATCCAGAAGTCGCTCGGCTACGTCTCGGCGATCGACATAGAAACCGACATGAAGTTCGACACCGACAGCAGTCAGCTGAGGCGCCACCTCGGCCAACGAGGTCTCGGCTCCACCGCCCGCGAGGCCGTCGATCAGATAGAGCACACGCATGCTCGAATACTGGCTCTTCGCGATGAAGCGTGGGGTGGTGTGATGTCGGGTCCCTGTCGATAGGGGTCCACCAGCGCGGCCAAGGGCCTCGCAATTCTGCAGATGTCTGACGTCTGACAGGAGGAGAGGCCCTTGTCCAGTGTTCACGGTATCGATGATGCGACCGCACTTGTCGGCATGTCCGAGCTTGTCGTGCGTGCGCAGGTGTCGCGCGATTGTGAGTGGTGGCTTGCGGTGGAGACCCGGCCGGGTCCGCGGTGGTGTCCGGGGTGCGTGGTTCGTGCGGTTGGTCATGGCCGGAGCCGGACCGTGGTGCGGGATCTGCCGATCGCCGGGGTGCCGACGGTGTTGGTGTTCGCCCGTCGCCGGTTGCGGTGTCCGGAGTCGTTGTGTGAGGTGCGCACCTGGTCCGAACACATCGAGCAGATCGCGCCTCGAGCGTCGCTGACCGAACGAGCGCGGGAACGGTTGGCGTCGATGGTGAACACCGATGGGTTCTCGATCGCGGCCGCGGCGGTCGAGTTCGGGGTCGGCTGGCACACCGCCAACGCGGCAGTGGCCGAGTACACCGACCCAGCGGTTGACGACCCGGCCCGGCTCGATGGGGTGCGTGGGATCGGCGTCGACGAGAAGCGGTTCTTGAACGCCACCGTCGAGCATCGCACGGTGTTCACGACCCAGATCGTCGATCTGGACCGTCACCGCCTGTTGGACGTCGTGAAGGGCCGCTCTCGTGACGTGATCGCTGGCTGGCTGACCGAACGCGGCGACGTCTGGTGCTCCCAGATCACACTCGCCACGTTGGACCCCGCGGCGGGCTATCGGGCGGCGCTCGTCGAGCACCTCCCGAACGCGACGCTGGTCGTGGATCACTTCCATGCGATCAAGCTCGCGAACACGGCGATCGATGACATCCGTCGCCGCGTCCAGAACGACACGCTCGGGCACCGGGGCCGCAAGGGCGATCCGCTCTACCGCGGCCGACGCGTGTTCCTCACCGGCATCGACCGGCTCTCCGACGACCGGATCGCTCGGATGTTCGACATGCTCGCCGACGGTGATCCCTACGGTGAAGTCGGTGCGGCGATCCTCGCGAAGGAACTGCTCCGCGAGGTCTACGCCGCTCGCGATCTCGCTCACGCCCGCCGGCGGCTGATCGTGTTCTTCCAGCACTGCGCCGACGCCGATGTGGCCGAGCTGACCCGGCTTGCCCGCACGATCGAACGCTGGCAGACCGAGGTCCTCGCCTACCACCACACCGGCCGCGCATCAAAACGGACGCGTCGAGAACATCCACATGCTCGCCGAGAAGATCCGCCGCAACGCCCACGGATTCACCAACCACCACCACTACCGCCGCCGTCTCATCGGACGCCTCGGCATCACATGGACTACCGTCCCAACCCGCAGAATCCGAGGCCGTCAACCACGCTCAGTCGCGTAGAGCCCGAATACTGCTACAACGTGGTACGAGCCGAGGCAGAACCGCATGATAGACACGCCGCGACATCCGATTGTGGAGGTTGGTTCATGCGGATCTACTGGTACTGGCCGCACCCGCACCGGACCAAGAGCGGCCTAGCAATAGCTGTGCAACGGCCCGGTGACGACCTAGTGGTACAAGCGTTATCCGCCTACCGTGGCGAGAACTTGCCTCCGCTAGAGGACGGCTACAGCGTTGTTCGCGACTTGCCTGATCCTGCTCCTCCGGGCCGGTCGGACTTCTCACGAATCAAGCGCACCTGGGTCACTGCCAGAGCCAGGCGCGCCCAATTGGAGAGCCGATTCGACATTGCTCACATCGAGAACCTCGTCTACTGGTCAGATCCATTCGACCTCAGGGCTGCACTTCGGGGGACCCCGAGCGTAGGTGTCGTACACGACGTCTGGCCCCATCATTCACGCGTCCCAAGGATGATCCAGAGGACGCTTCATCAACGCTTGTATTCGTCCGTCGACCACCTAATTGTCTACCACGACGCCCTCAAGCAGAAGCTGGGGAGTGAGTTCGGAGTCGACGGCAGTAGGGTCTCCACCCTTCCGATACCGATGCCATCGCCAATTCTTTCTCCCAAGATCAATCGACACGGCCCGGTTCGCGTGCTGTTCCTTGGTTCGTTTCGACGTAACAAGGGAATCGGACTGCTCCTCGAATCAATTCGTTCAATCGGAAACGATCCATCGATAGAGTTCGTAATCGCAGGCGCCGGAGAGCCTGAACTGGAACGGCTCGTCTACCAGGCAAGCCTTCTTCATGGCAACATCACAGCCGAGATCGGTTGGTACTCTGAATCTCGAAAACTCGAGCTACTCTCCTCATGCGACTGGCTAGTGCTGCCGTACTCTGACTTCAACTCCCAGAGCGGCGTTCTCAGGGATGCCTACGCGGCCCAGAGGCCGAGCGTTGCCTGTGATGTCGGCGCGCTCGGGCCAACCATTCGTGAGGAAGGAACAGGAATCTTGGTTCCTCCCAACAGTTCATCTGCTCTCGCTGAGGTGCTTGCTTCGCTGGTCCGTGTGAGTGCCGAAGATTACGGTCCGGCACTAACGGCAGCGGCACAGAAGCACTCGGAGGCAGTCGTCGGCAAGCAACTCAGACAGATCTACGAAGACGTCGCGAAGCTCGACCGGAGGACGTAGGTGACCGATGAAGCCAAACTTGACTGTCATCATTCCTACGAGGGGTGAAGAGGAGCGGAAGCTCCTTCGCGCAGTTCGCAGTGTCGTCGGGCCAGAGGCCGTGGTGATCGTCGTGTTTGATGGACGTGAGCCCTCGCCGACCACCGAAAGCGAACTCCATGAGCTCGGGGTTGTCGTGCTCAAAAGTGCGAGCGCTGGCGCTAGTGCGGCGAGAAATCTAGGTGCAAGACACGCGTCGACCGACTGGCTCGCGTTTATCGATGATGACGATGAGACCAATCCTGGATGGCTGTCGTTCCACGGCACGGACGAGCCAGCCGAAGTCGCCATCCGTTGTTCAGGCGCAGTGCGTGTCTCGGAGGAGGGAGCCGAGATCGGCCGCATGGTACCGACCCCTCTCGGACCATTGTACGGAGAGGCCACGGGTCTATTTCTCGCCGGAGCCTTCTCGGTCAGGCGGGAGTTGTTCGAGCAAGTTGGTGGATTCGATAGCGCCTATGAATTCGGGGAGAACAATGACCTCGGCATGCGCCTATGCAGACATGTGAACTCGCGGATGCTTCGGGTGGAAACCACCTCGGACCCGCTGGTCCGCATCGAAGTGCGACCTGCGACGCAACGTCGACACACGCCTGAGGCACTTCTACGCTCCGCAGAACTTACCCTTCACTCCAACAGCGAAGTCTTCAACGTGCACCCCTCGCAGGGGGTCGGTCTGCATCGGATAGCCGCCATGAACGCACTCAAACTAGGAAGGCGGAGGATCGCTCTGGAGCACATGCGGAAGGCAGTCCGTCATAGCAGCCGGCCGTTGCCCGACGCATTACGACTGTTGCTTTGTGTGATTCCAGGGGCGCCTCTTCTCGCCAGAAGGTCCGTCGACAGACGAGCCAAACATCTCGCACTGTGATCATGACCGGCGATAGAAGGAGAGCGTGGGCGTCCCCGTCAGTGGACCATCGGTCTTTGTCGAGAGTTGAGGATCAGTGTGAGTGTAGTTGACACCGAACTTTACGTTGCGTGTCGAATCTCTCCCCCGATAAAGTCAGAGATTCGGCCGGCCTGGTACACACAATGGGTCTGTGTGGAGTCACTTGTTCGATCTGTTCTTCGCGCTAGGGAGAACGGTTTGTCCGTCACGTTCGAGTGTATTGCTGATTCATACGATGATGAAAGGATCCTTCGATGATTCGGCGAAATCGGCGAGGTGATTCGGATTCACGAACGCGGCAACTCGCGTTCCCTTTCGGCGCGTACTAGACAGAGCTTGCCTCGTCAATGCCAGCCTGGTTCTTCTTGTAGAGGACGACTACGTTTGGGCAGAGGAAGCGATAACCGTGCTCGCCTACGAGATGATGCAGCGTCCAGCCATCCGATACCTGTCTCCCTACAATCATCCGTATCGCCGCCGTCGAGACCGAGCTGATGTGCGTCGGCACTCGACCCGAGTCCTTCGCCTGGATGAGAAGATGAGCGCCGTGAGCACGCCACAGAACACGGTGACGTTCATTTGTAGACGCGAGGAGCTTGCGGCGGCCCGGCACATATGGTGGCTGGCCTCGTACGGCGATGCGCCAAAGGACGGATATGCACTTTGGGCTATCAACGAGGGGCGTTGGTTCACTCTCGTGGGCAACGCCGCGTACCGGGATCCATCGCGGGTGATCAACCTCAGAACGGCACGTCTTGCCATACGCGCGCAGTCAAGGTGGATAAGTCGCCGACGCCATGCACTGTTTCAGATCGAGCCATCGGTGGCTACGCATGTTCATGTTCCGTACATCGCGGACGACTTCGACTGGCGACTGGTGGTCTCATCCATAGAGGAAGAAAATCGTTGACTAGTGGGGAGCACCATCCATGTCGAGCCCGATCCTCTTGGGCGGCGAGGCGGCGTAAAGAATGGACCTGCGAAGCGCCTTCAGCTTCGCTATCCCGCTCCGTGTGCGCCCTGTCATGCACCAACGAGTTCCGATGTACGCATGCGCTGCAGTGAGCTTGATGCTGCTCAAGAGCCCATCCCTACGGCGTCGCAGGAGAACTCGGTTCTCTGCGATGAGCCGAATCGCCATGTCGCTATGCGCGGAACCGAGTCCGTGCGCGCCGACCGCTCTGCATCGCGCGACATCCCAACCAAGGTCACCCGCTCGCAGACAGAACTCTACGTCCTCAACGTAACTCCCCATCGACTCATCGAATCCGTTGACCTCTGCCGCCGTGCGATGTCGAATCATCATGCAGGTACCGCTGATGTCGGCGACGTAATCAAGATTGCCCTCGCTGCGTACAACTGGGCGCACAGCCAATCCAGAGTCTGGCCGAGGGCCTAGGACACCTATCTTGGGATGTGTGCGCATCACATCCTGAAGTGATCTTAAGGTCGATGGTTCAACATGGAGATCGTGTGCCCCGATCACACAAAGGTCAGAGTCGCACAAACTCATCGAGTGTCTCAACGCGAAGTTGGCAGCCCCGGCGAATCCTAGGTTTCGATCTGGCCTCAGAACTTTCACTGGTTGTGGGAAATCCGGAGCATCGCCACTGTTATCGACTACGAACACTTCCACCAGCGAATCAGATGCCAGGACTGACGAAACCGAACTCAGAATCCACTCCGGTGCGCTGTAGTGAATGAGATAGACGCGAATCGTGTTCGTCACAGTTGAGGCCGGTCACTTGCTGACGCTCTCAGAGCCTCTGCGAAGAAGGCAGAGGTCGTGTCGAGGTTCTCGGGTGTGTCGAAAGCTACTAGTTGCCCTTCCTGAAGAACCAGGATGCGATCACAGATCGTAAGAGTCGAAAGACGATGAGCGACGATTATGACTGTGGCTGCAGTTCGAAGCCTGTCGAGTGTCTCGCGGATAGCTACCTCGCTTATGGCATCCAATGAACTAGTTGGTTCGTCGAGGATCAAAACGTCGGGGCGCTCAACAAGGGCCCGTGCGATACAAAGTCGCTGTTGTTGGCCTCCGCTCAGACGGTTGCCCTCGGTCCCTACCTCCCTGTGGTAGCCCTCCGCTACCGCGATGATCTCGGGTTCAAGATTGGCAAGGCGAGCAGCTCGCTCGACGTCCTCCCTTGAGACGTCCTCCCTGAAGAATCGGATGTTGTCTTCTATGGTGCCGCTGATCAGCCGTGGCTTCTGGGGAACGAAGGTCACTAGCCGGGACCAGAGTTCGCGATCTACGTCCGAAATTGACTTCCCGTCAATGAGGATATCGCCTTCTGACGGACGCCGAAGGCCCAGCAACAGCTGCACGAGCGTCGACTTGCCACTTCCACTGGGTCCGATTATCCCAATGACCTCTCCCTTTGCCACATCAAAGGAGACGTTGTCTAGAACCTTGACGCCTGGGCGATACTCGAAGGACAGGTTCCTTACGGTGATTCGTTGAATTTCTGAGACTGCTCGTTGCCCTGTGCGTTCACGATTGTGCTGATAGTAGGTGACTCGTTCGACGATTTCATTCACGTACGGCACCATTGATGAGTATGAGGTTAGGGCAGCCTGTAGACCCTGGCCGTAGGTGAGAGATCGCAGTATCACGAGCATCACCGCGCCGACAGATCGCAGGTCGGTGCTATCTGCGAGAGTTACCGCACCCAACGCCAGCACCACCGCCAGGTATGCAAGGCCGGCATAGACGGTCGGCACAAGTTGCCGAAGGTAGTCGAGGCGCTCGTTTACGACTGCCTGCTCGTCAATGACGGAGTCGACTTTCGCCTTTATCTGTCTCTTGATTGAGAAGACGTGCATTTCAAGACCGAGCTGCGAGATCTCGCTCAATGTTGTGGCGTAGTTGATACTGCTGTCAGAGGCCCGCTTTGCGTTACGCCGAACTGCGGAACGAACTGGCAAGAGGAGCTGTGCCAGAACGGCAACGGCTGCCGTCACAACCAGGGCTGCGAACGGATCGACGACTGCGGCGAGAACGATCAGGGCGAGCAGGTTGAAGCCGGACGTCACCGCGCTCAGAAGTGCACTTACCAGGTTGGAGCCTCGTTGAGTGAAGGTCGAGAGAAGTTCCTGAAGTTGCCCGGAGCGTGCATCATTTTGAACCTCCCACGAGGACATCAGCCACGACTCCGCCATCTCGCGCCTCAGTGCAGCCGTTACGTTGCTGGTCAATCGTGCAGAACACCAAGCGACGAGTATTCCCAGTGCGAGGCGCACAGCCACCAGCAGCAGCGAAAGGAGAATCGCTGAGCCCGTGGAGACTGAGGCTTCACCGATCACCTCGACCCTGCCGGTTCCTTCGGTGATCGAGAACGCGGTCCGCGTTATCAAGACGAGGAAGAGTGCCTCAGTAGCTCCAGCGACGAGCGAAGCGAGCGCAATGACGGCAACTTGAAGGCGCCGGCCATGCGTGATCGTGTCTATCGATGAGTCTCGACGGGGCGCGACGCTCGCGGTGGTCATGTTTGCCTTGGTCTCGTCGCTGATGGTCGGATGTGATCTATGCGGCTACGATTACTTTCTGACTCAAACCAGACTCTTCTCAGAACCGAAATCGTTCGCATCTAACGCTCTACGTCTCTGGGCGGTGACACGTTTCGCGTTCGTTGCGCCAATGAGATCGTTAACGAAAACCATCGCATCTTGTTCAGAGAACCTCACCCCTATGCGAAGTGGTTCTCAGCACGTTCTTCGAGTCGAACACCAGCCCCGCTGCGCTGGCGATCAGCGCCGGGTCGAACTCCGGGTGGTCCACGAGCACGACCACCAGGTCTGCCGCTGACAACTCGTGCTCGTTGAACTCCACCAGTGGGTAGTGCAGGTCCCTGGCGTTGACCTCGGCGATGTAGGGGTCGCAGAAGGTGATGTCGGCGCCGGCGGCGGCGAGGAGGTCGGCAACGTGGATGCTGGGGCTCTCGCGCCAGTCGCTGGTGCCCTTCTTGTAGGCCAGGCCGAGCAACAGGATCTTGCTGCCGTTCACGCT
>WLDE01000013.1 GCA_009704985.1 Actinomycetota bacterium | reverse complement strand
GTCGTAGGTCATGGCGCCGCATCCTTCCAGACCGCTCCGGCCGCACCGGAGTCGGCAAGAATGCTCCGTTGCATGCCTCTCCCCGCCGCCCCCACCGTGGTCATCTCCGGTACCGGACTCAGCCACCCGCCGCACACGATCTCCAACGCCGAGCTCGTCGCCTCGCTCACGGAGTCCGTGCTCCGCTGGAACGACGAGCACGCCGACGAGATCGCTCGTGGTGAGCTCGCCGCGCGTCCGGTCCCCGACGAGGAGTTCATCGTCAAGGCGTCGGGCATCCGCTCTCGCTACGTGATGGAGAAGCAGGGCGTGCTCGACCCCGATCGCATGCGGCCGCTGCTCCCCCTGCGCAGCGAGGACGAGCTGGGCATCCAGGCCGAGATGGCGATCCCGGCGATCATGGAGGCGCTCGACCAGGCGGGACGACGGCCCGACGAGGTCGATGCGATCATCGTCGGCTGCTCCAACCTGCAGCGCGCCTACCCGGCTGTGTCGATCGAGATCCAGCATGCGCTCGGGGCCGGCGGCTGGGCGTACGACATGAACGTGGCGTGCAGCTCCGCGACCTTCTCGATGCAGGCGGCGGCGGACGCGCTGCGGAGCGGCTCGGCGCGCTGTGTCGTCGTGGTGAACCCGGAGATCACGTCCGGTCACAACAACTTCGAGCTGCGCGACTTCCACTTCATCTTCGGCGACGCCTGCACCGCGGTGGTGATGGAGCGCGCCGACGACGCCACCGGAGCGGAACGCTGGGTGGTGCTCGGCACCAAGCTGGAGACGCAGTTCTCGAACAACATCCGCAACGACTTCGGGTTCCTGAACTCCAGCGAGGCGCGCCCCGGCGAGGAGCGCGACCCGCACGACCTCATCTTCCGCCAGCGCGGCCAGCAGGTGTTCAAGGAGGTGTGCCCGATGGTGGCCACCCACATCACCGGCCATCTCGACGCGCTGTCGCTCGACGCAGCAGCCGTGCGGCGGTTCTGGCTCCACCAGGCCAACCTGAAGATGAACCAGCTCATCGCGAAGGGGGTGCTCGGTCGGGTGCCCACCGACGACGAGGCGCCGGTGGTGCTCGACGAGTTCGCGAACACCAGCTCGGCCGGCTCCGTGATCGCGTTCCACCGGCACCGCGCCGACCTGGTGAGCGGCGACGTGGGCGTGATCTGCAGCTTCGGCGCCGGCTACAGCGTCGGCAGCATCGTCGCCCGGAAGTGCTGACGGTCGCACCTCCGACCCGATCGCGACCGTGAGCGGCGACGTGGGTGATCACGCGACCGGCCGGTGCGTGGTGGTGCGACGACGTTCGTCGACACGTTGCCGCCGAAGCGAGCGGAATCGCATCAGCTGCTGATGAGCTTGGCCATCTGCTCGTGGTAGTGCGCCAGCTTGCACTCACGCTCGCTGAGGATGTGCTGCTGGTAGGCGCTCGAGCGCTTGGTGCGCTTCAGCTGCTGGTAGATGCCGATGTCCTCGCCGACGACGACCTTCAGCCCCTCCCAGTGCTTGCTCATCCGCTGGAAGTACTTCTCGTACTCGGGGTCGTTGCGGTCGCCCGGGTAGATCAGCTGCCACGTGAGGAACTTGGTGCGGTCCACGTCGATCGGGATCGGGTTGAACACCTGGATGTGCTCGGGGTTGCAGTTGAACACGGTGTTCGGGAACACGACGTAGTGGCAGATCGCGTACTTGTGGTGGTCCCAGTCCTCGGCGAGCTGGTCGCGCGTGTCGGGCCGCGGCACGAAGCACATGTAGTTCGTGGGGCGCGGGCCCTGCTCGGTGTGGAGGTCGCGGTCGAGGATGATGAAGGAGGTGTCGCGGGCCGAGCGCACGAACTCGGGTGAGACGTGGTGCAGTTCGATCGTGTGGTAGATCTCGTTGAAGCCGTCGACGATCGCCTTGTAGCTCACCGGCACGTCCCACTCGATCAGGTCGTGGAGGACCATGTCCTCCATCTTGAACTGACCGAGGTCGGCGAGGATCTCCTCCCCGATCCACTCGCGCAGCGACACGCAGTTGCCGGGGCCGGCCATGTTGATCCAGACGAAGCCGCCCCACTCCTCGGCCGCAACCGCCGGGGCGCGCACGTCGCGGAGGTGCTCCTCGCTGAAGTCCTGCCGCTCGGGCAGACCGACGAGCTTGCCGGTGGTGTCGTACACCCACCCGTGGTACGGGCAGGTGAAGCGGCGGGCGCCGCAGCCCGACCACTCGGGCACGAACGACGGGCCGCGGTGCATGCACACGTTGTGGAACGCGGCCACGCTGCCGTCGGGCTGGCGCACCATCACCACCGTCTCGCCGTGGCCCTCGTAGCTGTGCCAGTCGCCCGGGTTGGGGATCTGCTCGGTGCGGCACGCGACGAGCCAGCTCTTGGTGAGCACCTTCTCGCGCTCGAGCTCGAACTGCACCGGGTCGCGGTAGCACTCCACGCTCATCGTGCTCGGCCCGTAGTCCGGGACGTTCTTGACGCTGGGTCCGAGACGGACCGGGACGTCCCCGCGGGATGCGGCGTAGACCATGTGGCGACCCCCTTGTGCCAGAGCTGCGTCCGCCGGGATGGGAGACCGGGCGACCGACGTGGAACACACGTTATACAACGTCTGTACTACGATCAAGGACGCATGCCCCGGTTCGTGGACGTCGAGGAACGGCGCGAGGAGCTCACCGACGCCGCCGCACGGCTCATCGCGCGCGCCGGCATCGGCGCGGCCACGATGCGCGACGTCGCCGCCGAGGCGGGCCTCAGCACCGGCAGCCTCACCCACTACTTCGCGGACAAGCGGGAACTGCTGCTCTGCACGTTCCAGGCCTCGCTGTCGCGTCGACGCACCGTCGGCGGCTCGCGCCCGACCGAGCCGAGCCGTGCCCTGCGGGCGTCGCTCGAGGGTGCGCTCCCCCTCGACGACGACCGCCGCCGGCACTGGATGGTCACCGTCGCGTTCTGCGCTCAGGCGGCCGGCGACGACGAGCTGGCCACGGCCCAGCGCGACGCCTATCGCGAGTTCCGCGACAACGTCACCCGGCTCGTCGAGAAGGCCGAACTCGCCTCCGGCGCCGAGGCGCAAGCCCTCGCCGAGCGACTGATCGCCGCCGTCGACGGCATCGCCGTGCAGGCGCTGTTCGACCCCGAGACCTGGCCACCGGAGCACCAGCTCGCCACGCTCGACGTCGCGATGGCGCGTCTCACGGACTGATCAGGCGGCGGCCCATGCGACGATCGTCTGCCACAGGTCGGCCACGCGTGCCTCGAGGGCGGCGAGATCCCCGTCGTTGACGACGACCGCGTCCGCCACCGCCCGCCGCTGCTCGTCGGTGGCCTGCGACGCGATGCGGGCACGCACGTCGGCCTCCGCCATCCCACGGGCCACCGCCCGGGCGACACGCAGCTCCTCGGGCGCCTCCACCACGACGACCTTGGAGTACGAGTGCGCCGGATCGCCACGACCCAACGTGCTCTCCACGAGGATCGCCATGTCGAGCACCACGATCGCGTCCGACGCCTGCGCATCCAGGACGTCGGCGAGCTCGGCGTTGATCGCCGGATGGCTGATGGCGGAGAGCCGAGCGAGCTCGTCCGGACGACCGAACACCTGTCGCGCCAGCGCCGCGCGATCGATGTGGCCACCATCGTCGACGATCGCGTCACCGAACTCGGCGATCACCGCGGCTTGCGCACGACCACCAGGCGCGATCACCACCCGGCCGAGGGCGTCGACGTCGACGATCACTGCGCCACGACCGGCCAGCAGCGCAGCCACCGTCGACTTGCCCGACCCGATCCCGCCCGTCATCCCCACGATCAGCACGGAGGCGAGGGTACGCACACGACGAGCCGGAGGCCACAGCCGAGCCGAGCAGCGACTCGGGCCCCGGGGCAGGTTCAGCCCTCGAGGACGAGGCGTTCCAGCTTGGCGACGGACTCCTCGAGCATCGACACGGGCACGATCGGCCAGTCGGGCCGGCGTGCACGGAGCTCGGGCGTGATGCCGGTCCAGTCGCAGTAGTTGGTCACGTCGGTGGTGCCGTCGTCGACCGGGTCGAGCTGCCAGCCGTACACGTGCCCGAGCGGCGGCTGATCGACCGCGCCGATCGTCCACTCCACCAGCCGGCCCGGGTCGACCTGGGTGACCGTGTTGCGCACGCTGTACTTCGTGAGCCCCGGGATGTCGCCGAGCGGCGTGCGGTCCATGTGCACGTCGAAGGTCTGGCCGACCTCGGTGATCGGCTGCGCATCGGGCGCGGCGTCGAGCATGCCCGACCCGTCGATGCGCACGTGCCCGGCCGGATCGGCGACGACCGCCCAGATGGCGGCCACGGGTGCGGCGATGCGACGGGTGGCTGAGACTCGCTGTCCGGACATGGCTGCACCGTAACCGGTTCGCGTCGTCCGGCTTCGCGTCGTCCGGCTTCGCGTCGTCCGGGTTCGCGTCGTCCGGGTTCGCGTCGTCCGGGTTCGCGTCGTCCGGGTTCGCGTCGTCCGGTTTCGCTGCGACCGGGTCAGCCGTAGGTGACCGGCAGGGTCTGCGCGGCCCGGAAGCTTCGGATCATCACGAGCGGCGGGAGCTCACCGGCAGGCCGCACGTTCGGCAGGGTCTCCAGCAGCCGCTGCGACCCGAGCACGGCCTCGGCTCGGGCCAGCTCGTACCCGAGGCAGAAGTGCTTGCCGAGGCCGAAACCGAGATGTCCGGCGAGGTCGTTCGGGTAGGGGCCGCCGTTGCGCAACTCCTTGCCGAGGTGGAGGTCGGAGCGGTGGAGTGTGAACGTGCGTGGATCGTCGAAGACCGTCTCGTCGCTGTTGGCCGAACCGAGGCAGGCCCGGACGACCGAGCCGGCGGGGACGGTCGTGCCGTACCACTCGACGTCTCGGGTCACGTCGCGTGCCTCGTACAGCACCGGTCCGTCGCGACGCATCGTCTCGGTGAAGGCGGCGTCGAGAAGCGCGGGGTCCGCCGTCACCTCCGCCAGCGCCTCGGGCACGCGCAACAGGTTCCACCACAGGTTGGCGATGGCCTTGTCGGTCGTCTCGCCACCGGCCACGAGCATGAGCGACACGAAGCTCTTGATCTCGTCGTCGGTCAGCGACCGCCCACCGGCCTCGGCCTCCACGAGCCGCGTGAGCAGGTCGGGCCCGGAGCAGGCGCGGCGCTGCGCGATCTGCGGGTCGACGAACGTGCACACCTCCTCGTGAGCGGCGATGCCCTTCGCCCGCAACTCCGCCCGCGGTGCCAGGCCGTCCATCATCTCGGAGTACCAGCGGTGGAACACGTCCTCGCGACCGGTGAGGTCGAAGCCGAGCATGTCGACGATCACGTTGATCGGCAGCCACGTGGTGAACCACGCGACGAGGTCGAGGGGTTGGGCGGATCCGAATCGGGCGATGAGCGCGTCGATCGCGCGGCCGATGGCGGGGGCGAACGCCTCGAGCCGCCTGCCCACGAACTCGGGAGCCACGATCGATCGCTGCTGGACGTGCTCGATGCCGCCCATCTGCAGGATGGTCCTGCCGAACACGACGCCCGTCGAACGCTCGTAGGGCCCGTTGGCGTAGGTCTCGTGGTCGCGGAACACCTCGGCGACGTCCGCGTAGCGGGTCACGATCCACGTGCGCGAGATCTCGTCGAAGAAGATCGGATGGTCGTGCATCATCCTGCGCCACAGCGGATGCGGGTCGGCGAGGTGCTCGGGCGAGTACAACTCCTCGGACTGCACGGGCGCAGTGGCACTCATGAGAACTGATCGCGCTCCCCCACGGCGGTCGCCATGGACCGCATCATGCCAAACATCGAGCGGTGGGGACCCGACGAAAACGCAGAAAACCCAGGCCTCGGGCCTGGGCTTTCGTTGGTGTCGAAGGGGGGACTTGAACCCCCACGGGATTTCTCCCACTAGCCCCTCAAGCTAGCGCGTCTGCCTATTTCGCCACTTCGACGTGGGGCACTGAATCTACCGCGACCTCAGCTCCGGACCAACAGGAAACCGAGCGCGATGACGGTGAGGAACCACACCAGCGCGAACACCGTGGTGATCCGGTTGAGGTTCCGCTCGGCGGCCGACGACCCCAGCGCGGCCGAGCCGCCACCACCGAACATGTCGCTCAGACCACCGCCTCGGCCCGAGTGCATGAGGATGCCCGCCACCATGGCCACCATGGACACCAGGTTGATGATCAGCACGAGGTACAGGACGAGGTCACGCACGGCGATCGATCCTATCGGGTGAGCCCGCTCAGAGGGCGGTGCTCGACGGCCGCGGTGCGAGCACCTTCACCGGGAACACGTCGGCGAAGTGGCAGGCCACCGGGTGGCCGAGCCCACGGTCGACGAGCGCGGGCTCCTCCTCGGCGCAGATGTCCTTCGCGATCGGGCAGCGCGTGCGGAACCGGCACCCGCTCGGCGGGTTGATCGGGCTCGGCACGTCGCCCTGCAGCAGGATCCGCTCACGGGTGCGTTCCGTGACCGGATCGGGCTCGGGGATCGCCGACAGCAGAGACTGCGTGTACGGGTGCAACGGCGCCGTGTACAGCTGCTCGGCCGGGCCGATCTCCATGATCTTGCCGAGGTACATCACGGCCACCAGGTCGCTGATGTGGCGCACCACCGACAGGTCGTGGGCGATGAAGAGGTACGACAGGCCGAGCTCGGACTGGAGGTCCTGGAGCAGGTTGATCACACCCGCCTGGATGCTCACGTCGAGCGCCGACACCGGCTCGTCGAGCACGATCATCTTCGGGTTCAGGGCGAGCGCCCGGGCGATGCCGATGCGCTGACGCTGACCGCCGGAGAACTCGTGCGGGAAGCGGCGGGCGTGGTCCGGGGCGAGGCCGACCAGCTCGAGCAGCTCGGCTGCCTTCGCGCGGGCGTCGACCCGGATCTTCTGGATCTCGAACGGCTCGGTGATCGCGTCCTGCACCGTGCGCCGCGGGTCGAGCGACGCGTACGGATCCTGGAAGACGATCTGCATGTCGCGGCGCAGGCCGCGCAACTGTTTGACCGGCATGCCGACGAGCTCCTTGCCGTCGAACACCACCGATCCCGCGGTCGGCTCGATCAGGCGCAGGATGCAGCGACCCACGGTGGTCTTGCCCGAGCCGGACTCGCCCACCACGCCGAGCGTGCGGCCGCGAGCGACCTCGAACGAGACGTCGCTGACGGCCTGCACCGTCCGCTGGACGACGCGCAGGCCCTTCGACGAGCGCACGGCGAAGTGCTTGACGAGGCCCTTCACCTGCAGGATCGGGTTCTCGGCAGCGATGGCCGAGCGCGTGGTCGACGTGGAGGGGGCGTCAGACACCGGTGATCACCTCGAGCTCGTTGTCCTGGGCACGAACGCACGCCGTCTCGTTGGATCCGACCTGGGCGAGCGACGGCGGCGCACCCGTCCGGCACTTGTCGACGGCGTGGATGCAGCGGGGCGCGAACGCACACCCGGGCGGTGGGTTCAGCATGTTCGGCGGCGCACCCGGGATCGGGATCAGTCGCTCGCCCGACACGCTCGGCAGCGAGGCCATCAGGCCACGCGTGTACGGATGCACCGAGTGGGCGAAGATGTCGTCGACGGTGCCACGCTCGGCCGCACGGCCGGCGTACATCACCTGCACCCGGTCGGCCACACGGGCGACCACGCCGAGGTCGTGGGTGATCAGCACGATCGCGGTGCCGAGGTCGCGCTGGATGCGCTGCAGCACCTCGAGGATCTGTGCCTGCACCGTCACGTCGAGCGCCGTCGTGGGCTCGTCCGCGATCAGCACCTCGGGGTCGTTCGCGATCGCCATCGCGATCATCACGCGCTGGCGCATGCCGCCGGAGAACTCGTGCGGGTACTGGCGGGCGCGCTGGTCGGGCTGCGGGATGCCGACCACGTCGAGCAGCTCGATCGCGCGGCGCATCGCGGCGTCCTTCGGCATCGACTGGTGCGCCCGGATCATCTCGACGATCTGGTTGCCGATCTTGTGCGTCGGGTTCAGCGCCGACAGCGGATCCTGGAAGATCATCGCCACGCGCTTGCCGCGCACCTGGCGCATCAGCTTGGGCTTGGCCCCCACCAGCTCGGTGCCGCGCACCGTGGCCGAGCCCTCGATCTTCGCGCTCTTGGGCAGCAGGCCCATCATGCCGAGGAACGTCACCGACTTGCCCGAGCCCGACTCCCCGACGACGCCGACGATCTCCCCCGCTGCGACGTCGAGGTCCACGCCCCGCACCGCCTGCACCGGCCCGAGCAGCGTCGAGAACGAGACGCGGAAGTCACGCAGCGACAGCACCACCTCGCCGCTCATCAGTTGCCGCCCATGTCCAGCTTGGGGTCGGTGGCGTCGCGGAGACCGTCACCGATGAAGTTCACGCACAGGGTGACGAGCACCAGCAGCACGCACGGGAACAGGACGAGCCACCAGTAGCCGGGGAGCAGTTCGCTGCGGGCGTCCCCGACCAGGTTGCCGAGCGACGTCTGACCGGCGCCCGGCTGGGGGCCGAACCCGAAGAAGCCGAGGGTCGCCTCACCGACGATCGAACCCGAGACGGCGAACGTGAGCGCCACCAGGATCGGTCCGACCGAGTTGGGGACGAGGTGCTTGATCACGATGCGGGTGTTGCTCGCACCGAGCGCACGGGAGGCCTCGACGAACTCGCGCTCCTTGAGCGCCAGCACCTGCCCACGCATGAGCCGCGCGACGCCCATCCAGCCGAAGCTCACGAACAGGAAGATCACGAAGCGGATCGACGTCGGCTCCCCCACGATCGGTTCGAGGAACCCGAGGCTGCCGATGAAGCTGCGGACCACGAGGAGGGTCACGAGGAACGGGAAGGCGAGGAAGATGTCGGTGACACGCATCAGCACGTCGTCGACCAATCCGCCGCGCATGCCGGCGAGCGCACCGATCGCGACGCCGAGCACCGTGCCCATGACCGCCGCGGCGACGCCGATGAAGATCGACACCCGGAGGCCGTAGATCAACCGCGAGTAGAGGTCGCGTCCGATCGCGTCCGTGCCGAACCAGGCGATCGATCGCGGTGAGAGCCACTGGTTCGGCCCCTCGCTGATCGGGAACACCGCTTCGTTCACGCCGTATCGGGCGGTGAGCGGGGCGAACACGACGAACAGGATCATGGCCGACAGCACCACGAGCGCGACCACGGCACCCTTGTGGTGGAGGTAGCGCTTGACGGCGAGCCGCGTCGGCGACAGCGGCGTGGTGTCGAGGCCCTGCGCGGCATCCGACGTCGTCGACGGGGCAGCGGACGCGATGGAGGTGGCGGCGGTGTCAGCCAAGGCGGATCCTCGGGTCGAGCCAGGCGTACGAGACGTCGGCGAGCAGGTTGAACAGGATGACGACGACGGTGAAGAAGAACATCCACGGCATCAGCACCGGGAAGTCACCCTCGCCGTAGGCGTCGAGGAAGAACTTGCCGAGGCCCGGGTAGCCGAAGATGTTCTCGGTGATGATGAGACCGCCGAGGATCGCACCGACGTCGATCGCCGCGACGGTGACGATCGGGATGAGCGCGTTGCGCAGGGCGTGGCGCACCAGCACGCGGCGTTCGCTGATGCCCTTCGAGCGGGCGGTGCGCATGTACTCGCTGTTCAACACCTCGAGCAGCGAGGCACGCATGTAGCGGGCGTACACGGCGATGACCTGGATGACCACCACCGTGACCGGCAGCACCATGTGCTTGATCATCAGGCCGAGGTCGAAGCCCTGATGGCCCGGCGGGTACACGCCCGACGTCGGGAGGAGGGGCTTGTCGCCGAACCCCCAGCGCGTCCAGTAGACCGCGAAGACCAGCTGCAGGATCAGCGCCGACACGTAGGGCGGGGTGGAGACGGCGATGAAGGCGAACGTGTTCGTCGTGGAGTCGCGCAGGCTGCCGGGCTTCAGGGCGACGAAGATGCCGATGCCGAGCCCGATCGTGATGCCGATCACTGTCGAGGTGATGCCCAGTCGCAGCGTGTTCATCATCGAGTCCTTGAACTCGGGCCACACCTCGCGGCTGCCCTTGATGCTGCGCGGCCAGTCACCGGTGATGAACCCGCCGAGCCACTGCACGTACCCCCGCAGGTAGCCGCCGAAGCCCTCGTAGAGGCCGTTGGTCTCGATGTACTGCTGGATCTTCTTCTCCGACGCACGCTGGTTCACGCGGAGATAGCTGGCGAGCGGATCGGTGCCCATCCGGAGGGCCACGTACACGAGGAACGTCACCACGATGGTCATCGGGACCGCCCAGAACAGGCGCCTCAACACGAAACGGAGCACGCCTCACCCCTTTGCGATGGAGGGCGGTCGCCCTCCGGGTCCAGTGTGAGCACGGGGCCGGCCCCTTGTGGGGGCCGACCCCGTGTCACGGTCAACTGAGATGTCGGTGGACTGTAGTCCGGCTCACGAGAGCCGACGTCCGGTCCACCGGATCGGGAACGGGCTCAGCCGTTGACGACGACCTCGGGCTCGCCGGTCACCAGGTTGGTGATCTCGTACGTGCCTTCGTTCGTGGTGGCCCACACACCGGGGAGCAGCGGGAACACGGTGGTCCACACCATCCACGACGAGTTGGCGCACTCCGTCACCGGGTTGAGGCACTCCGGCCACTGCTCGGCACCGATGATGATCTGGCCATCACCGTCGACGTCCTCCCACTGGTGGAAGTTGATGAACGCCGTGTAGTTGTTCAGCTCGGCATCGACCGGGCCGCCCACCTTGTCGGTGCGCCAGAAGCCGGCCTTCGGGAACTGGAACAGCGGGAGCATCACGTAGTCGCCCGCCATCAGCGTGATGGCGTCCTTGATGAGGGTGGCGCGAGCCTCCTCCTCGACGGTGATGTCGGCCTCCTTCAGCTTCGCGGTGGCCTCCTCGTTGCACCAGCCGGTCGAGTTCTGACCCTGCTGGTCGTTCTCGTCGCTCGGGATCTGGTCGCAGGCGAAGGCCGGCGTCAGGTAGCCCGGGTCCGGCGGGGCGGTGCTGATGTACATCGCCATGTCGTAGTCGAGTGCTGGCAGACGCTGCTGGAAGTAGCAGGCGGCGTCGCAGTTGTCGGCGACGACGTTGAAGCCGGCGGCCTGGAGCAGCGGGATGAGGAACGCCTGGGTGTTCTCACGACGGACGTTGCCGGTGTTGATGATCCAGCGGATCGTCGGGGCCTCGCCGTCCTTCGCCCAGAAGCCGCTGCCGTCCTTCGCCCAGCCGTTCTCCTCGAGGAGCGCCGCAGCGGCCTCGGGGTCGTACTGGTCGGCGAACGCGTTCTCGGGGCAGTACGGGCCGGGGACGATCGGGCCGCACTGGAGGAGCGAGCCCTGGCCGTCGGCCAGCGGGACGTAGATCTGCTGGAACACGGCCTCACGGTCGATCGACATGGCGAACGCCTGACGGAAGACCGGGTCCGAGAACGGGCCACCGCGGTTCGGGTCGCTCTGGAGGTAGAACGCCTCGTAGTCGCCACCGAACTCGACCTTGTTGGTCACGTTCGGGTCCGACAGCGCGGCGGTGATGCCACCGTAGAACTGCGGGTAGATGAAGTCGACCTCACCGGCCAGCAGGGCGGCGTTCTGGGTGTCGCCGTCGGCGAAGGGCACCATCACGATGCGCTCGGTGACCGGAGTGTCGTCGCCCCAGTAGTTCTCGTTGGGGACGAACACCGACTGCTCGGGGCTCCACGACTCCATGATGTACGGACGACCCGAGGTCTCGTTGATGTCCTGGAAGTCGGTCGAGATGTCCGAGCAGTCCTCGACGGCAGCGGCCTTGATGAGGGCGCCGAACAGCGTCTTGAACGGTGCGTACACGGTCGAGAAGTTCACGACGACCTGCTTGTCGCTCTCGCCGGCCTCGACGCTGATGATCTGGTCGTAGCCCACGGTGCTGATCGAGCCGGGCGTGTTCAGGTTCGCGTCGAGGGTGCACTGGAAGTCGGCGACCGTGATCGGCGAGCCGTCCTCCCACACCGCCTCCTCGGCGAGGTCGATGGTGACCGTCATCGCGGCGTCGACCGCGGGTGCCGTGGTCTCCGTCGAGCCCTCGGTGGTGTCGGTGCTGGCCTCGGTGGTGGCAGGGGCGTCGGTCTCTTCGGTGGCGGCGGTGGTCTCCGTCGTCTCGGCGTCCGTGGCCGTGGTCTCCTCGTCGTCACCGCCACAAGCTGCGGCGATGAGCGAGAGACCCACGACAAGTGCGGCGAACTTGGTGCCGCGCCTCGTGGTGCTCACGTGGTTGTCCTCCTGATGGTGGTTCGGAGGGAGGTTGCCTCCGGCAGACGGAACCGCCCGCAGCATCCGGTGCCACGGCGTTCGACGCCTGCCGAACCCTCACGCCGTCCTCCCCGATCGACGTGAGCGGCCCGACGCTATCACCTCTCGTTACCCGCGAGTAGCCAGCGTGTTTCAGATGTACGAAAAGTCGGTTCGTTCGTTCCATGACGCGACGAACCAGCTCACCCGAGGTGGTGGGAACCGGTCGCACCTCCGACGACGCTACGTCGGACGAGGCGTCGAGGAGACCGACGGGCGGCGAGACGGGCGGCGAGACGGATTGCCGGGCCCGAGACGGACGCCGCTCAGACGCCGAGCTTGACGATGCGGGCGAACTCGTCCGGGTCGAGGCTGGCACCACCGACGAGCGCACCGTCGACGTCGGGGCCGGCCATCAGCTCCGCGATCGTGCCGGCCTTCACCGACCCGCCGTACTGGATGCGGATCTCCGTCGCCGCGGCCTCGCCCGCGAGCTCGACGATCGCAGTGCGGATCGCCGCGCACACGGTCTGGGCGTCCTCGGCGGTCGCGTTCTTGCCCGTGCCGATCGCCCAGATCGGCTCGTAGGCGATCACCATCGCCCCGATCTGGTCCGCCGACAGCCCGGCGAGCCCCGCCCGCACCTGGCCGAGCACCTTCGACTCGGTCTCGCCCGCCTCGCGCTCGGCGAGCGTCTCGCCGCAGCACATGATCGGCGTCATCCCGTGACGGATGATCGCCTGCACCTTCCGGTTCACCATCTCGTCGGTCTCGCCGAACAGCTCGCGCCGCTCGCTGTGACCGCAGATCACGTACCGCACACCGAGCTTCGCGAGGAACACCGGCGAGACCTCGCCGGTGAACGCGCCCTTGTCCTCCCAGTGGCAGTGCTGGGCGCCGAGGATGAACTCGAACTTGTCCGCGTCGATCACGGTCTGGACCGACCGGATGTCGGTGAAGGGCGGGTGGATGCTCACGTCCACCTGCGCGAAGTCCTCCTTGCCCACCAGGTACGCGAGCTTCTGGACGAACTGGATCGCCTCGAAGTGGTTGTGGTTCATCTTCCAGTTGCCGGAGATGAGCGGCTTGCGCATGGCGGGTCCTTCGGTGCTGGGTGGAGTCGTGGGTGGACGGACGGGGCGCGCGTCGGCGCGCGGGGCGGTGTCAGGCGCCCGGGGCGTTCGGGGCGTTGCGGAGCGCCTCGAGGCCCGGCAGGTCGCCGAGCTCGAGCAGCTCGAGCGACGCACCGCCACCGGTCGACACGTGGTCGACCTCGTCGTCGAGGCGGAACTGCGCGAGCGCGGCGGCCGAGTCGCCACCGCCGACCACGGTGAAGGCCTTGGTGTCGGCCATCGCCTGGGCGACGGTGCGGGTGCCGGCAGCGAAGCGATCGTCCTCGAACATCCCCATCGGGCCGTTCCAGAACACGGTGCGGGCGTCCATGATGATGTCGGTGAACGCGGCCGCGGTGCCCGGACCGATGTCGAAGCCCTTGGCCCCCTCCGGCAGACGGACGCCGTAGGTGGCGAAGTTGCCGTCGGCGTCGAGGCCGACGATGTCCTCGGGGAGGTGGATGGTCTTGCCCCGCTCCCCCGCCGTCTCGAGCAGGCGGCGGCACGTGTCGACCTGATCCGGCTCCCACAGCGAGGCCCCGATCGGATGGCCCTGCGCGGCGAGGAACGTGAAGCACATCGCCCCGCCGATCACCAACGAGTCGACGGTGTTCAGCAGGGCCTCCACCACGCCGAGCTTGTCGGAGATCTTCGAGCCGCCGAGCACGGCGACGAACGGGTGCTTCGGGCGCTCACGGAGACCGAGGAGCACCTCGACCTCCTTCTGCAGCAGCAGGCCCATCGCCGACGGCAGGGTCTGCGGCGGGCCGACGATCGACGCGTGCGCACGGTGGCACGCGCCGAACGCGTCGTCGACGTAGGCGTCGACGCCCTCGACGAGCTTCGCCACGAACGCAGGGTCGTTGCCCTCCTCGCCCGGGTCGAACCGGAGGTTCTCCAGCAGCTCGACGCCCGGTGCGAGCTCGGCCAGCCGAGCGCGCACCGGGTCCATCGAGTACTTCGGGTTCGGCTGCCCCTTGGGGCGGCCGAGGTGTGACGCCGTGACGACCGTGGCACCGCGCTCGGTGAGCCAGGTGATGGTGGGCAACGCCGCCCGGATGCGGAAGTCGTCGGTGATGACGCCACCCTCCATCGGGACGTTGAAGTCGGTGCGCACCAGGACGCGCCTGCCGGCGACGTCGCCCAGGTCCTCGAGGGTGGGGATCGAGCGGATCGGATCAGCCACGGCGACGGCTCACTTCTTCCGCTTGGAGGCCTTGGAGGCCTTGGCGGCCTTGGCGCCGGCGAAGAGGGTGGTGTCGACGAGGCGGTTCGAGTAGCCCCACTCGTTGTCGTACCACGACAGCACCTTCACCATCGTGCCCATGCTCATCGTGAGCCCGGCGTCGAAGATGCTCGAGTGCGGGTCGCCCTGGATGTCGCTCGACACGATCGGGTCCTCGGTGTAGCGCAGGATGCCCTTGAGCGGCCCGGAGGACGCAGCCTTCTTGAACGCGGCGTTGATCTGCTCGACGGTGGCGGCGGTCTTCAGGTTCGCGGTGAAGTCGACCACCGAACCCGTGGGTACCGGCACGCGCAGCGAGGTGCCGTCGAGCCGGCCCTTCATGCTCTGCAGCACGAGGCTGGTCGCGCGGGCCGCGCCGGTGCTCGTCGGCACGATGTTGATGGCCGCACCGCGGGCGCGGCGCAGGTCCTTGTGCGGGCCGTCGACCAACTGCTGGTCGCCCGTGTAGGCGTGCACGGTCTGCATCAGGCCCTGCTCCACGCCGAACGCGTCGTCGAGCACCTTCACCAGTGGCACGAAGCAGTTGGTGGTGCAGCTCGCGTTGGAGATCACCTTCTGCGTGCTGAAGTCGAAGTCCTTGTGGTTCACGCCGTACACGAACGTGGCATCCGCACCGTCGCACGGGGCCGACACGATGACGAGCGGCGCTCCACCCTCGAGGTGGTAGGCGGCGGTGTCGCGCTTGGTGAAGATGCCGGTCGACTCGATCACGACGTCGACGCCGAGCTCGCCCCACGGGAGCTCCTTCGGATCGCGGACCGAGAGGACCTTCAGCTCGTCGCCGTCGACCGAGATGCCGCCCTTGGTGGCCTTGATCGTCTGGGGCAGCGTGCCGAGCACCGAGTCGTACTTGAGGAGGTGTGCCATCGTCTCGAGCGAACCGAGATCGTTGACCGCGACGATGTCGATGTCGACACCGCGCTGCTTGGCGGCCCGGAAGAAGTTGCGCCCGATGCGCCCGAAGCCGTTGATTCCTACACGAACCGTCATGACGGCCGTCCTTTCCTGCCTGAGTGGACCAGGGCGACCTCGCGTCGAGGACACCCGTGGGGGTCTGAGAGCCGATGCGACTGTACCCAATGGTCGGTCCTGGCCTGGGCTTCCGTGCAGGGAAGGAGGTCCCGTCGTCACCGTTCCTGACGATCACGGGAATCGCCGCGGGCGATGGCGCGCGGCGACGGATTCGCGCGGTGGTCAGCCGCGGCGGGCGCCGAGCGAGGTGATGCGGCTCACCTCCTCGGCGAGCGGGATCACGCGTCGAGCCGTGCGAGCGATCCTTCCGTCCGAGCCGACGCGACGGCTCTGCCTCGGGCGTCGCGGTCCACGGTGCCGATCGTTCTCACCTCGTCAAGCAGGTGACGTCGTGGGATCGTGCGGCGACGACGTCAGCGGGTCGAGCGTGGCGGCGAGTCGCACCGCACCGTGCCAGCGGGCCGCCCGGGCGCCACGGAGCGCGTCGTGGCGCTGACGTTCGACCGCGAGCGCATCGGGATCGGCGTGACGCCGCGCCCGCCGCGCCTCCACGTCGGCGGCCACACGACGGCACCGCAACGCAGCGACCGCGTCGCCGGCACGCTCGTGCACCGCTGCCGACCGTGAGGCGAGCAGGGCGAGCGTCGTCTCGAGGCGCTGGTCACCGCACGACGCCACGCCACGCTCGCCGTGACGGGCTGCGGCGACGAGGTCACCGCGCTCGAGCTCGACCTCGAGCAACAGCAGGTGGGCGCGAGGGCGCAGGTCGTCCACCCCGAGCGCTGCGTCGCGACCGGTCGCCACCACCTCGGCGAGCGCGTCGCGGCCCTCCGTGGTGCGACCCAGCAGCAGCAACGCCTCACCCGCCAGCAGCCGGCTCCGGCGACGGTCCCGGTCCGAGGCCTCGAGTCCCGCACGCGCCTGGCGTTCCACCGCGGCGTCCACTGCGGCGAGTGCGCCGCACGCGAGTGCCTCACGCTCCGCGCCGACCCCGCTCGCCGCAGCGTTGCGGAGCGCGACGTGCGCCATGCCCTGCAGCACCGTGGCCTCGGCCGCCGGACCGCAGGCACCAGCACAGAGCAGCGCCTGCCGCCACCACCAGTCCGTTTCCTCGGCCTCGCCCAGCTGGGCCGCCGCCTCGGCGAGGAGACCGGCCGCGCGGCGACGGAGCCGGGGGTCGTCGGGGGCGGTCGCCCACACGTGATCGAGCGCCCCGGCGGCGTCGAACGGCTCGCCGAACGTGAGCAGCACGTAGCCGGTGGCCAGGCCGAGCTCGAGCGCCAGCCTCGGTTCGTTCGCGCGGGCACCCAGCTGCTCGGCCTCCACCAGGCAGGTGGTGGCGCGGAGGTGGTCGCCCGACCGCACCGCCTCGAGGGCGCGCAACATCGCGTCGAACGCCAGGGCACCGAGCGACGCGTCGAGCCGCAGGAGGTGCCGCACCCCGCGCAGATCCGTGTCCCGCCAGTCGTTGAACGCATCGATCGCTCGGTCGATCAGCTCGTCGCCGTCCGTGCGCCACGTCGGTCGGGGCCCGGGCGCCGCACCTGCTGCAGCACGCGGGCGATCGGAACCCGGCGCCGCGCGATCGGAACGCAGGGTGGGAGACGCTGCGTTCCGCTGCGAGACCGTCTCGAACGCAGCGGGCTCCTCCGGAGCGAACAGCGGGACGTGAGCGGGTGACGAAGCCAGAGGAGCCTCCGAGGTCGGTCGAGCCGGGAGCTGGCGACCCCGGTCAACGGCGGACGGTCCGGCGTGGCGCCGGTCGCGCCGGGAACCCGCCTGCGGAGGTGGTGCGCGGGCGGCGACTACTCCTGCAGATCGCGGTGCGTGACCCGCGGACGGTGACCCCGATCGCGGAGCCAGGCGGCGAGCACCTCGGTGAGCGCCACCGATCGGTGCTGCCCGCCGGTGCAGCCGATCGCGATCGACAGGTAGCTCTTCCCCTCCGCCTCGTAGGCCGGGATCAGGAGTTCGAGCAGGTGCTCGAACCGCTCCAGGAAGTCCGCGGTCGACGGCTGCCCGAGCACGTAGTCGCGCACCGGTTGATCGAGACCCGTGAGCGGCCGGAGGTCGTCCTGCCAGTGCGGGTTCGGGAGGAAGCGCACGTCCATCACCAGGTCGACGTCGAGCGGCAGACCGTGCTTGAAGCCGAACGACGTCACCGCCACCTGCATGTTCGACCGGATGTGCTCGTCTCCGAAGGTGGCGTAGATGAGGGCCTTCAGCTGGTGGACGTTCAGGTCGGAGGTGTCGACCACGAGGTCGGCCTCGGCCTTCACCCCCTCCAGCAGGTCTCGTTCGCGCTCGATCGTCTCGGCGATGCCGGCGCTGCCGTCGTCGAGCGGGTGCTTGCGTCGGCTGCTGCCGTACCGCTTCACGAGCTCGGGCGTCGAGGCGTCGAGGAAGATCACCCGCACGCGGTGACTGCGGCGCAGCCGCCGGATGCCGTCGAGCACGTCGGCCGGAGCTGCCGTCGGGCCGATCACGAGCCCGAGCCGGGTGAAGCCGCCGGTGCCGCTGCCCAACTCGACGATCTTGTCGAGCAGCTCGACGGGCAGGTTGTCGACCACGAACCAGCCGAGATCCTCGAGGTCGTCGGCCGCCTGAGAACGGCCCGCCCCGGAGAGACCGGTGATGACGAGGACGTCGGTCACGCGCCGAACCCTAGTGGGTCGGCGCGTCGATGCGCCGGGTGCGGAGGTACAGCAGCCGGGGGATCGTGCTGGCCGCCTCGTACTCCTCGGCACGGGCCAGGAAGCCGGGCGGCGGGGCCGGTTCGACCATCCGCTCGACCAGCAGCCCGTTGGCCGCGAGGGTGTTCACGTACCGGCTGAGGGGTCGGTGGATGAACGGGATGAACACGTTCTTCTCGACCTCCTCGATCGTCTCGTCCTCCACGAGGTACGGACCGATCCGCCAGTACTGCTCGGGCGGGTCGAGGAACTGGTCGTCGATCCATCCGCTGTTCGGGGTCTGCAGCAGCGGGTGGTTCAGGAAGAAGCAGAACCGACCCCCGGGCGTGAGCACCCGTGCCACCTCCGCGATCGCGTCGTCGACGTCACGGATGTGCTCGAACACCAGGCACGCGACGACTGCGTCGAAGGACGCGTCGGCGAACGGCAGCGCGCCGGCACCGGCACGCAGGAACGCCGCTCCCCCGCCACGTTCGTGCGCGACCACGATCTGGTTCCACGTCGGGTCGAGACCCACCACGACCTCCGCCCCGAGGCGGGTGGCGAGCCGGCTCACCTGACCGTCGCCGCACCCGATGTCGA
Organism: Actinomycetota bacterium; assembly: GCA_009704985.1. Taxonomy (GTDB): domain Bacteria; phylum Actinomycetota; class Acidimicrobiia; order Acidimicrobiales; family Ilumatobacteraceae; genus VFMC01. Next base: position 18,746 of record WLDE01000013.1, on the reverse strand, counting down.
GCACCCGGCGGGCTCCGGCGAGCTCCTCGGCGGCCAGCGGCAGGATCTGCTCCTCGTACTCCGGGTCGGCACCGTCGGTGAACCCGTCGATCCACCACCCGGCGTGTGTCTCCCAGAGATCGTCGCTCACCCCGGCGAGACTAGGCCCGAACCACCTCGATGAGAGATGAGCGCCCCTCACGGCCGCTCATCGCTCGTCGCGGGTGGGTGTCTAGGGTCGGGGGCATGCGCTTCTCGGTATGGCCCTCGTACGAACGATCCTGGGACGAGGTGCTCGCGCTCGCCACCTGGGCGGAGTCCTCCGGCTTCCACGGCTGCTGGTATGCCGACCACTTCATGCCCCAGACCGACGACGACAGCGTCGGCCGCGGGCCGGCCTACGAGTGCTGGACGATGATCGCCGCGCTGGGCGCCGTCGTCCCTCGGCTCACGTTCACCTCGATGGTGTCACCGGTGACGATCCACCACCCCGTGGTGCTCACCAAGCGGGCGGCCACGGTCGACCACGTCACCGGCGGGCGAGCCGTGCTCGGCATCGGGGCGGGCTGGCAGGTGAACGAGCACGTGGCCTACGGCTTCGAGCTGCCGGAGCCGGGCGAACGCGTCACCCGCTTCGAGCGGGCGATCGAGCAGATCCACGGGCTGCTGCACGACGAGTCGGTGCCCTTCGACCCGCGACCCACCGGCATGGAGCTGCTCGTCGGCACCGGCAGCCCGCGGATGATGCGGATCACGGCTCGCTGGGCCGACGTCTGGAACACGTGGGGCAACCCGACCGAACGGGCGAAGCGGACCGAGGTGTTCCGGCGGGCGTGCGAGCAGGTCGGCCGCGACCCGGACACCGTGCGCCGGTCGAGTCAGGCGCTGTTCTTCCTCACCGACGACGACCGCACTCGCGACAAGCTGCGCGAGCGGGCACCGCAGGACCGCTCACTGATCGGCGGCCCCGCCGAATTGATCGAGCTCGTCGGCACCTACGTCGAGGCCGGGGTCGACGAGCTCGCGATCCCCGACTTCACCCTCGGCGCCACCCCCGAGCAACGACTCGCCACCTACCAGCGACTCCACGCCGAGGTGCTCAGCGCCTTCGGCTGATCCCGATCGCACGGTGAGGCTCACCGGCGCGCCAGCGGCGCCCGAAGCCTCTGCGGTGTCGACCCCGTCCGGGTGGAACTTGGTGTACACCGCCAGTGCGACGGCGTCGGGCAGGAAGCTCAGGTCCTGCAGCGTCTCGAGCGATGCCCGTTTCACGGCGTTCACCCCGCCCAGCGCCTGCACCAACTTCTTCTTCCGCGCCTCGCCCAGGCCCGGGATGCCGTCGAGCGAACTCGCCGTCATCCGCTTGCCGCGCAGCTCGCGGTGGAAGGTGTTGGCGAACCGGTGCGCCTCGTCGCGGATGCGCTGCAGCATGAACAACGCCTCGCTCCCCCGCGGGATCTCGATCGGCTCACCGCGACCGGGCAGGTACACCTCCTCGAACCGCTTGGCGAGCGACGCGATCGGGATCTCGTCGGCGAGGCCGAGCGACTGCACCACCCGCTCGGCCACGCCGAGCTGTCCCTTGCCACCGTCGACGAGGAGCAGCTGCGGCGGGTAGGCGAACTTGCCCGGTCGTTCGCCACGCTCGCCGATCGGCTGGTCGCGCTCGTCGAGATAGGCGCGGAGCCGACGGGTGAGCACCTCCTCCATCGCGGCGTAGTCGTCGTTGCCCGGTACGTCCTTCACCTTGAAGCGGCGGTACTCACGCTTGTTCGGGAGCCCGTCCTCGAGCACCACCATCGAGCCGACGTAGTCGGTGCCCTGCAGGTGCGCCATGTCGTAGCACTCGATGCGGAGCGGGGCCTCGGGCAGCAGCAGCAGGTCCTGCAGCTCGGTCAGCGCCCGGCTGCGTGCGTTGTGGTCGCCGGCGCGGCGCAGCCGGTGACGCACGAACTCCTCGCGGGCGTTGCGGGTGACGGTCTCGTGCAACGCCCGCTTGTCACCGCGCATCGGCACCCGCACCTGCACCCGCGACCCGCGCAGGTGGCTGAGCCACTCCTCGTAGGTGGCCTGGTCGTCGCTCGGCACCGGGACCAGCACCTGCTTGGGCACGCCGGCCGGGGGCTCGTCGCCGTACATCTCCTCCATGATCCGGTCGACCAGCCCACCCGGCGTGAGCTCCTCCACCTTGTCGAGCACGAAGCCCTTGCGGCCGACCACGCGACCCTTGCGGACGAAGAACACCTGCACGGCCGCCTCGAGCTCGTCGTCGGCGATGCCGATCACGTCGAGGTCCTCGCCCCGCTCGGCCACCATCTGCTGCTTCTCGACGGCGCGCTGCACCGAGGCCAGCCGGTCTCGGAGACGGGCCGCGCGCTCGTACTCCAGCGCGGAGGCCGCCGCGCGCATGTCCTGCTCGAGCCGGCGCACGATCTCGTCGGTGTCGCCGTCGAGGAACTCGCACAGCTCGTGCACCAGCTGCCGGTACGGCATCTCCTCGATCTCGCCGACACACGGACCGCTGCACTTCTCGATGTGGAACAGCAGGCACGGCCGACCGAGTCGGTGGTGCTCGTTGAACTTGCCCGGGCTGCACGTGCGGATGGGGAAGCTCCGCAGCAGCAGGTCGAGCGTCTCGCGGATGGCGTAGGCGTGGGCGTACGGGCCGAAGTAGCGCACGCCCTTGCGCTTGCGGCCGCGCATCACCAACGCCCGCGGGTACTGCTCGTCCATCGTGACGGCCAGGAACGGATAGCTCTTGTCGTCGCGCAGCCGCACGTTGAAGCGCGGCCGGTGCTGCTTGATGAGGCTGTACTCGAGCATGAGCGCCTCGACCTCGTTGCGGACCTCGATCCACTCCACCGTCTCCGCGGTGGCCACCATCTGCGCCGTGCGCGGGTGGAGGTTGCGGGGATCCTGGAAGTAGTTCGAGAGCCGCTGGCGGAGGCTCGACGCCTTGCCGACGTAGATCACCCGGCCGAGCGCGTCCTTGAACTGGTACGACCCGGGGGTGTCCGGGATGGTGCCGGCGGGAGGACGAGTGACCATCGAGCCCCAGGCTACGGCCGGTAGGGTTCCGGGCGTGACCGGCCGCTTCCAGCTCAACTTCCCCGAGCCCCGACCCCGCGACGGGTGGTTCAAACTCGGCGGGTTCGACGTCACCACGACGGCCTTGCTCGTCGGTCTCGGCGTCCTGTCCATGTTCGCCTACGCCGTCAGTCCCGACGCGCTGCTCAACCTGGTGTTCTTCCCCGAACTCGTGCGCGAGGGCGAGCTGTGGCGGCTCGTCACCTGGCCGATCGCGACCAGGCCGACGATCTGGGCGCTGATCTCGCTCGTGTTCTTCTGGATCTTCGGGCATCGGGTCGAGGAGATGGTCGGCCGTGTCCGGTTCACCCGCCTGGTCCTGATCCTGATCATCTTCCCCGCTGCCGTGGTGACGGCGTTGCTGATCTCTGGCGCTGCGGCGGTCGGCATCGGCCTGCTCGGCACGGCGATGCTGTGCATCTTCGCCGCCGACCAGCCGAACGCACCGTTCTTCTTCGGCATCCCGGCCTGGCTGATCGCCGTCATCTTCGTGGCGCTCGACGTGCTCCAGTACGTCGGAGACCGCCTGTGGGGCAACCTCATGCAGCTGTTGCTCACGATCGCGCTGGCGATGATCGTGATGCGCCAGTTCGGCGAGCTGCGCGAGACGATGGGGTTCATCCCCCAGCTCGCGGGCGGCAAGAGCGGCAAGAGCACCAGTCGTGGTGGCCGGCCCTCCGCCAAGCCGGCGAAGCGCAAGAAGCAGAGCCGCGACTTCGACCGCGTGGTGAGCCAGGGCCCGTGGACCGGCCCCTCCCCCGGCGACCAGGCCGAGATGGATCGCCTCCTCGACAAGATGAACTCCGTCGGCCTCAGCGAGGCCGAGCGCAAGCGGCTGAGCGAGCTCGGCAAGCGGCTCCGCGGCAACTGATCCACCGGGCGGGCGCACGTCCGGAGCGCCCACGTCGGGCACCTCCGACCCGAGGTCAGGCGGCGGCGGTGGCCTCGCGACGGCTCGACATGGCGTACAGGAGCATCGCCAGGGCCAGCAGGCTGCCCGCGTAGGCCAGCGTCGAGAAGCCGAACGACGCCTTCACGAAGCCCGAGGCGAACGCCGCCGCGCCGCCGAACAGGCTCATCAGCAGGTCGCCGCCACCCTGCACCTCCACCCGGGTCTCCACCGGCACGGACTCGGTGAGCAGCGTGCTGCCGGCCACCAGGCCGAAGCTCCACCCCACCCCGAGCAGGAACAGGCCGACGAACACCGCCGGCGCCGAATAGCCGAGCACCACCGAGATCGCCGTCCCCGCCCCGAGCACCACCGAGCCGACCATGATCGACGCCCGCCGCCCGATCCGCTCCACCGCACGACCCACGAACGGTGAGAACCCGTACATCCCGACGATGTGGAGCGCGATCACGTAGGCGCTGAGGTCGCTGTGGTCGTGGTCCTTCATGTAGGGCGGCGTCATCGTCATCACCGCCACCATCGCGGTCTGCGACACCACCATCGACGCGAGGCCCAGTTGCGCCATCGGCCGCGTGGCCACCACCTGGGCGGCGTTGCGCACCTGACGCAGCGGCCGCACCCGCTGCGCGTCGGGGTCGGTGAGCCCGGCGGCCACGAGGGGGTCGGGTCGCAGCCGCACGGCGACCACGACGGCCGAGATCGCGAAGAACACGGACGCGAAGAGGAACGGTCCGACCAGCGGTTCGAGCCCCGCTGCGTCGGCCACCCGGCGCTCCCACGGCGTGAGCAGCGGACCGAAGGCGGCGCCCAACGTGCCGACCCACACGACCGAGCCGATCGCCCGGGCGCGGTCGTCCTGCCCGGCGAGGTCGGCGGCGACGAAGCGCCCCTGCAGCGCCGCGGCCTGTCCGGCGCCGAAGGCGAGCATGCCGACCACGAACAGCGGGAAGGACCCGATCTGTCCGGCCACGGCCGCGACGAACGCACCGATCGACGCCGCGGTCCACGCCCGCACGAGGCCCGGCCGGCGGCCGCGGCGGCGCATGAAGCCCGACAACGGCACGGCCACCAGGGCCGAACCGAGGGTGAACATCGCGCTGCCGGTGCCGGCGAGGCGGTCGTTCTCGATCAGCTCACCGACGAGCAGCGCCACCACCGCCACCATGCCGGCGACGGCAGCCTGCGACGGCACCTGGGCGATGCGGATGGTGGTGAGGGTGCGACGCTGCAGTGCGGCGCGCTCGTCGTCGTCGAGCACGGGCACCGGTGGCGTGTGGAGCGTCACGGATGCAGTGTCACACACCCCCGGGGGTGTGCACGATGCGGTTGCCCGGCTCCGGGGTCCGCCCAGCGCCGACGCGATGAGAGGTGCGGTCGCCAGGGCCGCACGCTCCTCATCGCGGATCGGTCACATGCCGAGCAGGGGACGCAGGAAGCGGCCGGTGTGGCTGGCGTCGACGGTGGCGATGTGCTCGGGCGGACCCTCGGCCACCACGGTGCCGCCGCCGCTGCCCCCCTCGGGGCCGAGGTCGACGATCCAGTCGGCGGTCTTGATGACGTCGAGGTTGTGCTCGATGACCAGCACGGTGTTGCCCTGGTCGACCAGCCGTGACAGCACGGTGAGCAGGCGGCGGACGTCCTCGAAGTGCAGACCCGTGGTCGGCTCGTCGAGCAGGTAGATCGTGTGGCCGGTGCTGCGCTTCGCGAGTTCGCTCGCGAGCTTCACACGCTGGGCCTCGCCGCCCGACAGCGTGGGCGCGCTCTGACCGAGCCGCACGTAGCCCAGGCCGACGTCCATCAGCGTCTGCATGTGGCGGGCGATCGCCGGCTGGTTCGAGAAGAACTCGACGGCCTCGGCGATCGGCATGTCGAGCACCTCGGCGATGTTGCGGCCCTTGAACGTGATGTCGAGCGTGTCGCGGTTGTAGCGGTCGCCCTTGCACACCTCGCACGGCACGTACACGTCGGGCAGGAAGTGCATCTCGATCTTGATCGTGCCGTCGCCCGCGCACGCCTCGCAGCGACCACCGGCGACGTTGAAGCTGAACCGACCGGGCAGGTAGCCGCGCACCTTCGCCTCGGCCGTTGTGGCGAACAGCTTGCGGATGTTGTCGAACACGCCCGTGTAGGTGGCCGGGTTGGAGCGCGGCGTGCGACCGATCGGCGACTGGTCCATGTCGATGACCTTGTCGAGGAACTCGACGCCCTCGACCTTCTTGTGCTTGCCGGCCGCGTCCTTGCTCTTGTAGATCCGCTGCATCAGCACCGGCAGCAGGATGTCGCGCACGAGGGTGCTCTTGCCGCTGCCCGACACCCCGGTCACCGCGACCAGGCAACCGAGCGGGATGTCGACGTCGATGTTGCGCAGGTTGTGCTCGCGGGCACCCTTCACGCGCAGCCACTGGTCGCCCGGCGACCGGCGCCGCTGCGGCACGGGCACGGTGCGCTTGCCGGCGAGGTACTGACCGGTGATCGAGTCCTTCGCCTTGAGGATGCCCTTCACCGGGCCGCTGTACACGACGGCACCACCGTGCTCGCCCGCCCCCGGGCCGATGTCGACGATCCAGTCGCTCTCGCGGATCGTGTCCTCGTCGTGCTCCACGACGAGCACCGTGTTGCCGAGGTCGCGCAGCCGGACGAGGGTGTCGATCAGGCGCCGGTTGTCGCGCTGGTGCAGGCCGATGGACGGCTCGTCGAGCACGTACAGGGTGCCGACCAGCCCCGACCCGATCTGGCTCGCGAGGCGGATCCGCTGCGCCTCGCCGCCGGCCAGCGTGCCGGCCGACCGGGAGAGCGTGAGGTAGTCGAGACCGACGTCGAGCAGGAATCCCAGGCGGGCGTTGATCTCCTTGGTGACCCGCTCGGCGATCAGGCGGTCGCGCTCGCTGAGCTCGAGGCCGGCGAGGAACTTCGACGACTCGCCGATGCTCATGTCGCAGATCTCGGAGATGTGCTTGTCGTTCACCCGCACGGCGAGCGAGGCCGGCTTGAGCCGGGCACCGTCGCAGGCCGGGCACGGCACGAGGCGCATGTAGCCCTCGTACTGCTCGCGGGCCCAGTCGCTGTCGGCGCCCTCGTGGCGACGCTTGATCCAGGGGATCACGCCCTCGTACGCGGTGTTGTACTGGCGGGTGCGCCCGTAGCGGTTCTTGTACTTCACCTGCAGGTTGCCGCTGACGCCGTGCATGACGATCTTCTGCTGCTTCGCGGTGAGCGAGCGGTACGGCGCGTCGAGGTCGATCTCGTACGCGTCGGCCACCGCCTCCAGCATGCGGGTGAAGTACTGGGTGTGCGCGCTGCGCCAGGGGGCGATGGCGCCGTCGTTGATGCTCTGGTCGGGATCGGGCACCACCAGCTCCGGGTCGACCTCGAAGGTGGTGCCGAGGCCGTCGCAGCTCTCGCACGCGCCGTACGGCGAGTTGAACGAGAAGTTGCGGGGTGCGAGCTCCTCGTAGCTCGTGCCGCAGCTGGGGCACACGAGGTGCTGGCTGAACGTGAGCGTCTCGTCGTCCTGGCCCTCGCGGTTGACGAGCTCGACCTGGGCGACGCCCTCCGCGAGGCGCAGCGCGGTCTCGAGCGAGTCCGTGAGCCGGCGCTCGATGCCCTCGCGCCGCACGAGCCGGTCGACCACGATCTCGATGTGGTGGTTCTCGTAGCGGGCGAGCTTCTCGTCGCGCTTCAGGAACTCGGCGATGTCGACGACCTCGCCGTCGATCTTGGCGCGCACGAAGCCCTGTGACGACAGGTCCTGCAGCAGGGTGTCGTACTCGCCCTTGCGACCGCGCACCACCGGGGCCAGCACCTGGAACCGGGTGCCCTCCGGCAGCTCGAGGATGCGATCCACGATCTGCTGCGGGGTCTGGCGCTCGAGACGGGTGTCGTCGTTGGGACAGTGCTGCACACCGATGCGGGCGAACAGCAGGCGCAGGTAGTCGTAGACCTCGGTGATCGTGCCGACGGTGGACCGCGGGTTGCGGCTCGCGGACTTCTGGTCGATCGAGATGGCCGGAGACAGGCCCTCGATCACGTCGACGTCGGGCTTGTCCATCTGCCCGAGGAACTGGCGCGCGTAGGCGCTGAGGCTCTCGACGTAGCGGCGCTGGCCCTCGGCGTAGATGGTGTCGAACGCGAGGCTGCTCTTGCCGGACCCGGAAAGGCCGGTGAACACGATGAGCCGGTCGCGCGGCAGATCGACGCTGATGTTCTTGAGGTTGTGTTCACGGGCACCGCGGACGACGATCGTCCCGGCGGCGTGCCTCCCGTGATCGGCGGTCTTGGGGGAGGGTGACGGCATTGGGCGCCACGCTACTCTCCCGGCCCACCGAACACACGTTCTGTCGGCGGGTTTCGCATGTGTCGGCTGGTCCCGTCCGACGGTCCGTGGGACCGCCGATCCCGGGACCCTCCCTCAAGTTCGGCGCCTCGAGATCGGGGGAATCGTTGAAGTCCGACACGCTCCGTGCCGATAGACCTCTCGATGGTTGGGAGCCCGAGCCTCGACGCGGCCTTGAGTCGCATCGGTCTGCACCTGCTGCAGTACCTGCACCAGGAGACCGACGCGATCTGGACGATCAGCGCCACCCCGATCGGGACCGCCTTCGGCGTGCCCGGCCAGGACGGCACCGCCCTTGCGTTCCTGTGTCTCCACGACGACGTCGACCCGTCGCGCTTCCAGCGGCTCGGCGAGTCGGTGGCCGCCGCCCTCGGCTCGATCGCCGAGGCGGAGACGAAGAGCGTCGTCGTGCTGCAGACCCCCGCCGACCTGTCGCCCGACCCCTGGGGCGAGGTGGACGGCCGGATGGTGGCCTACTTCCAGCCGATCGTCGAACTGTCGACGGGTGAGGTCGTCGCGATCGAGGCGCTCGCCCGGATGCAGACGGCCGACGGTGTGCTCGGCCCGGACTCGTTCCTCGACGCCTACTCCACCGGACCGTCGATGCTGGGGCTCTTCGACCGCATGCTGCGCTCGTCGCTGCAGTTCCTGTCCGACTTCACGCACAGCATCCCCGATCTCAGCGCGGCGCTCAACCTCGAGTTCGCCGGGGTTCCCGACCACGGGCTCGCCGAACTCGTCGAACGCCGCCTCGGCGAGTACGGCATCGAGTCCGACGCGATCACGATCGAGCTCAACGAGCGCATCGCCTACGAGCTGACCCCCGGGGCGCTGCGTCAGCTGCGCACCCTCGCCGACCTCGGCGTGAAGCTCCTGCTCGACGACGTGCCGCACAGCTTCGACGCGCTCACGCTGCTCGACGGTGTGCCGATCTCCGGGGCCAAGCTCGACCGCCGCCACGTCCAGCAGTTGACCGCCGGCGACCGCGAGTGCGCCGAAGTCGCGCACATCCTCACGCGCGCTGCCGAGCACGAGATCGAGGTGATCGCCGAGGGCGTGGAGACCCAGGCGCAGTGCGACCGACTGGTGCAGCTCGGCTGCCGCTTCGGCCAGGGCTACCTGTTCGCGGTGCCCCAGCCGGCGTCGTCGCTCACCGCCGTGCTCGGCGCCCCGCTCACCAGCACCTGGTGATCCGAGGCGACCGCCCGGCGCGGCAGCGTCCCGGCTGATCGCACGCCACGGGGTGATGCGCGGCGGACCCGGGCGCTCCGTAACGTGCACGCATGGCCTCCGACTCCGACCTGCTCGACCGGGAGCGCGCGGCCGAGCTGCGTCGGATGAAGTGGGTGGCCACCGGGCTGCTCGTCGCCGTGGCCGCGCTGTTCGTCCTCATGAGGTCGTTCGACGACCGCTCCGGGTGGGTCGGCTACGTCGAGGCGTTCGCCGAGGCCGCGATGGTGGGTGCTCTCGCCGACTGGTTCGCCGTCACCGCCCTGTTCCGTCACCCACTCGGGCTGCCGATCCCCCACACGGCGATCATCCCGAAGCGCAAGGACCAGATCGGCCAGTCCCTCGGCACCTTCGTGCAGGACAACTTCCTCACCGAGGAGCTGCTGAACGAACGCCTCGCCAAGGCCCACGTCGGCGCCCGACTCGGCGAGTGGTTGTCACACCCCGCCAACGCGCTGCGGGCCTCGTCCGCCGCGGGCGACGTCATCCGTGGGGCGCTCGAGGTGGTCGACGACGCAGCGATCTCGGGCTCGATCGAGGCGATGGTCGAGCGCCGCATCCGCGCCACCCCGGTCGCCCCGCTCGTCGGCCGGGCGATCGACGTAGCGGTGGAGAACGGCCACCACCAGCGTCTCCTCGACGCAACGATGAGCGGGCTCAAGAACTTCCTCGACGACAACCGGGTCACGTTCCGCGAGCGCCTCCAGCACGAGTCGCCCTGGTGGGTGCCGGAGAGCATCGACGACCGCATCTTCGACAAGATCTTCACCGGCGTGCACCGCTTCCTCGACGACGTCGGCACCGACCACGACCACGAGGTCCGACGCTCGATCGACCAGCGCGTGATCGCGTTCGCACAGCGCCTCCGCGACGACCCGGAGCTCGTGCGCAAGGGAGAGGAGCTGAAGGAGGAGCTGCTCGAACACCCCGACGTGCGGGCGTGGATCGCGTCGCTGTGGGGCGAGGTGAAGCACTCGCTCGAGCAGGCGGCCGTCGACCCCGACAGCGAGCTCCGCCGCCGGATGACGTTCAGCCTGTCGCAGCTCGGCCACCGGCTCCGCGACGACGCCGAGCTGCAGGGCAAGGTCGACCGCTGGGTGGCCTCCGCAGGCGGCTACCTGGTGGCCAACTACCGCCACGAGGTGGCGAACATGATCTCCAGCACCGTCGAGCGCTGGGACGCGGAGAGCACCGGCAGGCGCCTCGAACTGCAGGTGGGACGTGACCTCCAGTTCATCCGCATCAACGGCACCGTGGTCGGCGGTCTCGCCGGACTGCTCATCCACCTCCTCACCGATCTGCTCTGAGCAGGGCGCTCTCGGCCGGCGACGGCCGGCGACGGCCGCGCCGCCCCGCCGGTCAGCCGGCGTCGCGCAGCTCGCGCCGCAGTTCGTTCACCTCGTCACGCAGGCGTGCGGCGTACTCGAACTTCAGCTCGGCCGCGGCCTGGTGCATCTCCTCCTCCAGCGTCTGGATGAGGCGGGCGAGCTCCTGCTGCGGCAGCGTCTTCAGCTCGCGCTTCACCTTGTCGCGCTCGCGCTCGCGGCGGCGGTCCTTCCCGGGCACGGGCGCCGAGCCGTCACCGCCGAGGCCGAGCATCGAGAGGATGTCTCCGACCGCCTTGCGGATCGTCTGCGGGTTGATCCCGTGCTCGGTGTTGTAGGCGATCTGGCGCTGCCGTCGGCGCTGCGTCTCGTCGAGCGCACGCTGCATCGAGTCGGTGATCGTGTCGGCGTAGAGGATCACCTGCCCGTCGACGTTGCGCGCCGCTCGACCCATCGTCTGGATGAGCGACGTCTCGCTGCGGAGGAACCCCTCCTTGTCGGCGTCGAGGATGCACACCAGGCTGACCTCGGGCAGGTCGAGACCCTCGCGCAGGAGGTTGATGCCGACGAGCACGTCGAACTCGCCGAGCCGCAGGGCCCGCAGCAGTTCGATGCGCTGGATGGTGTCGACGTTGCTGTGGAGGTAGCGCACCCGGAGGCCCTGCTCGAGCAGGTACTCGGTGAGGTCCTCCGCCATCTTCTTCGTGAGCGTGGTGATCAGCACGCGATCGCCCTTCTCGACGCGCTGGTTGACCTGCTCGATGATGTCGTCGATCTGGCCCTTCGTCGGCTTGACGATCGCTTCCGGGTCGACGAGACCGGTGGGTCGGACGATCTGCTCCACCACCTGCTGCGACACCCGCAGCTCGTAGGCGGCGGGCGTGGCCGACAGGAACACCACCTGGTTCACGCGCTCCATCACCTCCTCGAAGCGCAGCGGGCGGTTGTCGCGGGCGCTCGGCAGGCGGAACCCGTGCTCGATCAGCTGGTCCTTGCGGCTGCGGTCGCCCTCGTACTGGCCGTGGAGCTGCGGCACGGCCACGTGGCTCTCGTCGATCACGAGCAGGTAGTCGTCGGGGAAGTAGTCGAGCAGGGTGAACGGCGGCTCGCCGTAGCTGCGCCCGTCGATGTGCATCGAGTAGTTCTCGATGCCGTTGCAGTACCCGACCTCCTGGATCATCTCCAGGTCGTACTGGGTGCGCATCCGGAGGCGCTGCGCCTCGAGCAACTTGCCGTTGGCCTCGAACCACGCCAGCCGCTCCTGCAGCTCGGCCTCGATGCCCAGCACCGCCTTGCGCATCCGCTCGTCGCCGGCCACGTAGTGGGTTGCCGGGAAGATCTGCGTGCGCTTCAGCTCGCGCAGCTGCTCGCCCGTGAGCGGATCGACGATCGTGAGCCGGTCGACGGTGTCGCCGAACATCTCGATGCGCAGCACCGTCTCCTCGTACGACGGGTGGACCTCGATGGTGTCGCCGCGCACCCGGAACTTGCCGCGGCCGAGCGTCATGTCGTTGCGGTCGAACTGCAGGTCGACGAGGCGGCGCAGGATGCTGCGCTGGTCGTAGTCGACGCCCACGCTCAGGTCGAGCAACTGGCCCGCGTACTCCTCGGGATTGCCCATGCCGTAGATGCACGACACCGACGCGACCACGATGGTGTCGCGACGGGTGAGCAGCGCGGCGGTGGCCGAGTGACGCAACCGGTCGATCTCGTCGTTGATCGACGAGTCCTTCTCGATGTACGTGTCGCTGGACGCGATGTACGCCTCGGGCTGGTAGTAGTCGTAGTAGCTGACGAAGTACTCCACCCGGTTGTTCGGGAAGAACTCGCGCATCTCCTGAGCCAACTGCGCGGCCAGCGACTTGTTCGGGGCGAGGATGAGCGTCGGCTTCTGCACCTTCTCGATCGTCCAGGCGATCGTGGCGCTCTTGCCCGAGCCGGTGATGCCGAGCAGCGTCTGGAAGCGGTCGCCGCGCAGCACGCCCTCGCTGAGCTGCTCGATCGCACGGGGCTGGTCGCCCGCCGGCTCGAACTCGGACACCACCTGGAACGGTTGACCGGTCATCGCGAGCGTCGGCATGACGCCGAGCCTACCCCCGGCGAATCCCCAGCAGAACGTGCGTTCGACGTGGCACGATGTGCGCCCGATGGACGCCGCGATCCCCCTCCCCCTCCGGACCGAACGACTCGTGCTGCGGATGCCGGTCGAGGCCGACGCGCCGCTCATGGCCGCCTACCGCGGCGACCCCGACGTCGCCCGCTACCAGGACTGGCCGCTGCCGTACCCGCCCGACGACGCCCTCGCCGGCATCGGCCGGCAGGCGCACCTGTCGGGGCCCACGCCCGGCGAGGCGGTGAACGTCGCGATCGAGCACGACGGCTCGATGGTCGGCGATCTCTACGTCGAGATCCGTCCACCCGAGGACGGTGGCGCGGTCGCCTTCCTGGGCTACACGCTCGACCCGACGCAGCAGGGCCGCGGGTACGCGTCGGAGGCCGCAGGGGCGATGGTCGACGCGCTGTTCGCGCACACCCCCGTCCACCGCATCGCGGCGACGCTCGACCCGGTCAACCTCCCGTCGATGCGGATCCTCGACCTGCTCGGCTTCGTCCCCGAGGGCACCACGCGCCGCAGCGTCCCCGTCCGCGGCGAGTGGGTCGACGACCTCAGGTACGGGCTGCTCCGCGACGAACGCGCCGCCTGGCTCACCCGGCCCACCTCGTTCGCGTCGATCCGCCTCGTCGAGCTCGACGACCACCTCGCCCGCACCTACGGCGATCTCCGCGTGCACCCGCACCAGGAGCAGTTCGTCGCGAGCGTGCTCGGCTCGTACCGCGACGCGCTCTTCCCCGAGGTGGTCGACGGTGCGCCCGTCGTGCCCTGGTTGCGGGGTGTGGAGGTCACCGACCACCACGGCGCCACCCACCCGGCCGGGTTCGTGATGCTCGCCGAGGTCACCGACGCACACCCCGAGCCGTACCTGTGGCGCCTGCTCGTCGACCGCTGGTGGCAGCGCTCCGGCGTGGGGCGGGCCGTGCTCGACGCGGTGGTGGCCGGGCAGCGCGAACAGGGCCACTCGTCGCTCCTCACCAGCTGGGTCGAGGGCGTGGGCGGACCCCGACGCTTCTACGAGCGGTACGGGTTCGTCCCCACCGGCCGCGTGATCGACGACGAGACCGAGGCCCGGCTCAGCTGGTAGCGGGCTCGGCCGGCGGCTCGGCCGGCGACTCGACCTTGGGCGGGCGCACCGGCATCTCCCAGTCGGCGGGCAGCTGGGGCAGCGCGACGAGCGCCGACCACAGCCGGTCGACCTGCGGGACGAGGTCGTCGAGCGTGCCGCTGTTGTCGATCACGTGCGTCGCGGTGGCGAGCCGTTGCTCACGCGTCGCCTGCTTCGCGATGCGCGCACGGGCGTCGTCCTCGCCGAACCCGCGGCCCTCCACCAGACGGCGCACCTGCACCTCGGGGTCGACGTCGACCACCACGATCGCCTGCAGGCCCTCGCGCGGGTTCTCGGTGAGCAGGGGGATGTCCATCACCACCACCCGGTCCGTGTCGCGCTGCGCCATCACCTGCCGGTTCATCTCCGCGCCCACGGCAGGGTGCACGATCGCGTTGAGGTCCTTCAGCGCGTCGGGGTCGGTGAACACGACCGCCGCCACGGCGGCACGATCGAGGCTGCCGTCCTCCGCGATCACCTGCGCGCCGAAGCGCTCGGCCATCTTCTCGAGCACCGGCGAACCGGGCTGCTGCACGTCGCGAACCACCTGGTCGGCGTCGACCACGACCGCGCCGCGCTCGGCGAGCATCGCGCTCACGGTCGACTTCCCCGAGCCGATGCCGCCTGTCAGTCCCACGAGGATCACGCTCACTACTATGCACGCCGGTGGCTGACACGGACGATCCGCATGCCGTGGACTCCCCCGATCCGGCCGACCGCCCATCGCCCACCGACGTCAACTGGCCCCTCGTCGAGCGCCGCCGGCCCGGACGCCGAAGTGCCCTGCCGGCCGGCACGATCGACGCTCGTTCTCCCGATGGTGTCGACGGCACCCCGAGCCTCACGGTCTCGGCGCCGATGTGGCCCTTCCGCCTGCTGGCCCTCGCCGGCGCCGTCGTCCAGGGCCGCGACGATCTCTCGTCCGAGAACTGGCAGCTCTGGGTGGCACTCGCGGTCGCCGCCCTGTACGCCGTGTTCGCGATCGTGCGACCGATCCCCCACCGCGACGACCATCGCATTCGGCTGCGCGTCGTGGTGGAGTACGCGCTCCACACCGGCCTCGTCATGCTCACCGGCGCCTGGACATCGCCGCTCGCGCTCACGCTGATCCCGTCGGTGATGGTGGCCGGCTTCGCCGCCGGCAGCGCCTTCGCAGCGCAGCTGATCGTGGCCTCGCTGGTCGTCGTCACCGTGCAGCACGTCCCCGACGCCGGCGTCGCCACCGGAGCGAGGGACGCCGCGATGTGGGCGGGCCTGCTCGGTGTGGTGGCGTTCACGACCGGCCTGTCGCAGCGGGCCGCGCTCGACGCGGCCCGGCAGAAGGAAGCCGCGATCCGTCGGGTCAACCGGTTGTCGGAGGCGAACTCGCTGCTGTTCGCACTGCAGCGCGTGGCGCAGAGCATGCCGGCGTCGCTCGATCTCGATGACGTCGTCGACTCCACCCTCTCGCGGGTGCGCGCCCTCGTGCCCTGCGACTCGCTCGCGCTGTACCTGCTCGACGACACGGACGGACGCCTGGACGTCTTCCGCAACACCGGCAACACCGCGCAGGCCCAGATGACGCTCTCCACCGCCCCGTCGATGGTCCGCGCGGCCATCGACGCACCGCGCACCGTGCGCATCGCCGATCTCCCCGCGGGCACCGGACTCTCGCCGTCGGCGCGCAGCGGCCTGTACGCGGCGCTGCGGGCCCGCGGCACCATGGTGGGCCTGCTGGCCGTGGAGTCCGACCGGCCCGAGGGTCTCACGCAGCAGCACACCGAGATCCTCCACGGCCTGGCCGAGCCGTTCGGCATCGCGATCGACAACAGTCGGTTGTTCCGGCGGATCCGCTCCACCACCGTCAGCGAGGAGCGGCGCCGCATCGCCCGCGACCTCCACGACCAGGTGGGGTCGTCGCTCGCGTTCCTCGGGTTCGAGGTCGACCGTGCCCAGGAGCTCGCCGCACAGGGACGGCCCGTCGACGAGGTGCTCGTCGACCTCCGCCAGCAGGTCACCGCCGTCGTCAACGAGATCCGCGAGACCCTCCACGACCTGCGCACCGACGTCACCGACCAGCGCGACCTGCCCGCCACCCTGCGCGATCACCTCGCACGGGTCGGCGACCGCCGCCAGCTGCGCACCGAGGCCCACGTCGACGCCCCGTCACGGCCACCACGGCAGGTGGAGCGCGAGCTCTGGCAGATCGCGCTCGAGGCGATCACCAACGTCGAGCGCCACGCCCAGGCCACCACGGTGCGGGTGACCTACCTCTCGCACCCCGACCGGGTGCTGCTCCAGGTGAGCGACGACGGGATCGGCCTCAACAACGGGCCCCGACGTGCCGATAGGTACGGCATGATCGGCATGCGCGAACGCACCCACGGCATCGGCGCATCGTTGCGTGTGGAGTCCACGCCCGGCGGCGGTACCACCATCGCCGTCGAGCTCGACCCCGGCGAGGTGCGGTCGTGAAGCCGCCCACCGTCATGCTCGTCGACGACCACACCATGCTCCGCCAGGGGCTCCGGCGGTCGCTCGAGACCGAGGGCATCCCGGTGATCGCCGAGGCGTCCAACGGCGAGGAGGCGATCAAGATCGCCCTCGACAGCAAGCCCAACGTGGTGCTGATGGACGTCTCCATGCCGCAGATCGACGGCATCGAGGCCACCCGGCGCCTCGTGCAGGCCGATGCACGCCAGCGCGTCGTGATCCTCACCATGCACATCGACCGCGAGGTGATCGAGCGGGCGATGAAGGCCGGCGCCGTCGGCTACATGACGAAGGACTCCTCCGTGAAGGAGGTCGTCATGGCGATCAAGCTCGCCGCCAACGGCGACCGCATCCTGTCGCCCCGCCTCGCCGAGGTGATGCTGCAGGAGGCGAAGAAGGAGGACGGCCCGGTCTCGCTGCTGTCGCCGCGCGAGGAGGAGCTGCTGCAGCACATCGCCGACGGACTCGCCACCAGCGAGGTCGCGGAGAAGATGTTCATCAGCCAGAAGACGGTGAAGAACCACCTGGCGAGCATCTACGAGAAGCTGCAGGCCCGCGACCGCACCCAGGCGGTGCTGATGGCCGTGAAGATGGGGATCGTCAAGCTCACCTGACGACGCTCGACGGCCGGCTGCCGCCGCACGGCGATGGTCCGGGTTGCCCGACACGAACGGGTGGGACGCGATGTGGTGGACTGCACGCCGGGAACCGGTCGCAGGGGGCGACCGGCCGAGGCGAGGGAGCCACGCATGGACTTCACGGGCAAGACGGTGCTGATCACGGGTGCGTCGTACGGGCTGGGCGAGGGCTTCGCCCACGGGTTCGCCAAGGCGGGTGCGTCGCTGGTCCTCACGGCCCGCTCGGCCGAGCTGCTCGAAGGCGTCGCAGCGACGTGCCGCGAGATGGGCTCACCGAAGGTCACGGTCGTGTCCGGCGACGTGTCGAACGAGGACGACGTCGTCCGAGTGGTGTCGACCGCCATCGCCGAGCACGGCAAGATCGACTCGCTCATCAACAACGCCGGCATCTCCGACCTGCGCGGCATGGCGCCCGAGCGCTTCGACATGGAGACCTGGAACCGGATCCTCGCCGTCGACCTCAACGGCGTGTTCCTGTACCTCCGCGAGGTCGGCCGCCACATGCTCGAGACGGGCGGCGGCTCGATCGTCAACATCGCCTCGATCATGGGCACCGGCGCCAACGAGCTCAGCGTCATCGCCTACAACGCCGCCAAGGGCGCGGTGCACAGCATCACCCAGCAGCTCGGCTGCGAGTGGGCAGACCGCGGCGTGCGCGTCAACGCCGTCTCGCCGGGCTTCATCATCACCGAGATGGTCCGGCCGGCGCTCGAGGGCATGGGCATGGACAAGTGGATCGCCAGCCGCACGCCCATGCGCCGCGTCGGCGAACTCGAGGAGATCGTCGGGCCGGTGATGTTCCTGTGCTCGCCGATGGCCGCCTACATCACGGGCCACGACCTGTTCGTCGACGGTGGCACCAACGCCTCCAACGGCACGTACCAGATCCCGCCGATCCACCACGAGTGGAACGCGGACAGCGCGCCTCGCGTCGGCAAGGGCTACCCGGGTGTGGTGCCTCGGCCCGACTGGTACGAGGCGATGGCCGGCGGCATCCCCGGCATCCACTACCCGCTGCCGGAGGCCTGAGCCACGGGTGCCCGGCGGCCCGATCCGCTCCGGCACCGACCGTCCGTCCCGTCGACGGCCCGCGAACCGATGTCCACAGGGTGGCACCGGTTCCGGGCCGTCGTCGCGTTGCGCACACGGTTGTGCACCGGGTTCGTCCCCCTGTGCACAGGATCGTCACAGCCTGTCGGCACTGACGTTCCACAACACCCCTCTGTCACAGTGATCGCATGTCGATGCTCCTGCCCTCCCCCACCGGTGCCACGTCGCCGTCCACCGGTTCCCCGGCCGGTGCCCGCCGCGATCGCCGGCACGGTCACCCGCTCGACGACCACGACCGCCGCGTGCTCGAACGGGCCGGCTGGCGCACCTTCCTCACCTACCGCGAGAACCACGTGCGAGCGTGGGACGGCACCCTGCTGTCCGTCACCCCGGTCTGGATCGCCGAAGCCGAACGGGCCGACCGTGCCGCCTCGGCCCGCGCCGGTGCCGTGCAGGCGAGCGGCGCCACCCCCACCGAGGCGTGGGCGCTGCTCCGCCGGC